>DXNX01000023.1 GCA_019413245.1 Oscillospiraceae bacterium
CCGTGGCTTTTGCACACTGCGGCAAGGCCCTGTTTGAAGTCTTCAAGTTCCTGGGTATTGGCGACATCGCCTACAACCAGCCCAAGACCCTGCCGTACCCCACTGAAAATCCCTTCGCCTGAGAACTGGAGAAAAACACAAGGAGGAACTACCCATGAGCCTTTCTCAAGAAGAGCTGCAGCGCATTAACGCCTACTGGCGGGCATCCAACTATCTGGCCGCCGGTCAGCTCTACCTGCTGGACAACCCCCTGCTGCGCCGTCCTCTGACCCGTGACGACGTGAAGAAGAAGATCGTCGGCCACTGGGGCACCGTGCCTGGCCAGAACTTTGTCTATGTTCACCTGAACCGCGTCATCAAGAAGTACGACCAGGATCTGATCCTGATCTCCGGCCCGGGCCATGGCGGCAACTTCTTTGTTGCCAATGCCTACCTGGACGGCACTTACAGCGAAGTGTACCCCAACATCAGCCAGGATGAAGAGGGCATGAAGAAGCTGTTCAAGCAGTTCAGCTTCCCGGGCGGCATCTCCAGCCATGTGGCTCCCGAAACTCCGGGCTCCATCAACGAAGGCGGCGAGCTGGGCTACTCCATCGCCCATGCTTTCGGTGCCGTGTTCGATAACCCGGACCTGATCGCCGCGGTCACCGTGGGCGACGGCGAAGCGGAGACCGGCCCCCTGGCCACCAGCTGGCAGTCCAACAAGTTCCTGAACCCGAAGGGCGACGGCGCTGTGCTGCCCATCCTGCACCTGAACGGCTACAAGATCTCCAACCCCACTGTCTTCGGCCGTATGACCCATGAAGAGATCGAACACTTCTTCCTGGGCTGCTCCTGGAAGCCCTACTTTGTCGAGGGCGACGACCCCATGACCATGCATGCCAAGATGGCCGATACCCTGGATACCGTCATCGAGGAGATCCACGACATCCAGCGCCGTGCCCGCGCCGGCGAGGATATGGGTCATATCCAGTGGCCCATGATCGTGCTGCGCACCCCCAAGGGCTGGACCGGCCCGAAGGTGGTGGACGGCAAGCCCATCGAGGGTACCTTCCGTGCCCACCAGGTGCCCATCGACATCACCCTGGGCACTCCCAACCAGGAAGAGCACCTCCAGCAGATCGAGGAATGGCTGCACAGCTATCATCCCGAAGAACTGTTTGACGAGAATGGCCGCCTGATCCCCGAACTGCAGGAACTGGCACCCAAGGGCGACCGCCGCATTGCGGCCAACCCCCATGCCAACGGCGGCAAGCTGCTGCGTGACCTGCGTACTCCCGATTTCAAGGACTACGCCATCGACCTGCCTGCTCCCGGCAGCGTGGAAAAGCAGGATATGATCGAACTGGGCGGCTACATCCGCGACCTGTTCAAACTCAACGCCGACGCCAAGAACTTCCGTATCTTTGGACCGGACGAGACCATGTCCAACCGTCTGTACAAGTGCTTCGAAGCCACCAACCGCGACTGGAACTCCACCACCGTGGAAGGAGACGAGTTCCTGGCCCAGGACGGCCGCATCATGGACTCCATGCTGTCCGAGCATATGTGCGAAGGCTGGCTGGAAGGCTATCTGCTCACCGGTCGTCACGGTTTCTTTGCCTCTTATGAGAGCTTCATCCGCGTGGTGGACTCCATGGTGGCCCAGCATGCCAAGTGGCTCAAGGTCTGCAACCAGCTGCCCTGGCGCCAGAGCATTGCTTCCCTGAACCTGATCCTGTCCTCCAACGTGTGGCAGCAGGACCACAACGGCTACACCCATCAGGACCCCGGCTTCCTGGATCATATCGCCAACAAGAAGGCCGACGTGGTTCGCCTGTATCTGCCGCCGGATGCCAACTGCCTGCTGTCCTGCTTCGATCACTGCATCCGCAGCCGTGACTATGTGAACGTGCTGGTCACCTCCAAGCATCCCCGTCCCCAGTGGCTGACCATGGAGCAGGCTGTCAAGCACTGCACCCAGGGCGTCGGCATCTGGGAGTGGGCTTCCAACGACGCCGGCGAAGAGCCCGACGTGGTCATGGCCTGCTGCGGCGACACCCCGACTCTGGAAACTCTGGCGGCTGTCACCATCCTGCGTGACGCCCTGCCCGAGCTGAAGATCCGCGTGGTCAACGTTGTGGACCTGATGAAGCTGGAACCCAACACCAAACATCCTCACGGCCTGTCCGATGCAGACTATAACGCTCTGTTCACCAAGGACAAGCCCATCATCTTCGCCTTCCATGGCTATCCGACCCTGATCCATGAGCTGACTTATGAGCGTGCCAACCGCAACCTCAGCGTCCATGGCTATCAGGAGGAAGGCACCATCACCACGCCGTTCGATATGCGTGTGCAGAATGAGATCGACCGCTTCCACCTGGTCAAGGATGCCATCCAGCATCTGCCTCAGCTGGGCAACCGCGGCGCTTACCTGATCCAGCAGATGAACGACAAGCTCGTGGAGCATAAGAACTACATCCACGAGGTGGGCCAGGATATGCCCGAAATCCTGAACTGGAAGTGGCACCTGCCCCAGGAATAATCTGACACTCTTTTCTCTCCCATTTCTTCTCCGTTAAACGGAAAAAGCCCGCCGAGACCAACGTCTCGGCGGGCTTTTTTTATTTGGCGGTGAGCCTGGCCGGAGAAGCAGAAAAAGAAAATTGACATATCCGGCCAAGAAAAAAGAGGATAATGCGGAATATGTGGATATTCTGCATAAAAATGGTAAAATCTAGTATAAATTTGCCTGAAAAGTATTGATAAAAAAGGAAAAAAGTGATATGTTATAAGACGAAATCAAGTAACGAAACTATAAAATGAAATGGAATTCTCATTAAGAATTATACTTGCTTAATAAAACCTGACTTTTTCATGTGAAAAAAGGAAAACAATTTGGAAAAGGGCAGACAAAATATAAGGTGGCATAACGGAAAATCCGTATATGGAATGAAAAAAGGCAGTGTGTAACACATATGCCTGCTGAGGCTGCCACATGGCGGGACGGTACTTTCGATTCTTCGGAAGAAGACGTACAGGCCCGCTTTTTCCTTGCCCGTTTATAGAGCCTGTCAAAGTGTATTCTGCCCATCCGGGGCCGGTGCACTTTTTTGTTGTGATCAATCGCAGGAGGATATGGAATGAAAAAACAGAGACTGGCGTGCCTGCTGAGGGCCGCCCTGGCACGATTGTACCGCTTGCCCCAATTGTGCGGAGAAGGGGAAAATTGTGTGTGGAATTTTATTTTTGGACGCTGGAGGGTACTTCATGAGGTATAAATGGGGAACAAGGTTCCTTGCCTTTTTTATGACAGCGGCAATGACTGTGGGCATGCTGCCCGGCGCGGCCTTTGCGGCAGAAACGCCGGAAAGTGCTGCAGCCGACACACCGCTGATGAATTATCTGACCGAGCAGTATGGCGAGGAAGCCGGCACGGCTCTGGCACAGAACCTGGAACAGAAAGGTCTGCTGGATGAAAACGGCAACCTGCGCACCTATCAGATCGAATTCAACGGCAGCAGCCTTTCTCTGGAACAGGCCCGGGAACTGCTGGCAGACCCGGAGTTTGACCTGACGCAGACCTGTACGGTGGACGGGCAGGAGCTGACCATGGGGGACCTGAAGACCCTCCTTGGAATTGAAGATGAGCTCAGCCGCATTCAGGACACCTACTTTTCTACCGACGTGCAGGTTACGGAAGAACATCAGGAAGCACTGGCCTCTCTGGTGGAACAGCTGAATGAAAGTGGTATGACGCTTTCGGTGCAGCCGTCGGAGGAACAGGACACCGCCGCGATGGACGCCGGATACAAGAGCCAGCTGGCCCGGGTAGCGGTTGCCACCCAGGTGGTGACGGTGAATCAGGGGGAAAGTGCCACCTTTACCTTTACCCTGTCCAAAGCGCTGCCCTACGCTGTGTCTTTTGATTATCGCACGCTGGACGGTGCTGCCACTGCCGGAAAGCATTACGAGCCGGTTTCCGGCACCGTAACTTTCCAGCCGGGTGAAACGGAACAATCCGTAACGGTGCAGACCAAAACGGTCAGTGCGCATGTGGGGGAAGATGTTTCTGCCGATGTGTATGCATCCGACCGCTGGGAGGGTGCACGGCCCTTTTTCATTCAGTGTTATAATCCCCGCAATGTGCTGTTTGACGGCGACCGCAGAAGCCTGAACCTGCAGGTGAATATTAACGGCAATTACGATTATGACATCTTTTTCGGAAACGGGTCCATTGAGTGGATTTCCAGCCGCTATAATGTAACACCCAACAGTGATACCGATACGTCTGTGCGGAACGCTCCCGGCTTGCGCGGTGGCATGTATTTCACCGATAAAAGTCAGGGAAACATGAGTTTCCGCTTTGATTTTGTGCAGAATAATCAGGATTTGCGTGAGTATATCCGGGAGGGCCTGATTGATACATTTACCTCAAATGCCCGCCTGCTTTTCGAGGATATCAACAATATGTATCTCACCCTCTTCCTGCCGGGAATTACGTCCGGATATGATGATTCCAAGCTGGTCAAGATTACAAATGAGAGTGTTGACTGGGCCGGAAATGGCGTGAATGTCGTGCTGGAATATGATATTGCTGCTAACCGGCAGCAGTTTCTGAACCAGACCTCCATGAGCTTTGGTGCTCAGTACAAAAATGGCACGCTGAACAACTGGTTCTGGTTCCAGGGCTACTTCGACCAGAAAGCCCCCTGTACGGTGAAGTCGGTGACGGCGCCTGCCGGTACATACTATCCCGGCGATGTGGTCCCCATCACGGTGACGTTCAGTGAGCCGGTGCGCGGCAACAGCGGTACCAAAATCAGCGTTGCCGGGCTGGACGGGGAACTGGTCAGCACAGCAGGGGATGCAACCTATTCTTATCAGCACACCTTCCTGTATACCGTGCCGGAACACCCCTCGGCCTCCATCAATGTTTCCGGTATCCAGGCCACCCGTTTTTATGCGGACGTGTGGTGGAAGACGGATACGGAAAAGAAATATACCGACACCACTTCCCGCACCCTGGAAGGCGTACAGCTGACCGACCAGGTGGTGGAAAATACCTTCACGGGAATCACCCTGGATTCCCAGACCTATGCTCCTACCCAGAAGACGGCCTCCATCACCGTGGGTGTGGATACAGCCTACTCCAAATGGCTGGAACAGGAGGATGCCGTCGGACGGGTCAAAGCCTCCATTGACGGCGGCAACACGCTGATCGACCTGACCCTGTCCGGGGACGGCTCTGCCTTGACCGGTACCGCGGAACTGCCTGCCGTTCTGGATGGGGCCGAACGCAACATGCGCGTGGAACTCTATTACGCGGACACTGCGGGGGCGGATGCTTCGCAGTACACCTGTGTGATGGGAGCCTATACCGACTTTGTCGTGGAACCGGTGGTCTTTGCCAAAACCGAGGATATGAGCATCCTGTACCCGGATGAATGGGTATCCGGGCAGGAGGATGTGGTCTATCTGGCCGCCGACCGCTCTACAAAGCTGAGCTACAGCTACAGCGGGGATGCCACATACCCGGCGTTCCAGTGGAGCAGTAATAACGAAGAGGTGGCAGGCATCACCGAAGACGGAACGATCCTGCCCCGGGCTGCTGGCCAGGTGACTTTCCGGCTGACGGCCACCAACGGGGATATGGACCCGGAACAGAACGTCTACCTGGAGACCCGGACCATCACAGTTTCCCCGGGCGGTGACCCTGTCCTGACCATTCCGGAAGATCTGAGCAAAATTTATGTTGTTCAGGGCAGTGACGCCCAGCTGTTCTGGTCCACCAACATCATCTACAAGAACCAGAATGACATCGACCCGCCGGTGGATACCGATTTCACGGTCAGACTGTATGCAGGGAATCTGGATGAGGAAGCCCTGGCAACCGCACAGCCGCTCAAGGTTTACCAGAACAGCGACGAATACCCGCTGCGGAATGTGACCAGTTTTTCCATCCCGAAAGAGGATGTAACAGAAATTTCGGTGGATGATGTTCCCAGCTATACCGTGACCGTGCAGACCAAGCACCCGCTGAACGACAGTATTCTGACTGCCAAAGCGTATATTGTGGTCAGCTCTCCGGCTGCGGTGGTGCAGATGGAAAAGCCGTCCAATATTTATCTGCTGGACAGCCAGACCACCATCCCGGTCCAGTGGACCCTTTCCTGCTTTGACAGCAAAAACGAAGGCGAGTTTGAATTCAGTGTTACCCGCAACGATACGCTGATCGAGGAAAGCCGCATTACCTATGATCCCGAAAACGGTTTCACTTTCGGTATGACGGCAACCGATGAAAGCGGTACCTACAATGGCCAGTATGACATTCCGGTCACGCAGGTCAGCGAAGGAACGCTGTACGATATTTATACCGTCAACGTCAAGGCCAAGAACAAGAAGGATTCCACCTGGTCGTACGACTCCATGCTGTTCTATGTGTATAACAGCGATGCCCTGGACATTCTTGTGAACGGGCAGAAGGGCGACGAAACGCTGCTGAGCAATATTTCCAACATCAGCGGCATGAGCAGCGAAGAAATCCTGGCACTGAACCGGGACATCAATCTGGGCAATACCATCAGCATCAACTACGGCGATTATGCCTGGGCCCAGGTGACGGACAAGATCCGCTGGATGTCTACGGACAGCAGCGTGGCCAGCATCAATTATCAGCAGGGCGGATTGTATGACCGGATCGAAAATTACAGCTACACCACCTACCGCCCCTCCGAAGAATTCATTCTTTCGGGTCTGAAGGATGGTCAGGCCACGATCCGGGCCGTTCACGACAAGACCGGCATGGAAACTTCGGTGAATGTGACCGTGGAGACCCTGAAAGACAAGCTGTATCTGTTCCAGGTCTCTCCCAAAACGGAAACGGAACTGACCTACACTAACGGAAACGACGAACAGAAGACCGTTTACACAAACGCGGACGGTGCGCTGGCTCTGTATGAGGAAAGCGGCATCGCCAGCGACATTCATCTGAAGTCCACCTACGAAGGCAGTACCTATTTGGGCACGATCTTCGCCAACACCCTTGCCTCCGGTGAGGAGGATGCCTCCAAGATGGGGCTGTATCCGGTAAACAACCTGCGTCTGCGTGAGCCGGCCCAGGTGACCTTCTACATCCAGAAACCGGACGGAACGCCCTACACGGGTGAGCTGACCTACCGCGGCGGCGTGTACAAAAACGGTGCCTACTGCGCAGCGGCCGAAATCTCCGGTGAAGGCGAGACCGTCACGCTGGGAGCGGACGGCAAGCTTCAGATCCAGATGGACGTTACCAAGTTCTGGAGCGAAGACCCGCAGGAAGAACTGCGGGCGGACGACAGCCTGGAATTTGACTTTGAAGTGGTTTTCCCGGACAACAGCTATCGGCCCGTTCTGCTCTCACAGAACAGCCGCCTGAACCAGGATAACCTGATCCGCACGGCAGCCGCCAACGTTCAGCTGACCAAAGCGGACAAGGCAGAACCCTTTATCGCGGCACAGACCTATCGGACCGACAGTCTGGCGGCTACACCGCGGAATATTCTGGGTTACACCGGCAAACTGGGCCCCAGTGCAACCCAGACCGCTACGGTGATCGACACCACAATCCTGTGGTGGGGCAAAGACCCGGATACCCTTGGGGAAGCCAGCGTGGAGCTGCAGGATGAATTCGGCACGGTGCCTACCGGCCAGAGCTATCAGACCTTCCGGTATCCGTTCAGCACCATTACGGTGACAAAACACAGCCAGAAACTCAACGAATCCACCGTCTGGATGCAGTCCAAGTACAGCCGTGGAATTCAGTATCAGCTCAAACAGGATGCGACTACCGTGGTGCAGACCCTGCCGGTCTCGTTCCGTGTGATCAATATGCTCGGCACGGCCAGTGTTCTGGACCCCAACAGCGGCACGACCTCCATTCTGGTGCAGCTGAAGGACATGATGACCGTGGACGGCGGCTCCCTGAGCTTCGGTGACGCCCTGATCGGTGCCGGCCTGGATACGCTGGAGGCTGTGAGCTTTTCCACCTCTCTGTTTACCATGCAGATCGCGGCCACCGAGGACCCCACCCGCTTCAATGTGCTGATCCAGGCGGGCAAGGGCAACATGGACGATGAGCTGTACTTTGAAACTTCGGAAGATACTCAGTCCAACCAGACTCCCGGGCTGATGGACGTACGCGCCATGCTCAAGGGCGAATACCTGAACGAGCAGAAAGAGGAACTGGCGGCCGTAGCCAGCAAACAGAAGGGCGGAGATGATGACATTTACTACAATATCTCCGGCTACTATGAAGGCGAAGTCGTCTACAACTATGAGACCGACCGCTGGGAAACCATCATTCATGGCGGTGGTTTCAATGTGGGCGGCGGCATGGGCTACCACTGGCTGTTCAATTCCTGGGTAGGCCCCATCCCGGTCACGGCTGAACTGGGCCTTGGCGCCGCTGTGGCGGTGGATTTCAACGCCAAAGCTCTGTATGAAGAACGCTCCTACAACGGCGTCGTGCAGGCGTGGCAGGATTCGGTGAACAGCGATTATGTCACCGATTATCTCAGCACCCTGCGCGTTTACGCCTACCTCAATGCATTCGGCGGCCTGGGCTTTGACTATTCCGTCATTGCACTGAAGATCGGTGTCTTTGGCGAAATTGCCCTCGATAACCAGAACAGCTGGCTGAACCGGGAATACCTGAAGAATGCCAGCGAACAGGTCCTGTCCGGACAGTCGCTGACCGTCAACGGACAGGTAGGCATCCGCTTCTATGCAGCGTTCCTGTTCATCAGCTATGAGACCGTGCTGGCTTCGGCCAGTTATACCAAGACCTGGGTCTACAACAACTGGGAAAAGATTCAGGATTACTGGGAAAAGACCACCGGCGGCTCCATTGAGGATGATGATGACATCATGCAGGCCACAATGCTGTACATGGTGGCGAATCCGCAGCTGGTTCCGGTGTCCAATACCGCAACCCTGGAAAGCCGAGATTATCTGGCAGAAGGGGAGAGAAGCTGGAACAGCAACACCGAACTGGCGACCCTTTCTCTGGACGATGTCAACGGCGCCCCGGTGGCACTTCAGACAAACGCATACCCCCATGCCAATCCCGAACTGACCGAAGACGGGCAGATGTTCGTCTATCTGTCTGACTCCGGCAGCACCGATGTGGCGAAGACCACGGCCAGTTATGCAACATACAACAGTGCCGGATACGAAGATCTGGGGGCCATTGATGTGGGTAACACCCTGGGCGGCTACGGCGATTCCAATCTGAGCGTGGCCGGCAACAGTGCGTTTGCGGCGGCCGTCTGGGTACAGCAGAAAAACCAGCTGAACAAGGACGCCGGCGATACCCTGACCGCGGCAGAGCAGGCATTGCTTGTCAATGCGGCGGAAGTTGTGGTGAGCCTGTACGAAAATGGTACCTGGACCAGCCGGCGCCTGACCGACAACGCAACACCTGACCTGGCTCCGGTGGTTGCCACCAACGGCAGCGATGTTTTTGTGGCGTGGCGCAGTGTTGTGATCACCGACGAAAACAACGTGACCGATTTTAGCGGTTCCGAACAGATTCTGGCCGCGCGGTACAACCGGGATACGCAGGAATGGAGCGAACCGGTCACCGTCTACAACGGCACCTCCGGCTCCGTGATGGGCCTGCAGGCTGCCATGCTGGAGGATGGTACGGCTGCCATCGTGTATACGCTGGACCGCACCCCGGCCGAGGAAACCAGCAACACCGAAAACTATGAGATCGTATACAGTGTGGTGGATTCCAACCAGCAGGTTGTGAAAAACCAGCAGCTGACCAGCGATGAAGTGCTGGATGAAAACCCGCAGATCACCACCGCTGTCCTGCAGGGCAGCGAACAGTTCGTTATGGGCTGGTATCGTCAGGAGCAGAATCCTGATACCCAGACCATGCAGAGCGATATCCGGCTGGCCTCGGTGAATGGGGACGGGATCATCACCACGGCAGATGTGGGGCTGACCGACAGCCTTGCACAGGCCACCGGCGGCAGAAACCTTTCGGTGGATGCCAACTTCCGCTTTGTGCAGGCGGCTTCGGCCACGGTCGATTCCCTCTCCCTGGTATGGACCGCCCTGGACGACAGCCAGACCACTGACAGCACAGCGGCGCAGACGGGCCTGCTGCGTGCGGTCCGCTTTGCGGAAGAAAACGGCCGTATCCACACCAGTGCGGTGGTGGACCTGGCGCAGATGGAAGACGGAACCGCCATTGATGCCTTCTCCGCATATTCCAGCGGGGAAAACCAGATCAAAGCCCTGATCCTGGGCTCTCATTATACGGGAGAAACGGACAGCGGCATTACGGTGCCGGACCCGGAAACCAATGAGGAAACCCCGGTTCTGGTACCCACTTCCACCAGCGGTATGTATACGGCGACAGCCACCTATCAGGATGACTTTGCCGTGGACGGCGTGGATGTGGATCTGGGTAATATGATGCGCGGATTCCTCCTGCCGGTTCAATTCACCGTGACCAACAACGGCATTCACAACATTACGTCTGTGCAGCTGACCGTGGGCGAGGAAAGCCGGCTGTTTGACAGCGATGCGATCCTGATTCAGCCCAACCAGAGCGTGCAGCTGACTCTGGACTACCCGGTGCCGGATGATGCGGTCGTAGACCCTGCCTACAAGGTGGAAGTCACCTTCAGCAACGGACAGACCATGACGGCGGAAGGGACGCTGCGCCTGACGATTCCGGATGTGGGTATTTCCACGACCGATATCATTCAGGAAGAAGACGGCGTCCGGACATTTGCCGTGACCCTGTACAATGACTCTGAAACGCCTCTGGCCGGTTCCGGTCAGACCGTCAAGCTGGGCTTCTATACGGACAGCGGTTATACCGAAAGCCTGCCCGGTCTGGATGTGATTACCCTCAGCACAGACGAGCAGCTGGCACTGGTGGATGCGGGTGCTTATACCGCGCAGCTTACCTTTGACCTGAAGCAGTATCTGAGCGACAAGGGATACGAAGAAGTCCCCGATTCGGGCATCCCGGTCTATTGCAAAGCCTGGATCGAAAAGAATGACCAGCAGATCAGTGAGTATAACCTGGTCAACAACACCGCCATGCTGCAGTTTACGGCGCTGGGCAAGGACCTGGAAAGCAACAGCCCTCTGCGCAGTACGGTGCAGCTGTCCAACGATACCGTCACGACGGCAACGGTGGAACTGCAGAATCTGAACATGCAGGAGACCACCTCCTGGAATGCACTGGTCAGCCTGCTGGATGAAAACGGTACTGTGCTGGAAAGCCGTTACCTGGCCGATACCGCAGAAGACCTGCTGGACTTTGGCCCCGAACAGCGGATCACCCGCTCGGTTTCCTTCACAATGCTGGGAAGCTCGGTGGAAGTGGTGCCCTTTGTGGCTGCTGCCGACGAGATGAATGCTGACCTGGCCAGCCTGAAAGCAAGCGGCGTCAGCTTCAACTTCTCCAGCGATGTGCTGACCTATGAAGCACAGGCCGAAAACCTGACGCAGACGACGGTCACGGCTGTGGCTGCCGGCAGCCAGTCGACGCTGGCTCTGTACGATACCAGCGGGACTCTGCTGGCAGAAGGCACCGGCTCTGTGTCGGCTTCCGTGCCGCTGCAGTATACCCGGGTCAACGATACGCCCAACGAAAATACCAACTGCGTGAAGGTCGTGGTCACGCCTGCCGACCAGGCTGCCGCACCGAAAACCTATGTCCTCAACATCGAAAACCAGCAGAAAACGGCCGGAACAGTATCGGTCACCCTGCCGGATACCAACGATGCGGGATGGACCATGCAGTGGGATCAACCTGTTTTCATCAATGCCAATATCCCGGATGCACAGCAGGTCGAGTACTCCTTTGACGGGCAGACATGGACCGAATGTGCCTACACCGGTTCCAGCATTGAAGTGCCGCTGCCCACGGAAGACGGTATCTACACCCTGCATGTCCGCGTCAAGGACAGCAGCGGCGGATACGTTAACGCCCCGTCGGCGACTCTGCGGATTGACCGCACAGCGCCGGTGTTTGACGGCGGTATCCAGCTGGAAGAAACCGATCTCCCGCTGGAACAGGAGAACGGACCGGTGAGTCTGCTCGGCCTGTTCGAGACGACCTCCAGAAACCAGATGAAACTGACGGTGACGGTGTCCGATGCCCAGAGCAGCCTTGAGCAGCTGACGGCTTCCACCGAGGACGGCCGGAGCTACCCGCTGACCGACAACGGTGACGGTACCTATTCCTGCATGATCACCCATGCGTATGACGGTGAACTGACCGTGACGGCGGTTGACCACGCCGGAAATGCGGCATCCATCAACAGCGGCCGTGTGCTTATCGAGGATACCTATCCTGTGGCAACGCTCAATCACCATATCACCTCTGTGCAGCAGGATCAGGTGGTGCTGGAGCTGTCGGCAACCTATACGGACGACAAATACTTCGACAGCCTGACCGTCCGGTACAAGAGCAAAGATGCGTCCGACTGGACTGAGGCGGCTACGATCACCAATGCAGCCCAGGCCAAAGACCGTGATCTGACTTTTGCAAAACTGAAACCCGCTACGGAGTATCAGTACCAGCTGGAACTGCAGAACGTGTACGGGGACGCCCCCACTGTGGTGAGCGGTACCTTTACCACGGCCTACAAGACGCCTGCGGCGCCTGTGCTCGCCTCCAAAGACTCGTACTCCATCACCCTGCAAAAGGTGGATGGCGTCGTGTACCGCTGCCGTCCGGATGCGGATGCCGACGGTTGGACGGCATGGACGGCCAATCCCGTCTTTGACGGACTGAACCCGGATACCGCTTATGTGTTCGAGGTAAAGATCCAGGCTTCCGGCACGATTCCGGATAGTGCAGCCAGCAGTGCCGGCTTCAGCACATATCCGCTCTATTCCATCACCTTCCAGAGCAATGCAGCGGAGGAAGTGACCGGCATGCCTCAGGCACAGCAGGTGGGATACAATCAAACGGCGGCAGAACCGGCTCAGCCGGACCGCCCGGGATATACGTTCCTTGGCTGGTACACGGATGCCGCCTGCAAGCAGAAATATTCCTTTGACACCCCTGTGACCCAGGACCAGACCCTGTATGCCGGCTGGGCTGAAAACATGATCCAGCCCGAGGACTATGTGATTCAGGGCACCCGTGTGGGTGACTGGTATCAGACGGAAGCGGTGATCCGGCCGGCCGGCCACTACACCGAAATCTGGAACGGTACCGCCTGGGCAGAGTCCATGACCATCCGTGACGGAAAAGCGCAGCAGGTAACGTTCAAACTTCGCCGTACCGAAAACGGAAAGACGGAGGAAACCACCTTCCTGCATGAGCCCCTGGTGCTGAATGTGGATACACAGGCGCCTGCGGCCACCCTCACGGTGGGCAAAAACAGCTTCCGGACGCTGCTTAACCGCATCTCCTTCGGGTTGCTGTTCTCGGATACAGTCACGGCCACGCTGGAAAGCAGCGACGCTGTGAGCGGAGTGGCCGGCAATGCCTGCCTGGTGGCAAACGGACCGCTGACCCTGGAAGAATTGATGACCTCTGCGGACTGGAAAGCGGGCAACCGCGTGAACCTTGACCCTGACCAGACCTATGTGGTGTATGGTCGGGTGATCGATCAGGCCGGAAATGTGGTGTATCTGAGCACCGACGGTGTGATCGTGGATGCCACCGCGCCGGAAGTCCACGCGGAGTATGCAGCAGACGGTGTCTGGACAACCAGCCCGGATGCACAGATCTCGGTGGAAGTGACGGAAAAGCTGTCCAAGCTGGACCATGTGGAATATACGGTAAACGGTACTGTATTCACTACGCAGGAATCCGTGTTCCACATTGCCAACCTGCCGGATGGCGATTATTCCGTTACCATCACGGCCTGGGACGAAGCAGGAAACAGCTCGGACCCGGTAGTGATCCATGTATGCAAAGAAACCACCGCACCGGCACTGACGGTACAGCAGGATGAAGCGGCTTCCACGCCGCAGCAGGCTGTGCTGCAGCTGACCCCAGGCGGTGAGTATGCCTCCGGTATGACCCTGTTTGTCTCCAAGGATGGCGCCGAAGAGGTGCAGCTCCCCACGGGACAGCTGACCTACAACGCCGACGAAAATGGCACCTACACCTTCCGTATGCGGACCGGTGCGGGGCAGGAGGCAACGGCCGAAATCACGGTGGATTCCATCGGGGAAGAAACCCAGACGGTACAGGATACCGAACAGCCGATGCCGGGAACCCTGGCCATCGGTGCAGGTGTGGCAGTGGGAATTCTCCTGCTGGCCGCGCTTGTGTGGGTCCTGCGCAAGAGAAAACACATGATGTAACGGCGTAAGGCCACTAAAAAGCCGGGAACGGATTCCCCTGTCAGGGGGCCGTTCCCGGCTTTTTCAGTTCATCGGCAGGGGGATGCAGTTTTTGGCATCCCGAAAAGGAAAAACCAGCGGCTTGCCAGGCACAAGGTAAGGCAAGCCGCTGGTTTTGTTTGGTTGCAATGACAAGAATCAGTTTCCGAACTGCTGCTTCATCCGGTGCAGTTCTTTCAGGCGGGAGGCCCCCTCCGGCCCCAGCCGTTGGGAGGCTGCCACCACCAGGGTATCCACCAGAGCGGCGGCCGCGGTCATGGAATGGTACTCTTTCTCAGTGCCGCGGTAGACGTACAGGTTCAGGTCGGCCCGTTCCTCTGCGCGAAGATGCAGCCGTCCGGTAAAACACAGGGTGCGATATCCGGCGGTTTCGGCCCGGCGCAGGATCATCCGCCCTTCCGCCGATACCTTGGAAAAGCCGAAGAAGATCACCAGGTCACCTTCTTCCGCCTGTACCAGACCTTCCAGCAGTTCGGTGCCGCTGCCCGGCAGCAGCTCCACCGGCAGACCCAGACGGCGCAGCCGGAAAAACAACAGCTGCCCTATGGAGGCGGAAGCGCTCTTGGCCTGGATAAAGATGCGCCGGGCTTTCAGCAGCGCCTGCAGGGCACCCTCAAAAGCGGCATCATCCAGGTTTTCCATGGTCTTCTGCAGGCAGGTCTGTTGCTGCTGCAGATAATGGCGGGGGGCGAATTCCCCGTCCGCCAGCACGGTGCGGGCCAGTTTGCCCGCAGGACCTTCCAGATGGTTCTGGGCCAGCACCGTAGTTTTCAGCTGTTTGAAGTCCTGGCAGCCCATATGCCGTGCAAACCGGGAGATGGTGGCTTCCGACACCCCTAAGTCGGCCGAAAGCTGCCCGATGGTCATGAACAGGAACTCTTCCCGATGGCTCTCGATGTATTCCAGCAGACGCCGTTCGGCAGGGGTCAGCTTTTCAGGATTTTGCGGAAATTGCAGCGGCATAGGTATCCTCCCCGGAACAAATACTGTGGGTATTATACCACAGACGGAGCGTATTGGGCAGCCCAGGCAGGCTCTTTTCCCAGCAGCACCGAGACATAGTCCCCGCCCAGGGCGTGAATTTCCTTCAGCGCCCGTTTGAGCAGGGCCGCTGTGGCTACCTGCCGGGATGCCTGGGAAGAAACGCAGATCTCATATCCGCCTTCCAGAATGGCATCGTGCAGGGCTGCCACCGTGTTGTAGGTGCGGTCAAAGCGGGTACGCACACAGCCGTACTGCACGGCCTGGTGGGTATCGCTGCCGCTGACCACCGGCAGCCCCAGGGCCTTGCCCAGTCCGGTGGTCAGCTTTTCGGTGCGGGCGCGGTCCTCGGCAATGTCCTTGCCGTTCATATCCAGAAAATCCAGGCGGACCAGCTGGTCGGTGGGCAGCTCGGGAATGTGCCCGCCTTCCCGGAAGGGATGGGCCCCGCCCACCAGCACGGGATATTCGTCAAACAGGTCCATCAGGTCCGCGAAAGGCAGAAACTGACCTTTGGCCTTGTGGGGTTCCAGGCGGCGGTTCAGCTCCAGGATAACTTCCATGGGGCCCACCGACAGGATGTGGCCGCCCTCGGCAATGTCGGTTTCCATGCCGGGAAAAATGCGCAGCCCGTCAAAAAGCAGGGTGTCGCCGTCCCGGTCGGCGTGGGCGGTAATGTAGCGATACAGTTCCGCAAATCCCCAGGTGTTGAAGTGCTCGGTCAGGCACAGGGCGTCCAGCCCGGCGCTTCGGGCCTGGCTGAACAGCCAGTGAGTGTAATCCTCGGAGAAAGGCAGCTTTTTGGCCAACTTTCCGTGAGTGTGAAAATCCAGATACATGGTTTTGCCTCCTTTGGTCATACCAGACTGCACAGCAGCAGGGTGGCCGCCACCCACAGCACCGACACGGCGGCGAAAATGCCGTCGTCCCAGGTCAGGCGCAGCCCCGCCAGCTTGATGCGGCGAACTTCCTTGTTGGTGGCGGCATAGCGGTAGCCGCGGATTTCCAGTGCTTCCACCGTAGTGCGGCTGCGCTTGGCGGTGTTCAGCATCAGGGGATAGAAGGCAGCCATGATGATTTTGATCTGGTATGCCAGGTATTTTACCTTGCCCGCAACGGTTTCGTGAGCGGGCGGGTTGCCCCGCAGCCGGTAGCTGAGCAGGACATTCTGAAACTCCTCCATGAGCATGGGTAGGATACGGTAGGCGTAAGAGATGGAGAAAGACAGCCGTTCCGGGCAGCCGTACCACATCAGGCCGTTGGCCAGCCGGTCAGGGTCCAGGCCGGAAAATACCGTCACCGATGCCAGAGAGATGGTAGCCACTTTCAGGGTCAGCACCAGCAGGGGCAGCACGGCGGAGGCGTCGCCGCCGAACAGCCAGGTCACCAGCAGCAGATACCCGGTCTGGGAAAACACCCCCACCCCGAACAGCAGCAGAACCAGCCCGGCCACCCGGGCCAGCAGGGTGGTGATCATGACCAGCACGAAGCAGCCCAAAAGAAAGGTCACATCATGCACGAACCAGGGCACCAGCCCGAAGAACAGATACCAGGCCAGCAGCACCCGGGGGTCCCGGGCGGCAATGACCGTATCGTTGTTGCCGTAAGCGTTTTTCAGCACCTGATTGCGCAGAAAATCCATGGAAAATTTGTCGAGGATATTCTCGGAAAGTTTTTGCATCATCACGCGTCCACTCCTTCAAACCGGTCAAGAAACTCCGGCACGGTGTAGCACAGGGCCTTTTCGTCCAGGGCACGGCCCATGGAAAAAATCTCCGGCGGGCGAATGCCCACCAGGGCCGCCAGGTCCCGGTTGCCGAAAATCTCGTCCCGGGTACCGTCCGCCACCACCTTGCCGCCGCACAGCACAATGATCCGCTGGGCCCATTCGCACACCAGCTGCATATCGTGGGTGGCGATCAGGACCGTTTCGGTAATTTCCTTCATCTCATTCAGGGTGCGCAGGATCTCCCGGCGGGTGGCAATGTCCAGGTTGGCGGTGGGTTCGTCCAGCAGCAGGATGCCGGGGTTCAGCGCTACGCCGATGGCCAGGCTGGCCCGGCGCATCTGCCCGCCCGAGAGCAGACGCCCGTCCCGGTCGGCCAGCTCGGTCAGCCGGAATCGTTCCAGCAGAGCCCGGGTCTTTTCCGGCCAGTTTTCCACGCCGCGCACCTGCATGGCGTAGGCAACGTCCGCTTCGATGCTGTCCTTGATGAACATTTCCTCCGGGTTCTGGTACACCAAGGAGATCAGCCGGGAAAGCTGTTCGGGCCGTGTGTCCCGCAAAGGTGTGCCGTTCAGGGCCACAGTGCCTTCTTTCGGGCGCAGCAGTCCTACCAGCATCTTCATCAGGGTGGATTTGCCCGCGCCGTTGGACCCGATGAGGGCGATCTTTTCCCCCTTGTACAGGGAAAGGTCCAGCTTGTCGAACACCACCCGGGGCTCGCCCTTCACGCTGCGGTAGGAAACCGTCACCCCGCGCAGGGCGGCTGCTTCGGGACCAAGCTCCGGTTTGGAAACGGCAGGGCAGGGAACCGTCGCTTTGCGTGCCAGGGGAGCAAAGACGGCTTTGCCTTCCTCCACGGTGGTGGGCAGTTCCACCCCGGCGGGCAGCAGGCCGCGGGTCTGCAGGGCATGGGCCGCCTGGGTCACCTGGGGCGGAAAGATGTTGCAGCTTTGCAGTTCCTCCACCCGGGCCAGGGCCTGCCGTGTGGGCAGTGTCCAGGCGACCTGACCGTCTTTCAGCAGCAGAACATGCTTGCAGAAATCGGCAATGTACTCGGTGTGATGCTCAATGACCAGAATGGTCTTACCGTATGTTTCGTTCAGTTCCCGCAGCACGCCGTAAATGCGGTCGGCGTGGCCGGGGTCCAGCTGGGCAATGGGCTCATCCAGAATCAGGATGTCCGGCCCCAGGGCCACCGCCCCGGCCAGTGCCAGCAGGTGGGTCTGCCCGCCCGAAAGCTGCCAGACATATTCGTCCTCCCGCCCTTGCAGCCCGCATTGGGCCAGAGCGCGGCGGCCCTGTGCCAGATAGTCCCGCATGCCGTAGTTCAGGCAGGCATAGGAAGCATCGTCCAGCACGGTGGGGCGGACGATCTGGTTTTCAAAATCCTGGTACACATAGCCCACCTTCTGCGCCAGCGTACCCACATCGCTTTGCAGCGTATCCTGCCCGGCCACACAGACCTGCCCGGAAAATTGTCCTGTGATAAAGTGCGGAATCAACCCGTTGAGCACCTTGCACAAAGTGGATTTCCCACAACCGTTGTTGCCGACGATTGCCAGGAAATCCCCTTGTTCCACTGTCAGATTTACATGCTGCAAGGTGGGGCGGGCCGCACCGGGATAGGTATAACACAGATCCCTGATCTCGATGATGCCCATTTGTGTTACTTCGCCTCAGCCTTTCTCTTCATAACCATCAGGATGCCCAGTGCCAGAACGGCAGCCACAAGCATGCCCACCGCAAAGGCGGTGCCGCTTTCCGCCCAGGAGGCTTCCCAGTCGATGAGTTCCAGGCCGCTGGTGGCCAGCATTTCAGCGGCCACGGCGCACACAAAGGCCACGGCGCAGCCGGCCAGCGTCTTGCCGCTCAGCGCGGGAGCGGCGGTTTCGGGGGTGCGGGGGCTCATGCCCAGCAGCGGTTCGATCTTGCCGTACAGCCGGGGAACCAGGTACAGGGTGGGCAGCAGGCAGAACAGAATGCCGGAGAAGAGCAGGTCGTTCAGGAAAGCGAAGCCTTCGGTGGCAAAAACACTTTCGGGCAGACCGGCCACAGCCTCAAAGTCTTCCACCGCAAACTGCACTTTGCAGATGTCCACAATGGCGCCCATGAGCAGCTGGGCACCGGTGCCCAGGAATGCCGCAATGCCCACCATGCGGGTGTTGCGGGGGTCACGCACCAGACGGCCCGCCAGATACACGCCGATGGTCACGGTGATGAACTTTTCCACTTCACCCAGGCCGCCGAACTGGCCCAGCATGATCTCGCTGAAAACCAGCTCACCGGTGGCAGCACCCAGAGCGGCCGAAAGCGGGTCGAACAGCATGGCCAGCACCAGCGGGATGAACAGGAAATACTCCACCGAGAATTCCACGATGCCGATCTGGAATTTGGGAATCAGTTCGGTGAACAGGGTAGCCAGACCGTACAGCGACATGGTCAGCACAAAGACCATCAGCTTCTGGGACTGGTTCATGGTTTTGATTTGCGCTTGGTTCATAGTGGATTGCCTCCCCAATATTTTTCACTCCGTATTGCGTCCCCTTTGCGGGGTACGGTTTCATTGTAGACTGACTATGAAAATTTCTCCACCAGAAACCAGTAAAATGAAAGTTAATTTTCAGTAAAGTGGGCGCCCCAAACAAAAACACCGCGCCATACAGCGCGGTGCGATTGGTGTTTATGGATGGGAAATAAGGTTCAGGCCGCCTGTTCCACGGTCTTGGCCACAATGTGGTAGCTGGGAAATCCCCCGCAGTCGTATTCCTCGTAGGTGCCGGTCACTACAAGTTCGGTGCCGGCTTCGGGCAGCTCGCCGCCCTCCCAGATGAATTCAAGCCCCTGCTGGCAGCAGGCGGTGGCGTCCTCGATGACCACGGTATAAAAGTAGTCGATGCCCAGGGCCGGGTTGGCTTCGTATACGGCCAGCTGGCCCTGCATCCGCACGGTTTTTCCCACATAGTCTTCCGGGGCGCGGACCATGGCGGCCACTTCCGCAAACACCATGGTGGAGGACAGCCCAGTCAGGTCTACTTCCACCCCATCCGGTTCCGGGGAGGGAGTGGGAGCCGGTGCTGCCGTGGCCGGCGGAGCAGAAACGGAAGCAGCTTCCGAAGGGGCCGGGGCCGATGAACAGGCGGTGAGCAGCAGACACAGGGCTGCCACTCCTCCTAACAGGCGGTTCATGCGGCACCTCCCCGCACGGCACCCGCCAGCCAGAACAGGGCGAACCCAGCCATGTCCACCGCCACGATGGTGGCGCCCACGGGGGTGCCTGCCAGGATGGAAACCAGGATACCACCCGCCGCACACACCACTGAAAACACCGCCGCGCAGATGGTCACCCCCAGAAAACTGCGGCAGACCCGCATGGCGGCCAGCGCCGGAAAGATGATCAGGGCAGAGATGAGCAAAGAACCCACCAGATACATGGCCAGCACGATGATGACCGCGATGATCACGGCCAGGATCAGCTGGTACAGTCTGGCGTTCATGCCGGAAGCCTGGGCGAAGGATTCGTCGAAGGTGACAGCAAAAATTTTGTGGTACAGCAGCACGAACAGGGCGACCACCACCACCGAAAGCCCGGCGCACAGCCAGACTTCCTCCTCGGTGAGGGTCAGGATGGAGGTGGAGCCGAAAAGGGTGCTGCACACATCGCCTGCCAGGTTGGGGCTGGCGGAGAAGAGGTTCACCACCAGATACCCGAAGGCCAGGGTCCCCACCGACAGCATGCCGATGGCGGCGTCGCCCCGGATCTTGGCGTTCTGCCCGCCCCGCAGAAGCAGCACGGCGCAAAGGATGGTGACGGGCAGCACCAGCAGCATGGTATCGGTAAACTGCAGCACTGTGGCCACCGACATGGCGCCGAAAGCCACATGAGAAAGTCCGTCGCCCAGATAGGAAAAGCGCTTGAGCACCAGTGTCACCCCGAACAGGGAAGAACACAGGGCAATGAGCACCCCCACAATGAGGGCGTAGCGCACAAAGGGATAAGTCCAGTAAAATTGCAGCGTTTCGATCATGCGCAGCCTCCTTGCTGTGGGGCAAACCGCTGTCCGGCCGGGGTGCGGAGGTAGTCCTCCCGGCTGCCGTGGAAGATCTCGGTGCCGATGTGCAGAATGTGGGTGGCACTGCGCAAAGCCGGGGCCACATCGTGGGTGATCATCAGGATGGTGACCCCTTCCTTGTGCAGGGATTCGATAAGGCCGTACATAGCCGCAGCGGCATCAGGGTCCAGGCCGGTGATGGGTTCATCCAGCAAAAGGGCTTTGCGGGTGGCGCACAGGGCCCGGGCCAGCAGGACCCGCTGCTGCTGCCCGCCGGACAATTCCCGGTAACAGCGCCCGGCCAGGTCTGCCGCACCCACCTTTTCCAGCATGTGCAGGGCTTCGGCCTTTTCCTCTTTGGTGTAGAAGGGGCGCAGGCCGCACCGCCCCTGAAATCCGGACAGCACGATCTCCCGCACCAAAGCGGGAAAGTCCCGCTGTACATCGGTCTGCTGCGGCAGGTAGCCGATGTCCTTGCGGGTCAGCCCGTCCCCGAAGCGGATCTGTCCCGCCATGGGCGACTGCAGACCCAGCAGGTTCTTCATCAGGGTGGTCTTGCCGCTGCCGTTCTCGCCGACGATGCAGAGGTAATCTCCTGCCTGTACGGTAAAATTCAGTCCCCGCAGCACGGCTTTGCCGTCGTATCCCAGGGTCAGATCTTCACCGGTGATCTGTGCCATTATACCGCCTCCTCTGTGTCCAATGCCTGCCGCAGCACGGTCAGGTTGTGCTCCATGACCGAAAGATAGGTGGTGCCTGCCGCCGCATCGTCGGCGGAAGTGGCCTGCATGGCATCCATCGTCAGCACCGCCCGGTCGCCGGGGGCGTTCTGCAGGATGGTCTGGGCGATTTTGCCGTCGGACCCTTCAATGGTCAGCACGGCAGGCAGATTCAGCTCTTCGGTCTTGCCGGCCAGAAAAGCCACCGTGGCAAAACTGGCTTCGGTCTCTGCGGAGCAGCCGGGGAAAGCGGCGTAATAGTCCAGGCCGTAGTCTTCCACCAGGTACCGGAAGGGAAACCGGTCACCGAACAGCAGGGTCTTGACCGGGGCACTCTTCACAGCGGTGGCGTACTGCTCATCCAGCGCCGCCAGGGATTCTCCGTAAGCGGCGGCATTTCCGGTGTACAGGGCGGCGTTGTCCGGGTCCAGCTCTGCCAGGGTGTCGGCAATGGCGGAGGAAAGTTCCTGGGCGTTGCGCAGGGATGTCCAGATATGCTCGTCGGTCTCGGCCTCTTCGTGGTCGTGGCCTTCGTGCCCGTCTTCCTCTTCCATGCCTTCCACCAGTTCTTCCTCATATACCCGGTTGCCCAGCAGCTCCACGAGGTTCAGGGTGCGGCGGTCGGGATTGGCGGATTCTTCCAGGGCTTCCTCGGCCCAGGCGTCGGACGCACCGCCCACATAAATGAACAGGTCGCAGTCCGCAATGTCGGCAATATCCTTGGCCGAAGGCTGAAAGCTGTGCAGGTCGGTGCTGCCGTCCAGCAGCATGGTCAGTTCCAGGTCGTCGGCGTTTTCACCGGCCACCTGGCGCACCCAGTCGTAGACCGGGAAGATGGTGGTCACAACGCGCAGTCTGTCCGCCGAAGCGGCCTGGGCATCGGAGCGGCCTGGGGTGGATGC
>DXNX01000230.1 GCA_019413245.1 Oscillospiraceae bacterium
CATCCATGGAGCCGGTGGCTTCCTTACGGTACCGGGCAATGAACGGGATGGTATTGCCTGCGTCGATCAGGTCGATGGCTCCCTGAACATTTTTGGCGGACAGGGACAGTTCCTGTGCGATTTGTTCGGCGTAGTTGCTCATGGTTTCTCCTTCTTCTAATGACCTTATCTATACTTCAACTTATATAAAGTAAGTTGGCGACAAAAAACGGCGGTCAGACCGCCTTGCGAACGGTTCGGCGGCGCAGCCACAGCAGATAGACGGCATACACAGCCAGGGCGCCCAGGCTGATGCGCGCCGAAAGCCCCAGACCGGGGGTGTTGTAGGTGAAAACGATTTTGCTCTCCCCCTCCGGTACCGGGACGGCCATCAGGCCGTTGTCCACATTGAGGACGGATACGCTTTCTCCGTTGACGGTGGCGGTAAAGCCATCATCATAGGGAACGCTGAAAAAGACCAGGGTCGGCTGGGACTGGCTGCTCATGGCCGAAAATCCCGTGCGGGTGGCCGTAAAGCCAACCACACCGCTGGAACGGCGTTCGGCACAGTCCAGCACATAGGTCTCGTAGTCCCGGGTTTCCAGCAGTTCTTCGGGCAGAGGCTCCAGGGAGCTTCCCCACTGTTCCACCTGTTCCGGGGTAAGCAGCAGCGCCTTCATCAGCACCTGGGCGCGCTCGTTTTCCGGCAGGTTCTCAAACCGGTCCGGGGTGATGTAATACTCATAGGTAAAGCCCATGGGCACCCAGTCCTGGTTTTCGTAAATGGCATAATGTTCGGTGGAAGAAACCAGTGCCCAGCTGCGGGTCATATCGGCTTCCCAGTCAGCCACCTTGTCCTCCGGGACCAGCGTATACCGGACGCTCAGCAGGCCGCGCAGCGCGTACAGGTCGGTGGACGGCTTGGAGCTGACATCCCGTGTGACCCCCACCGAGGGATAGAATTCCAGAATATGCGGTGCCACGGTGGAATGGAAGCACTGAATACAGCTCTTGTCCAGCCAGATGCCCATATTGTTGTAGCAGTCATAGGCATCCAGGCGATAAAAGCTGTCCGAGGACAGCTCCGCATTCAGCTCATCCGCATCGCCCCAGGTCCTGGCGGGATACTCCAGGTCATGGTCCCACTGACCGTATTTGGCAATGGAGATATGCACCGTTCCATACAGGAAGGTAAAGCCCAGAATTCCTGCCAGCAGCACTGAGGAGAAGCGGCGGGGGTGCCGCAGGCCGTAGCGCAGCAGCAAAGCAAACAGCCCCACCCCCAGCAGACTGAGGACAAACAGCCCCCAGAACCGGTACTGGTTATCCACCACACCCAGCACAAAATTGCCCTCCTCATCGGTGTTGGGCACCAGTGCAAAGGCCATGGCGGAGACGGTGATCACCAGGGCCGGAATCAAGGCCCGGGGAACTTCGGTTTCCCGCACAGCTTCATTGCGCAGGGCCAGCACACTGGCCGCACACAGAATCAGGATGGGCATATAAAACCAGCGGGCATAATAACTGGAATTGAGCGCATAAAAAGCGCTGTTAAGCACCGGGACAAAGGCACACACAACACACACCTGCAAGATACGGGTGAAGGGGTGGCGCCGCCAGACCCGGCAGAAAGCCAGCCCGGCCACGATGCCCACCACCGGCAGATAGGCGGTCAGGCTGGTCCATTTGGTGATGCCTTCGGTAAACATGTCGGTGAGGTACGGCGCATCCGGTGCCAGGAAGGCGCTGTACAGGATTGCCAGATACTGCTGGGGTTTGCTGTACACCAGATACCCGTACCCGGTATACGGGTCGATGGTGCGGGGATTCTGCAAAAGGGACAGCCCGGCAGGGATCAGCAGCAAACAGCCCATCGCACAGCCCAGCAGGGTTTCAAAAGCCAGACGCCCGAACAGGCGCAGATTCAGCCGGTAACGCCCGGACACGCACATACAGACAAAGTAGACGATGAGGAACACCGCCTGCCCGGCAAAGAAAAAGTAATTGTTGAGCAGGTTCAGCGCAGCCCAGAACGGAAAGCTGCCGTATTTGCGGTCCAGCACCGTATCATCCAGCGCCGCCAACATGTACGGGAACAGGGCCGGGGCGTCCAGAAAGAAATAAAAGAAGATATTGTACAGGTTGAACCCGCAGAACGCATACAGCACGCCGCCGATGATGCTCCATTCCTCGCTGCGCACCCACCGGCGCATCCACAGGTAGGCACCGCCGCCCGCCACCGCAAACTTGAGGCACAGCATGGGCACCATGGTGAAGGGCATCCACCGGGCGGGAATCAGGATGGTCAGCCAGAAAAAAGGCGAACCCAGGCAATAATAGGAGTAGGCGTTGAGGAAGCCGCTGCCCAGATCGGTGGCCCAGCTGAATGTCCCGCCCTGCTTGACGAAGTCGTTGGCGTAGGCGTAGAACGGGATCATCTGGTCGTTGAAGTCACCCGCATAATGAAAAAATCCGCCGGTCACCCCATCAATGATGCAGTGGGGTGCAAAAAGCACGGCTGCCAGCGCCAGGCAAAGCCCGAACACCTGCCAGTAACAAGTGCGGCGCGCACGCAAAGGCAGCAATGGCATGACAAAACCCTCCTTTGGACGGAAAAACCGTTTTCCAACGCCGGGGAATGTGGTATACTGAATCTATTGTCAGTGAAAGGACCTGCAAACCATGCAAACGTTTCCCTTCAACGCCCTGTTGGGGCGGATGAAATACATCACGCGGTGGGCCCTGATGCGCAATGGCCGGCCCGAAAGCCTGAGCGAGCACACCGCCGACACCGCCCTGATTGCCCACACCCTGTGCCTGATCGCCCAGAAGTGTACCGGCACAGGGGCCGGCATCCGGCCGGACACGGTGGCCACGGCGGCGCTGTACCACGACGCCCCGGAGATCCTCACCGGGGACATGCCCACGCCTGTGAAATACAAAAATGATGCCCTGCGCACTGCCTACACGGCGGTGGAGGCAGAGAGTGCCCGGGCCATGGCCGGGCTGCTGCCGCCCGAATTGCAGAACACTGGGGTGCTGTATCTCACCGGCACGGTGCTCACCGACGCCGAGCGCAAACTGCTGAAAGCGGCAGACCGGCTTTCGGCCCTGATCAAGTGCGTGGAGGAGAGCCAGGCCGGCAACCGGGAATTTGAGGCCGCCATGGCCCAGCAGCGCCAGGCGCTGGAGGACATGCACTGCCCCGAGGCGGATTATTTTATGGAGCATATGCTCCCCTGCTACACCCAGAATCTGGACGAGCTGACCCGGGGACGGTTCTGAACCTTATTCCTGGCAGCGGTAGACCGCGTCGATGAGTTTGTCCACATCCTCAAAGTGAGAGAGGGTGGCGCAGGCACGGCGCAGCGCCGCCGCTCCGCGCAGACCTTTCATATAATGCATGGCCTGGCTGCGGGCCTGAGGCATGGCTGCCCACTCAACTTTTTCCTCACACAT
>DXNX01000231.1 GCA_019413245.1 Oscillospiraceae bacterium
CAACTTTGCCAACAAGCTGTGGAACGCCTCCCGCTTTGTGCAGATGAACCTGCCTGAGGACTTCCAGCCCGGCATGCCGGACGAATCCATGCTGGATATGAGCGACAAGTGGGTGCTGTCCGAGCTGGCCAACGTGGCTGCCGAGGTCACCGCCAACCTGGACAAGTACGAGCTGGGCCTGGCCGCCGACAAGGTGGAAAAGTTCATCTGGGAGATCTACTGCGACTGGTATATCGAGATCTGCAAGTCTCGCCTGAACTCCGGCGACGAGCAGCAGGCCGACACCGCCCGCAAGGTGCTGGTGTATGTGCTGGATAACGCCCTGCGTCTGCTGCATCCCTTCATGCCCTTCATCACCGAGGAAATCTACCAGGCTCTGCCCGGCAGTGCCGAGACCATCATGACCCAGTCCTGGCCCGATGCCAAGATCCTGCCCACCTGGCCGGAGGAGAGCGCCGACTTCGAGACCCTGATGGATTACATCAAGGCTGTTCGTGCTACCCGCAGCGACATGAACGTGCATCCTTCCAAGAAGACCAGCATGATCATCGAAACGTCCGCCCCCGCCGCCTTTGAAAAGGGCAGCGTCTATCTGGCCCGTTTTGCCTTTGCCACCGATGTGACCCTCACCCCCAAGTATGAGGGCAGCACCGAGGGCATGGTCACGGTGGTCACCCCCGCCGCCCGCGGCTTCATCCCCATGATGGAACTCATCGACCGGGAGAAGGAGCTGGCCCGCCTGCAGAAAGAACTGGCCAAGAACGAGAAGGAAGTGGCTATGTTCCAGAAGCAGCTGGACAACCCCCGCTTTGTGGAAAAGGCCCCTGCCGCTTTGGTGGAGGAGACCCGCAACAAGCTGGCCGCCGCCCAGGACAAGCACAACGGCATCCTGCAGTCCATCGCGGCGCTTTCCTGACCCGGAGCAGGGAAGAGGACAGACGATGAAACAAAACCGGATCGACCTGATCTTGCTGGGGTGCTTTCTGGTCACCCTGGTGGCCTATGTGGTGATTTTTGCTTCCGCCTTTCTGGAACTGCCCCTGAATATCTCCCCCTGGCACCAGTTCCTGCTGCTGTTTTTCCATTTCATCCCCACCTTCTTTCTGCAGCTGCTTGTGTGCCATATCGACGGCCCCGCCTGGCGGTTTGCCCTGCCGCCGGCCATGTTCCTGGTGCCGGCCCTGGTTTTTGCGGCCTGCACCGGCGGTATGGCGCTGGGCTGGATGCTGGCAGGCCTTTGGTGCCTGGCTCCGCTGCTGGGCTGCGTCCTGGGCTGGCTGGTCTGGGGCATCTTCCGGCTGTTCTGCCGCCGGCGGACCCCCGAACCCTGAAGCCTGTCCGGGCCTTGACAAACCCCGCCCCCGCGCCTATAATTAGTAGCGTTATTTTGCAAAACACGCTGACGGAGAAAGTAAGCGCGACAAGAACCCAGGCACAAGAGAGGGCGGTCACCGGCTGCGAGCCGCCCCAGGGGTCCCGCGCCGAAGTTCGCTCCTGAGTGGTCCGCGGGAACGGCCCTTGGCAACGGGGGTCCAGTAGTGCGGAACGGTCCCGCCCCGTTACGGCGGAAGGACACATCGGTTGTGTCCGCAGAGTGCCGCCGCATCAGCCGGCGGAACACGGGTGGTACCGCGGAGTTTTTACAGCTTCGTCCCTGACAGAACATCAGGGACGGAGCTTTTTTATTTGGCTTCGTCCCGCAACCGCAACAAAAGGAGAGGTGCGAACCATGCAGGAAAAGATCAACGCACTGCGCGCGCAGCTGGAAGCTGACCGTGCCGCCGTGCATAACAAAGAGGAGCTTTCCGCCTTCTGGCAGAAATACCTCAGCAAGAACGGCGCCGTCACCGGCCTGACCAAGAGCCTGCGGGATGTGGCCAAGGAAGACCGCCCCGCCGCCGGCAAGCTCATCAACGAATGCAAGGTCTGGGCCGAGGGCGTGTACGAAGCCCTGTCCGCCGAGATCGAAGCTGCCGAGCTGGAAGCCCGCAACAAGGCGGAGACCGTGGACATCACCCTGCCTGGTAAGGGCAACCTGACCGGCGGACTGCATCCCATCACCCTGGTCAAGAACGAGATCATCGACGTGTTCTCCGGCATGGGCTTTGAGATCTACGAAGGCCCCGAGATCGAGGACGACGAACACAACTTCACCCGCCTGAACGTGCCCAAGAACCATCCCGCCCGGGATATGCAGGATACCTTCTATGTGGCCGAGGACATCGTGCTGCGCACCCAGACCAGCGGCGGCCAGATCCGCGTCATGGACGCCGAGCGCCCGCCCATCAAGGTGCTGGTGCCCGGCCGCGTATTCCGCTCCGACTCCGACGCCACTCATTCTCCCATGTTCCACCAGATGGAAGGTCTGGTCGTGGACAAGGGCATTACCCTGTGTGACCTGCAGGGCATGCTGGACAAGTTCGTGCAGGCCCTCTTCGGACCCGAAGTCAAGACCCGTCTGCGTCCTTCCTACTTCCCGTTCACCGAACCCAGCGTGGAAGTGGATGTTTCCTGCTTTGAGTGCGGCGGCAAGGGCTGCAGCCTGTGCAAGCACACCGGCTGGATCGAAGTGCTGGGTGCCGGTGTGGTGCACCAGAACGTGCTGCGCAACTGCGGCATCGACCCCGAAGTGTATTCCGGCTTTGCGTTCGGCATCGGCATCGAGCGTATCGCCATGCTCAAATACGGCATCAACAACATCGGCCTGATGTTTGAAAACGACCTGCGCTTCTTGCAGCAGTTCAAGGGCTAAGGGAGGAAGAACCATGAAAGTACCGTTTAGCTGGCTGAAACAATATGTCGATATCGACGTGACCCCCGAAATTCTGCAGGAAAAGCTCTTCTCCTGCGGGTTTGAGGTGGAAGAACTGATTTATATGGGCGCCGAGATCTCCAAGGTGGTCGTGGGCGTCGTTACCGAGGCCGTCCCCCAGGAAGGCACTCATCTGCATATCTGCAAGGTGGACTGCGGCCCCTACGGTCATGACATCCAGATCTCCACCGGTGCCCCCAATGTGTATGTGGGCATGCACACCCCCGCCGCTCTGGATGGCGCCACCCTGCCTGGCGGCATCACCATCAAGGCCAAGCCTCTGCGCGGCGTGGAATCCAACGGCATGCTCTGCTCTGGTGAGGAACTGGGCCTGAATGAGGACCTGTACCCCGGCGCCGAGGAATACGGCCTGCTCGACCTGCCCAAGGATACCGTCCCCGGCGATGACATCCGCAAGGTCGTGGGCCTGGATGAGTATATCTTCGATATTTCCATCACTGCCAACCGTGCCGACTGCCAGAGCATCCTGGGCATCGCCCGGGAAGTGGCCGCCGTGCTGGGCAAGCCCCTGAAGATGCCCGCCACCGACTACACCACCAGTGATTACAAGGACCCGCGCCTGTCCATTACC
>DXNX01000232.1 GCA_019413245.1 Oscillospiraceae bacterium
GCTGTACGCCGGGCACCGGCACCGCCCAGACCGCCGAAAGCGCCGAGACCGCCGTCCAGACGCCCCAGTCCGCCGCCACGGCTGAAAGCAGCACCGGCGCCGTGACCATCGTGGACGACCTGGGCCGCAGTGTCACCGTGGATAACCCCCAGCGGGTGGCAGTGCTCATCGGCAGCTTTGCGGATGTGTGGTGCCTGGCAGGCGGGGAGGACAGCCTGGTGGCCACCGCCAACGATGCCTGGACCTACTTCGATTATCTGCCGCTGGACAACGTGGTCAACCTGGGCGATACCAAGGACATCAGCCTGGAGACCCTCATTGCGGCGGAACCGGACTTCATCGTGGCCAGCTGCAACACCGAGCTGGACCTGGAACTCATGCCCACCTTTGAGGAGATGGGCATTCCGGCCGCCTACTTTGAGGTCAGCACCTTTGAGGACTATCTGAGCATGCTGGACCGCTGCACTCAGATCACCGGCGATACCGAAGCCTACAAGACCAACGGCACCGACGTGCAGGCCCAGGTGGATGAAGCCATTGCCCGGGCGGACGGCAGCCAGCCTTCCGTCTTGTACATCCGGGTGTCCAGCTCCGGCTGCAAGGTCAAAAATAGCAAGGACAATGTCCTGGGCGAGATGCTGGCGGCGCTGGACTGCATCAACATTGCCGACCGGGATGACTCCCTGCTGGAGGACCTGAGCATGGAGGTCATCATGCAGGAGGACCCGGACTACATCTTCCTCATCTACCAGACCTCCGACCCCTCGGTGGCCGAAGGAGTGGCCGACCAGACCCTGCGCAGCAATCCGGCCTGGAGCAGCCTGCGGGCCGTGCAGGAGGGCCGCTGCTATGTGATGGACCCGACCTTGTACAACCTGAAACCGAACGCACGTTGGGGGCAAGCCTATGAACAGCTGGCGGATATCCTGTATCCGGCTGCGTAAGCATCCGGCAGCGGCCGCCCTGTTTCTGGCGGTCCTGACCCTGCTGCTGGCGGTGCTCAGCCTGTGCATCGGCGCGGTGGATATTTCCCCCGCCCAGGTGGTGCGGGCCCTGTTCACCAACGACCCTGCCGATGTGTCCGCCCGGGTGGTGCTGTACTCCCGGCTGCCCCGCACCTGCGGCAGCCTGCTGGCCGGGGCGGCGCTGGCCGTATCCGGTGTCATCATCCAGACGGTGCTGGGCAATCCTCTGGCGGCACCCCATATCATCGGCGTCAACGCCGGGGCCGGGCTGGCTGTCACCATCAGCTGCGCCGTCGCCCCCATGACCGCCGTGCGTCCGCTGGCGGCTTTCGGCGGTGCCATGGTGGGGGTGCTGCTGGTGCTGCTCTTTGCTGAGACCACCGGTGCCTCCCGCATTACCCTGGTGCTGGCCGGCGTGGCCATTTCCAGCATCTTCACCGCCCTCATCGACGCGGTGACCACCATCTTCCCCGATGCCCTCATCGGCTACACCGATTTCCGCATCGGCGGCCTGTCCGGGGTCACCATGGCCCGGCTGGGCCCCGCGGCGGCCCTCATTGCGGTCAGCCTGATCCTGACCCTGTCCCTGTCCGGCCTGCTGGATGTGCTGGCCCTGGGCCCCGAAACCGCCCAGAGCCTGGGACTTTCGGTGCGGCCCACACGCCTGCTGTTTCTGACCCTGGCGGCGGCCCTGGCCGGGGCGGCGGTCAGCTTCTGCGGCCTGGTGGGCTTTGTGGGCCTGCTGGTGCCTCATGCGGTGCGCTCGGTGGTGGGGGAGGAGAGCCGCCCCCTGGTCCTCTGCTCCGCTCTGGGCGGGGCAGCGCTCATGACCCTGTGCGACCTGGTGGCTCGCACGGTGGTGGCTCCCTTTGAGCTGCCGGTGGGCACTATCCTGAGCATTCTGGGCGGACCGTTCTTCCTGTGGCTGCTGGTCCGCCAGAGAGGAGGCCGCACCCATGATTGAATTGCAGCATGTGCAGGCCGGGTATCATAAACGCCCGGTGTTGCGCGGGGTGGACCTGACTTTCCGCCCCGGAGAGGTGCTGGCACTCATCGGGCCCAACGGCAGCGGCAAAAGTACCCTGCTGCGCACGGCCCTGGGCCTTTTGCCCTGCACCGGGGGACAGGTCTTGTACGACGGTGTGCCCCTGACCGAACTTTCCCCCCGGCAGGTGGCCCAGCAGGCAGCCTTTTTGTCCCAGACCCGTACCACCCCCAACATCACCGCCCGGCGGATGGTGCTGCACGGGCGGTTCCCCCATCTGTCCTACCCCCGGCACTACCGGCCGGAGGACAAGGCCATCGTGCGGCAGGCGCTGGAAGAAGCGGACGCCGCTGACCTGGCCGACCGTCCCATGAATGAACTCAGCGGCGGCCAGCGGCAGAAAGTCTATCTGGCCATGGCCATTGCCCAGCAGACGCCCACCGTCCTCATGGACGAGCCCACCACCTTTCTGGACATTGCCCACCAGCTGGGGGTCATGCAGATGGCCCACCGGCTGGCGGAAGGCGGCCGGGCGGTAGTGCTGGTGCTGCACGACCTGCCCCTGGCCATGGGCGGCGCCGACCGCCTGGCGGTGCTGGAAAACGGCCTGCTGGTGCACAGCGGCACCCCGGAAGAGATCTATGACAGCGGCGTGCTGGAAACGGTGTTTGCCATCCGGCAGGGCCGCACGAAAACCGCCGACGGATGGCGGTATTACTGTGAACTGCCCCGGAAGGAGGAAGGTTAAATGCCCTGGTTCCCCATGTTTATACAGCTGCGGGACGCGCCCGTCCTGATCGCGGGCGGCGGTACGGTGGCCTTGCGAAAAGTGGAAAAACTGCTGCCCTACGGACCCCGCATCACGGTGGTGGCTCCGGAGATCGCCCCCGAACTGGCGGCGCTGCCGGGCCTGACCCTCTGCCGCTGTCCTTTTGCGGAAAGTGATCTGCAGGGGCCGCCGGTCCTGGTCATTGCGGCCACCGACGACGCTGCCCTCAACCACAAAATTTCCGCCCTGTGCCGGGAACGGCGAATCCCGGTGAACGTGGTGGATGACCCGGCGGCCTGCGGGTTCCTGTTTCCGGCGCTGGTGCGGCGGGGGCGGCTGTCGGTGGGAATTTCCACCGGTGGGGCCAGTCCCACCGCGGCGGTATGGCTGAAAGAGCGCATCGAAAGCATTCTGCCGCCTCACTTCGGTGCGGCGCTGGACCGTTTGGAAGCTCTGCGCTCCACCCTGAAAGCCCAGGTGTCCGACGAACACGAGCGGGCTGCCCGGTTCCGCGCCGCCTTTGAGCGGGAACTGGCCGTGCCCGCCGACGATGCCGCCGCACATCCCGCCGGCCATGTGGCGCTGGTGGGGGCCGGGTGCGGCAAGGCCGACCTGATCACCGTGTGGGGGCTGCGGCTGCTGCGGCAGTGCACCGCCCTGGTGTACGATGACCTCATCGACGAC
>DXNX01000233.1 GCA_019413245.1 Oscillospiraceae bacterium
CTGAACGAGGGCGACGAGGTGGAGGAGGCCTTCAAAAAGTGGGACATCAACTTCGTCCGGGCCAACGCGGAGGAGCTGTTCCTCTCCAAACTCTCCGGCGTCAGCGAGCCGGAGCGCAAGCGGAAGATCATCGGGGAGGAGTTCATCCGGGTCTTTGAGGCGGAGGCCAAAAAGATCGGCCAGGTGGATTACCTGGTCCAGGGCACCATCTATCCCGATGTGATCGAGTCCGGCACCGGCGACGCCGCCGTCATCAAGAGCCACCACAACGTGGGCGGCCTGCCGGACTATGTGGACTTCAAGGAGATCATCGAACCCCTGCGGATGCTCTTCAAGGACGAGGTCCGTCAGCTTGGTCGGGAGCTGGGCCTGCCGGAGTATCTGGTCATGCGCCAGCCTTTCCCGGGTCCGGGCCTTGCCATCCGGGTCATCGGCGAGGTGACGAAGGACAAGCTGGACACTCTGCGCCTGGCAGACTTCATTTTCCGGGACGAGATCGCTAAGGCCCATCTGGAGGGCACCATGAACCAGTATTTCGCGGTGCTCACCAACATGCGTTCCGTGGGCGTTATGGGTGACGGCCGGACCTATGACTACACTCTGGCTCTCCGCTCTGTCACCACCACAGACTTCATGACCGCCGACTGGACCCGTATTCCCTACGAGGTGCTGGACCGGATCAGCGTGCGGATTGTCAACGAAGTGCCCCATATCAACCGGATTGTGTACGATATCACGTCCAAGCCGCCCGCTACGATCGAGTGGGAATAACTGACAAAACCCGCAAAGCCTTGAAAACACTGGGTTTTTGAAGCGGAAACGGGGCATTTGATAGCAAATTGATAGCAGATACCAAAACCGGATTTACTTTGTTCACTCCCGTATAACGGGTGGCTTGCGGGTAAATCCTCCATATCCTAAGAAAAAGGTCTTGCTGACTTTCACCAGTCGGCAAGACCTTTTTTGCTATTTGTCTTTTCTCTGTTTCTTCAATCCTTTTATCAGAGCATCGCTTAATTCCTTCGAGGGGACTTTGGCCCACCGCTGGGTGGTGTCGTACTTCGGGTAGTTGTAGCGCCAGCGGTCATAGTCCTCCTTGGTGATCTCCCCGGCCTCCAACTTCGCCGCCTGTTCCCGCCACGCAATCAAGATTTTGTTCAGCTCACTGGCTTGACGGCCTCCCTGAAAAATATCTGCTTGCAGGCAGGCACGTCCATCCGCCTCTACCACTTTCAGACTGTAAACATCCTCCAAGGCGAACAGCGTATGGGCCAAACCTATGTAGTTGTCTATGTCCGGGACGCTCAACGCCTGGGGCGATACATCTAAAGTATGAGCCAGGGCAGCGGTCAAATCGGCCTTCGGCGTCCGGGTGCCTGTTTCGTACTGTGCCAGACGAACATCGGCGGAACGCTCTGGAAAGCCCACCGCCATACCAAGATACTTCTGTGTCATACCCCGGAGGGTGCGGAAAAAATGGATGCGCTCTCCTATTGCCATAAATGCCAACTCCTATCTGGTGGTTTCTGTCGAAAGTAGTATAACATATTCGCTTAGTAACAGTCAAGAGTATCTTAAACAAAAAAGTTAAAAATTATTCCGCAAGCCACTTGACAAAGCAAATTTGCTTAGTTATAATAGGTTAAGCATAAAGGCTTAGTTCTGGGGCCATGAAAGGAGGTGAGCGCACAATGGCAAGCACCATGTTCATGCGGGTGGACGAGGTAGCGGAGGAATTAGGGGTTTCTGTCCCCTATGCCTATAAGCTGATTCGTTCTATGAATGCGGAGTTGAAAAAGACGGGCTGTATTACCATTTCAGGCCGCATCGACCGCAAATTCTTCCACGAAAAATTTTATGGCACAAGAAGCCAGAGCGAAAGGAGTGATTAACCTATGGCGGCGTTTAAGAACAAGGCCAACGGCACTTGGTACGTCCAATTCCGCTATACGGACTGGAAAGGAGAGCGCCAGCAGAAGTTAAAGCGTGGCTTTGCCACCAAGAAAGAGGCCCAGGCGTGGGAACGGGAGTTTCTGATGCAAAAGCAGGCCGATGTGAACATGACCTTTGAGAGCTTCGCCCAGCTCTATGAGAAGGATATGAAGCCCAAGCTGAAACTGAACACCTGGCTGACAAAAGAAAGCATCATCCAGAAGAAAATCCTGCCGTATTTTGGAAAACGGAAATTGTCGGAAATCACCGCCAAGGACGTGATGGACTGGCAGAACGCGATCCGAGGGTTAACGGACGCCAAGGGAAAACCCTATTCCCCTACCTATCTCAAAACCGTCCACAATCAGTTAAGTGCCCTCTTTAACCATGCTGTCCGCTACTACGGCCTCCAGGTCAATCCTGCGGCCAAGGCCGGGAACATGGGGGTGGAAGAACGGCGTGAAATGCTGTTCTGGACGAAGGAAGAGTATCTGAAATTTGCCGACGCCATGATGGACAAGCCCCTCTCCTACTATGCCTTTGAAATGCTCTACTGGTGCGGTATCCGGGAGGGGGAACTGCTGGCCCTCACCCCAACAGACTTCGACTTTGAGGCGGGTACAGTGTCCATCAGCAAATCCTATCAGCGGCTCAAGGGCAAGGACGTGATTACCACCCCCAAGACGAAAAAGAGCAACCGTGTCATTAAGATGCCCAAATTCCTCTGTGGAGAGATGGAGGACTACTTAAAGATGTTTTACAGCACCGGGGCAAATGAACGGATTTTCCCTGTCAGCAAGCACTATCTCCACCATGAAATGGACAGAGGTGCGAAAGCGGCGGGAGTGAAGCGGATCAGAATTCACGACCTCCGACATTCACACATTTCCCTGCTGATTGATATGGGCTTCACCGCCCTGGCAATCGCTGACCGGGTGGGGCATGAGAGTATCGACATCACCTACCGCTACGCCCATCTGTTTCCTACAAGGCAGACGGAGATGGCGGACAAGCTGGACTTTGAAAGGATGGGAACGTAACCATGTCACTGAAAAACCGAGACAACAAAAATCGCTGGAGGAACAAGACCGTGGCCTTCCGGGTGTCCCCGGAGGAAGATGAACAGATCGAGGCCGCTGTGCGGCTCTCCGGCCTGACAAAGCAGGACTACATCACAAGACGCCTCCTGTGCCGGGACGTAGTGGTACAGGGTAATCCCAAGGTCTACAAGGCCCTGCGTGACCAGCTTGCCGCCGTTCTGGACGAACTGCGGCGGGTCGGGGACGGGGCTGGCGTGGACGATGAACTGCTGGACACCATTCAGATGATCGCCGCTATCATGGGCGGCATGAAGGAGGATTGATAGATTGATGGATTCCAGAGAAACGAAAAGGACTGTCCCGGTTCCGTCTGTTGGCGCAGACGGGGAACAGCCCA
>DXNX01000234.1 GCA_019413245.1 Oscillospiraceae bacterium
CAGCAGGTACATGCCGGTCTCATCGTCCACCCCGTCACAGATACATTCCAGTGTCTTGCCCACCTTGGCGGCCATGGCGGCGGCGCTGATGTCGGCCTGGATCTCCATGATGTGCTCGGCGCGGCGCTGTTTGACGTCCTCGTCGATCTGGCCGTCCATGGTGGCGGCGGGGGTGTTTTCCTCCGCCGAGTAGGCAAAGCAGCCCAGGCGGTCGAACCGGACGGTCTTGACGAAGTCGCACAGTTCGGCGTACTCCTCCTCGGTCTCACCGGGGAACCCGGCGATGAGGGTGGTGCGCAGGGTCAGGTCGGGGATGGCCGCCCGCAGGCGGGCGATGGCGTCCTCGATCTCCTTGCGGCCGCCGCGGCGGTTCATGGCCTTGAGCACCCGGTCGTCACAGTGCTGGATGGGCAGGTCCAGATAGGGCACCACCTTTTTGTTGCGCACCATGGCGGCGATGAACTCGTCGGTGATGCGTTCCGGGTAGGCGTACAGCACCCGGATCCAGCGGATGCCGTCGATCTCGTTCAGGCGGTCCAGCAGCTCACAGACGGCCCCGGGTTTACCCCAGTCCTCGCCGTAGGCGGTGGGGTCCTGGGCCACCACGATGAGTTCCCGGACACCCTCCCCGGCCAGCCAGCGGGCTTCGGCCACACAGTCCTCCAGCGGACGGCTGCGCAGCGGGCCGCGGATCATGGGGATGGCGCAGTAGCGGCAGCGGTTGTTGCAGCCTTCGGCGATTTTCAGGTAGGCATAATGGGACGGGGTAGAGATGACCCGGGCACCGCCCAGGGGCATATCAGTCTTGGGGCCGTAGCTTTCCAGACGGTCGGCACCGGCGGCGCAGACCCGCTCCACAATGGCGGGCAGGGCGGCGTTGGAGCCGATGCCCACTACCGCGTCCACTTCGGGCATTTCGGCGGCGATCTGCTGCTTGTAGCGCTCGGCCAGGCAACCGGTCACGATGACCTTCAGGTCCGGATTCTGCTGCTTGTACTGGCAGGCCATGAGGATGTTTTCGATGGCCTCTTCCTTGGCGGACTGGATGAACCCGCAGGTGTTGACGATGATGACGTCCGCCTCGGCGGGGTCGGCCACAGTCTGGTGTCCGGCCTTGATCAGGGCGTGGCAGAAGACATCGGCGTCCACCTGGTTTTTGGGACAACCCAGCGAGATGATGGCAATGTTCTTGGTCATGGTCGTTTCCTTTTATGTGTGATTATTCGTCCCGGACTTCTTGCAGGACGGTACGGATGACAGTGTGGGAGAACCCGCGGCGGGCCAGGGCGGCCGCCACCTGGGGTTCCTTGCCCTGGGCCAGTTTGGAGGCATACTGCCGCTCCACCAGCGCCCGGGCACTGGCCAGGTCGGGGTCCTCGTCCGCCTCGCCGCCCAGGTCTTCCACCACGGCGGCAGCGGTTTCCCGGTCGATGCCCTTTTTGTTCAGGTCCATCAGGATCTCCCGCCGGCTCTTGCGCTTGCGCAGCAGCTCGGCGGCCCGGCGGCGGGCAAAGTCCTCGTCGTTGAGCAGGCCCAGCTCCCCCGCTTTGGCCACCGCCGCGGCGGCGCTGTGTGGGTCGAACTTGCGGCAGAGTTTATCGTACAATTCCCCGGCGGCGTGGTCCCGCAGCGCCAGCAGGTCCATGGCCTTGTCCAGGGCGCGGCGGGTATCGCTCTTTTTGCGCAGTTCTTCCACCTGCCAGGGTTCCAGCTCGTCGTCCTTGTGCAGGCCGGCATCGGCAAAGGTCCCTTCATCCAGGGAAAAGGCGAACTCGCCGTCAAAGAACAGCGCGTATCGCCCTTTTTTCGTTTCGGAGATTTGTGTGAGCTGCGGCATCAGTCGTCAACCATAATATCCAGGTCCATCTCGCTGCCGGTGGTCTTGGCAGCGGCCGGAGCAGCTTCCTCCGCAGCCGGGGCGGCCACCGGGGTGACGACCTTCTCGATGGGCTTGACGGTGCCTTTCTTGCCGGCAGCAATGAGGCGGTCGGCGTTCTCCCGCACGATCTTCTCGATCTCCTCGGCCACGGCGGGATTGTCTTTCAGGAACTGCTTGGCGTTGTCGCGGCCCTGGCCCAGGCGCACATCGCCGTAGTTGAACCAGGCGCCGCTCTTCTGGACCACGCCCAGCTTGACGCCCAGGTCGATGATCTCGCCCACCTTGGAGATGCCTTCGCCGAACATAATGTCGAATTCGGCTTCCCGGAACGGGGGCGCCACCTTGTTCTTGACCACCTTGGCGCGGGTGCGGTTGCCGATGAAGGAGCCGTTGGAATCCTTCAGGCCCTCGATGCGGCGCACATCGATCCGCACGGAGGAGTAATATTTCAGGGCGCGGCCGCCGGTGGTGACTTCGGGGCTGCCGTAGACCACGCCGACCTTTTCACGCAGCTGGTTGATGAAGATGCAGACGGTGTTGGTCTTGCCGATGATGCCGGTGAGCTTGCGCAGGGCCTGGCTCATCAGGCGGGCCTGCAGACCCACATGGGAATCGCCCATCTCGCCTTCGATTTCGGCTTTGGGGACCATGGCAGCCACCGAGTCCACGACGATGGCGTCAATGGCGCCGGAACGGACCAGGGCTTCGCAGATCTCCATGGCCTGCTCGCCGGTATCCGGCTGGCTGACCAGCAGGCTGTCGATGTCCACCCCCAGGGCGCGGGCATAGGCCGGGTCCAGGGCATGTTCCACGTCGATGAAGGCCACTTCGCCGCCGTTGCGCTGGGCTTCGGCCAGAATCTGCAGGGCCAGGGTGGTCTTACCGGAAGATTCGGGGCCGTACACTTCCACGATACGGCCGCGGGGCACGCCGCCGATGCCCAGGGCCATATCCAGGCCCAGGCTGCCGGTGGAGATGGCGTCCACCTGCATGGTGACGTTGGCGCCCAGCTTCATGACGGCGCCCTTGCCGAACTGCTTTTCGATCTGGGCCAGCGCGGTTTCCAGCGCCGCCTTCTTGTCACCGGCGGGAGCCGCCGTGGTCTTGGTTTCTTTCTTGGCTGCCATTGTATTTCTCCTTTTCAGGGGGATGTTCCCCCGCCTTTGTTATAAATGAATCGTATGTCCTTATTATACCCTTTCCGGCAGGGAATTACAACTATTTGTTGTGTTTTTGCAGACCAATTTATAGGGCTTTCAGGTCGTATTTCCCGGCTTTTGCAGCAGAATGGCCCGGTCGTTGCCGCCGTAATCCTGCCGGCAGCTGCCGTTGACCCAGCCGTTCTGTTTTCCCAGGTCCAGCACCGCCTGCCGCTGCTCGTACCCGATCTCCAGCACCAGCCAGCCGCCGGGGCGCAGAACGGTCTTCCACGGTCCGGTCAGTCAGCGTTAAAACGCAAGGCCGTCCGCGCCGCCGTCCAGGGCC
>DXNX01000235.1 GCA_019413245.1 Oscillospiraceae bacterium
ACATGCCGATGAACACGCCCACGGCAGACAGCAGCAGGATAGCACCGAAGATGGGATAAATGCGGCCGATGATGGCGTCGATGGGGAACACGGTGGCGATCAGATAATAAACGAAGATGACACCGTAAATCACCCAGGTGGAGACAGAGGTGGCAGCACCGTCAAAACCAAACACCTGAGTGGCGGCGATGTCGCCGGGGGTGTAGATGAACACCGCGCCGACCAGCAGCAGCAGTACGCTCAGGAAAATCTGGTAAACAGTGAAAACACCCTTGTTGGAGTACTTGCGGACCATGTCCGGCATCTGGGTGCCGCCGTCGCGGAGGCAGATCATGCCGGAGAAATAGTCGTGCATAGCGCCGCCGATCACGTTGCCGATGGGGATGGTGATGAATGCGATGGGCCCGAACAGGATGCCCTGAATGGGTCCGATGATGGGGCCGGTGCCTGCGATATTCAGCAGGTTGATGAGGCTGTTCTTCCATTCCCGCATGGGAACGTAGTCCACGCCGTCCTGCTTGGAATAGGCGGGCGTCTCCCGGTCATCGGGGCCGAAGACCTTTTCGCAGAACTTGCCATAGATGGCTGCGCCTACGAACAGAATCACCAGGCCGATGAGAAAGGTTGCCATAGAAAACACACACTCCTTTATGCCCAGTTTCCCGGACAGATTCTGGCTTTATCATAGCACTGAAGAAAGGAGTTGTAAATAATTTATTCATATTTATAAAGAATTTGTTAATATCGCAGAGAAAACAATTAAAAATTCGTTTACCTCACCTAACAAAGTTCCAAATTTTTTTAAGGACAGGATGTGAACACGAATATTTGTGCTGGACGGACCTGGAAATATGCGGGAGTTCAGGCAGTAAAAAACCCGTCCCGCCAAAAGGCGGGACGGGTTTGATTTTGGAAGACACTGCAGCTTACAGCTTCTGGAGCCGGGCAGCGCGCTTCTTGCCGTACCAGACAACGATGCCAACATAGGCCACAGCAGCGCAGACACCGATAATGTAAGCGGGCGTCCAGGGAATATGGAAGCCGATCTGCGCGTTGGCGATGTAGGTCACTGTGACGAAGGTATACCAGGCAGCGGGGATCAGGGGGATCCACACCCACTTGGCCTTGCTGTTCTCGAACATCCACACAGAGATGCCAAGGAATGCGAACAGGGACAGGGTCTGGTTGGACCATGCGAAGTAACGCCATAGGGTGTTGAAGCCGCTGGGGCTGCTCTTTGCGAAGACCAGGATCACAGCCACCAGCGCAAAGATGAAGGCGGACAGGCCCAGGCGCTTGGCCTTGGAGCTCTGGTCGATGTGCAGGGACTCAGAAACAGACAGGCGCAGGGAGCGCAGCGCGGTATCGCCGGAGGTGATGGGCAGAACAATAACGCCCAGCAGAGCGATGATGCCGCCCACAGGCCCCAGGATATCCTTGCAGATCACGCCGATGGTGCCGGTAGCCAGAGAGGCATTGACCTCCTGCAGGCCCAGGTTGTACACACCCATGGCGGCGGCGGCCCAGATCATGGCGATGAAGCCCTCGAGGACCATCATATTGTAGAAGGTCATGCGGCCCTGCCGCTCGCTCTTCATGGTGCGGGAGATGATAGCGGTCTGCGTGGAGTGGAAGCCGGAGAGAATGCCGCAGGCCACGGTGATGAAGAAGATGGGGATGAAGTGGTTGGCGTCAAAGTACTGACCATAGCTGAAGGCCGCCTGCTCACCGGTGGCTGCATCAACAGCCCACGCGTCGAACGCGATGCCATGCCAGTCATCCCACAGGTTCAGCAGGGGATAGCCCTTGACGAACAGGCCGATGAACACACCCACGGCGGAGAACAGCAGGATGGCGCCGAAGATGGGATAAATGCGGCCGATGATGGCGTCGATGGGGAACACGGTGGCAATCAGATAGTAGACGAAGATAACACCGTAGATGATCCAGGTGGTGGGATCATTCACCGCGCCGGAGAAGCCGAAGACCTGGGTGGCGGCGATGTCGCCGGGGGTATAGATGAACACCGCGCCGACCAGCAGCAGCAACACGCTCAGGAAGATGTTATAGACGGTGAAGACACCCTTGTTGGAGTATCTGCGGACCATGTCCGGCATCTGGGTGCCGCCGTCGCGGAGGCAGATCATGCCGGAGAAATAGTCGTGCATAGCGCCGCCGATCACGTTGCCGATGGGGATGGTGATGAATGCGATGGGCCCGAACAGGATGCCCTGAATGGGTCCGATGATGGGGCCGGTGCCTGCGATATTCAGCAGGTTGATGAGGCTGTTCTTCCATTCCCGCATGGGAACGTAGTCCACGCCGTCCTGCTTGGAATAGGCGGGCGTCTCCCGGTCATCGGGGCCGAAGACCTTTTCGCAGAACTTGCCATAGATGGCTGCGCCTACGAACAAGACCACGAGGCCGATCAAGAAAGTTGCCATAAAAACACACACTCCTTTTCCTTAACCCGCGGCCAGGTCCTCGATTTGGACACGCGGGCTTCTGGCTATAAGCATAGCAGATTTTTGGCCGCATAAGCGTTAAAAAATAGTTCACGGAAATTAAGATGTCGCTAAGAAAACGACGGCCTTATCAAGAATGCGCTTACTTTTGGGGAGCGATGCATAAAAAGCGCATGAAGAAGCCCGGTTGGGAGCTCTTCATGCGCCTGTGCGGACGGCGGAGCGGATCAGCTGCCCTCCGCCATGCGGTAGCCGACGCCCATCTCTGTGAAGAGATACTCCGGCTCGGCGGGATTTTTTTCGATCTTCCGGCGGATGTTGGCCATGTTTACCCGGAGAATCTGGTTGTCGCCGCTGGCCCGGGGGCCCCACAGCTCCTTGATGATGAAATCATACGTCAGAACCTTGCCAGCGTATTTGCCCAGCAGGGCCACGATGCGGAACTCGCTGAGGGTGAGGTGGACATTCTCGCCGCGGACACGGACCTGGTGCTTATTGTAGTCGATGACCAGTTCTCCCACTGTATAGGTGCCGTTCCGGGCGATTTCGTCATTACCGGAGATGGTGCGGGTGTGGCGGATCGCGGTGCGGACCCGGGCCAGGAGTTCGTCCGTGCCGAAGGGCTTGGTGAGGTAGTCATCCGCCCCCAGATCCAATGCGGCGACCTTGTCCCGCTCATGGGAGCGGGCGGAGACCACCACCACCGGCAGGCTGGACCAGCTGCGCAGGCTGCGGAGGATGTCCAGACCATCCATGTCCGGCAGGCCGAGGTCCAGAATGACCAGGTCGGGACAGTGGGAGGAGATCATGGAAAGCGCCTCCTCGCCGGTCTGGGCCTGCATGGCTTCATAGCCGTTGTTGTTGAGGACCGTGGAAATGAAGTGCGAGAT
>DXNX01000236.1 GCA_019413245.1 Oscillospiraceae bacterium
CCTACTGCTTGGGAAGCAGTCACTCTACCGGATGAGCTAATCCCGCATCAGTGAGATAGATTATACCAAACTGGTGCGGTTTTGTCAAGCTCAGGTGCGGTCTTTGTACAGCTCAGCCAGGTTCACCAGCACGTCGGTAGCCTGGTCCATTTTCTCCACGGTGATGCACTCGAAGGGTCCATGGAAGTTGAAGCCGCCGGTACCCAGGTTCGGGCAGGGCAAGCCCTTGTAAGACAGGGTTGCGCCGTCGGTGCCGCCGCGCACCGGTGCTTCCACCGGTTCCAGCCCTGCGGCACGGATGGCCTTGCGGGCGTTTTCGATCAGGTGGAAGTGGGGTTTGATCTCTTCTACCATATTACGGTAGCTGTCTTTCAGGTCCAGTTCCACCGTGCCGGCGCCATACTTTTCATTCAGGCAGTCGGCAATATGCTGCATCTGGGCCTTGCGGGCCTCAAAACGGGCAGCATCATGGTCACGCACGATGTAGCCCAGCTTGGCTTCGGTCACATCGCCCACCATACTGCACAGATGGAAGAAGCCCTCATATCCTTCAGTATGTTCCGGACGGGAGAATTCCGGCAGAGCATTGTGGTATTCAATGGCAATGTTCTGGGCATTGCGCATGGTGTTTTTCGCACTGCCCGGATGGACAGAGAACCCATGCACGGTCACCACAGCACCGGCAGCATTGAAGTTTTCGTAATTGATTTCCCCGACATCGTCACCATCCACGGTGTAGGCCCAGGCAGCGCCAAAGCCCTTGACATCGAACAGGTCGGCGCCCTGCCCCACTTCCTCATCAGGAGTGAACGCTACACAGATCTTGCCGTGGGGGCGGTTTTCGGACTGCAGCCGTTCCACCATGGTCATGATTTCCGCCACGCCGGCCTTATCGTCGGCGCCCAGCAGTGTGGTACCGTCGGCCGTGATCAGGGTCTGGCCTTTCATGGAGGCCAGGAACGGGAATTCGCTGACATGCATTACGTCACCGGTGGCCGGCAGGACCACATCGCCGCCGTCATAGTTTTCATGCAATTGGGGGTGGACGTTCTCGCCGGAAGCATCCGGGGCAGTGTCCATATGGGCAATGAAGCCCAGCCCGGGAGCCTGTTCATACCCGGCTGTGGCAGGCAGTGTGGCATACACATACCCGTGCTCATCCACGCGGGCATCGGTCAGTCCCAGGTCCAGCAGCTCTTTCTGCAGGATCTTGGCCAGGTCCAGCTGACGGGCCGTGGTAGGATGGCTCGTGCTGTCCGGGTCGGAGGTGGTATACACCTGTGCATAGCGCAGGAAGCGTTCGTAAGCGCGCATACAGAATATCTCCTTTTTTCGCTGAAGTTATAAAAGCCGATGTCATTGTAACACAAAAAGCAGCTTTTTCCAAGGCAGGGGCCTTTTCAAGACGACACTTTTATGCTAGAATTATGAAGATTATAAAGGAGATTTATGCCGTAGGGCAACGAATAAATCCATATTTTACAGGGAGGCCAATCATGGCAGACACGATTTTTAAAGGTAAGACACTGTTGATCACCGGCGGTACCGGCAGCTTTGGACACACCGTCCTCAAGCATTTTCTGACGACCGATATCGGCGAGATCCGCATCTTCTCCCGCGATGAAAAAAAGCAGGATGACATGCGCCATGAGTTGCAGGCCCACTACCCTGAGCATTATGAGAAAGTCAAATTCTACATCGGTGATGTGCGTGACATTCAGAGTCTGCGCGACGTAATGCCCGGTGTCAACTACATCTTCCATGCCGCAGCCCTCAAGCAGGTGCCGTCCTGCGAGTTTTTCCCCATGGAAGCGGTTCGCACCAACATCGAAGGCACCGATAACATGCTGCATGCCGCCATTGAGGCCAACGTGGAGCGGGTCGTCTGCCTGTCCACCGACAAGGCCGCTTACCCCATCAATGCCATGGGCATTTCCAAAGCCATGATGGAGCATGTCATCACCGCCAACGCCCGCGTATCTGCTCAGCGCGGCGGTCCCGTCATCTGCTGCACCCGTTACGGCAACGTCATGGCCAGCCGTGGCTCCGTCATTCCTCTGTTTGTGGAGCAGATCCGTTCCGGCAACCCCATCACCATCACCGACCCCAACATGACCCGTTTCCTGATGAATCTGGACGAGGCGGTCGATTTGGTCATGTTTGCTTTTGAGCACGCCCGTCCCGGCGATCTGTTCATCCAGAAGTCCGACGCCTCCACCATCGGCGACCTGGCCAAGGCTGTCCAGACCCTGTTCGGCGACACCGGCACCCGCATCATCGGCACCCGCAACGGCGAAAAGCTGTACGAGACCCTGATGACCAAGGAAGAGCGTACCCGCAGCGAGGATATGGGCGGCTATTTCCGCGTTTCTGCCGACAACCGCGACCTGAACTACGACAAATACTTCATCAAGGGCGAAGTCCACACCCAGGCCGATGAGGACTACACCAGCCACAACACCCGCCGCCTGAACGTGGAAGAAACCATCGCCAAGATCAAGACCACCGACTATATCAAAGAGGAGCTGGCCAAGGATGGCAAGTGCTGAATTCAATAAGCAGTCCCCTGTTCTGATCACCGGCGCAGGCGGATTTGTGGGCCGCAATCTGGTGGCCACCCTCAAGACCCGCGGATACACCGACCTGATGCTGTTCGAAAAGGATGATACGCCCGAAACTCTGGCGCAGTACTGCCGCCGGGCCGCTTTTGTGGTGCATCTGGCCGGCATCAACCGTCCCAAGGACCCCAGCGAGTTTTATTCCGGCAACGCCGGCCTCACCGATACTATGCTGTCCCTGCTGGAGGAATCCGGCAGCAAGGCTCCTGTGCTGGTGACTTCCAGCATCCAGGCTGCCCTGGACAACGATTACGGCAAGAGCAAGCTGCAGGCCGAGCAGGCCATCTTTGCCCATGGGCAGCGCACCGGCGCCCCGGTGTTTGTCTTCCGCATGGAAGGTGTGTTCGGCAAATGGTGCCGCCCCAACTATAACAGCGTTGTGGCCACCTTCTGCCACAACGTGGCTCACGGTCTGCCCATTCAGGTGCGTGACCCGGCTTATTCCCTGCCGCTGGTCTACATTGATGATGTCATCAGCTGCATTCTGGATGCCATGGAAAAGGGCGAGGCTGTGCGGGATGAGGAGGGCATCTGCCGTATTCATCCGGTCCACACTGTCACTCTGGGCCAGCTGGCCGAAACGATTCAGGGCTTTGCCAAGGCCCGGGGCGGCAAGGCGGCTGAAGCCCTTGGCACCGACGGTCTGCCCACTCTGGCAG
>DXNX01000237.1 GCA_019413245.1 Oscillospiraceae bacterium
GTAGCTCTTGATCTCGTTGGTGATGTGGGGGATGATCTGCACGGTCTGGCCCAGGTAGGCGCCCTGGCGTTCCTTGTGCAGCACGTTCCAATACACCTTGCCGGTGGTCAAGTTGGAATATTTGTTCAGGTTTTCATCAGTAAAACGTTCGTAATGCCCCAGGTCCAGGTCGGTCTCGGTGCCGTCATCGGTCACAAAGACTTCGCCGTGCTGCAGCGGGCTCATGGTGCCCGGGTCCACGTTGATATACGGGTCCAACTTCTGAGAAGCCACCTTCAGCCCGCGGGTCTTGAGCAGACGTCCCAGGCTGGCCGCCGTGATGCCCTTGCCCAGACCGGAAACCACGCCGCCGGTGACGAATACATATTTCGTAGCCATTGTACATCCTCCACGTCAAGTAAAAACACATACGAAATTATTATACACGGTATCTGCCCATTTTGGCAAGGCATCCGCACGAAAATGCGCAGAAATCACAAAATTTGGTCATCGGCGCCTGCTTCGTTTTCTTCCAGAATCTCCATGGCGATTTCACCGCGGCTGCGGCGGGTGTCCATGGCCTGCTTTTCAATGTACCGGTGGGCATCCGCCTCAGTGTAGCCCTTGTGCTCAATGAGGTAGCACTTGGCCCGGTCCACCAGCCGCAGCTGGGCAATTTTATCGGCCAGACGGGCGTTTTCTGCCCGCAGAATATCCAGGCGGCGGTAGCAGCTGGCCGCGATCTGCATAGCCTGGCGGAACTGCGGCCCCGAGAAGGGCTTGCCCAATACCAGGATGCCCCGTTCCTGCAATTTGGCGCCGATCTGCTCGGCGTTGCCGTTCTTGACCAGAAGCAGCACCCCGGCGTGGGTCTTTTCCACAGCGTGCAGGGCCAGTTCATGGCCGAACTCATCCGGCAGCGGCGCATTGATGATGACCACCTCAAAATCTTTGTCTCCCAGACGGCGGCGGGCCTCACCGCCGCTGGCCACAATGACCGGTCTTGTGTACCCAAGCTCGGCGGCATGCCGGGCCAGGTATTCATTGGCGTTGTTGCCGGCCGATGCGATCAATGCCAGACCCAATGCCTTTCCCTCCTTTCCTGTGTTTGCATGCGGACAAACCGCATCACAGGATCAGGAAGCAGTGTTCCCGTTCCCAGGCAGCGGGGTCCCGTGCGGTCTCGCTGGCAATGCAGAGCTGGGTCTGGTACTCAAAGTACTTGTTCATCACGGCCAGGGGCAGCTCCTTGGCGATGAAATCGCTCTGGGCTGCCACCGTGATGGCCTCCCGCAGGGTGCGGGGCAGGCTTTCCAGTCCGGCAGCGGCCTCCTTGTGGAACAGGTTCCGGTTCACCGGGGCGGGCAGGGGCAGTTCACGCTCCATGCCGTCCAGCCCGGCGGCCAGGATCAGGCCGATGACCAGGTACGGGTTGCAGGCTGGGTCGGGGCTGCGCAGCTCCAGGCGGCAGAATTCGCCGCTGGCAGAAGGCAGACGCACCAGCTGGCTGCGGTTCTGGCGGCTCCAGCTGATGTACTGGGGGGCCTCGCAGGAGCCAAACCGGCTGTAACTGTTGGGGACCGGGTTGCAGAAAGCGGTCAGTTCCCGGGCGTGGGCCAGAATACCCGCGATGAAATGCCCGGCTTCGCTGTCGGGGGCCACATCGCCCTCAAACAGGTTGTGGCCGTCCCGGCACAGGGAAAGGTTCACATGCATGCCGCTGCCGGCGGTACCGTAGACGGGCTTGGGCATGAACGTGGCGTGGAGGCCGTTCTTCTGGGCCAGCGTCTTGACGGCCAGCTTAAAGGTCATGATGTTGTCGGCGGCCTGAAGGGCCTGGGTGTACTTGAAGTCGATCTCATGCTGCCCAGCGGCCACCTCATGGTGGCTGGCCTCGATCTCGAAACCCATCTGTTCCAGGCTCAGGCAGATCTCCCGGCGGGTGCTCTCCCCATGGTCCAGGGGCCCCAGGTCGAAATAGCCCGCCTCGTCGCTGGTCTGGGTGGTGGGTTTGCCGTTCTCGTCTGTCTGGAAGAGGAAAAACTCCAGCTCCGGCCCGGCGTTGAAGGTAAAGCCCATGTCGTTTGCCCGGCGCAGCACCCGCTTGAGCACGTTCCGGGGATCGCCCACAAATGGCGTGCCGTTGGGGTTGTGGACGTCGCAGATGAGCCGTGCCACTTTGCCGTACTGGGGGCGCCAGGGCAGCACGGAGAACGTGTCCAGATCCGGCCACAGGTACTGGTCGGACTCCTCGATGCGGACAAAGCCCTCAATGGAGCTGCCGTCTATCATGATTTGATTGTTGACAGCCTTTTCAATCTGTGAGGCGGTGATGGCTACGTTTTTCAGCTGCCCGAAAATATCGGTGAACTGCATGCGGATGAACTGAATATCTTCCTCCATCACCCGCCGGATAATGTCTTCCTTGGTATATTTGCCCATGGGTACGCTCCTTTCCCGTGCGGTGGTTTAATTTAATGATTTAAAGCGAAAGAAAATCACGTAACGAAAAAAGAGCATAAGGCAACCTTGAGAGGACGCCTTTGCTCTCTCTATTGCAGATTATACGAGCGAAAGTCCCGTCCTGTCAACGATTTCCGGCAAACAGAACGGGACTGGCCCACAATTTTGTGCGTTGTGCCAAAAGGTCTCTGCCGCGGCGCGGAGACCTTTGTGCGATTTCGAGATACGGACAAATGTGCTTGTGTCGTGGATTTTACCGCTGGGCGGAGAGGCAGACGGCGTGGCAGATGGAGGGGATGGATTCCCCCTGGCAGGTAGATACCGGGGAGAGCAGGGCGCCGGTGGGGGCAAAGACGATCCGCTGCCAGCGGCCCTGGCGCATCTGGGTGAGCAGGTATCCGTTGAGTACAGAGGCGGAGCACCCGCAGCCGGAGGCACCGGCGTGCATATCCTGTTGCTTTCGGTCGTAGAGGAGCATCCCGCAGTCCTGATAGCGCTCGTCCAGTTCCATGCCGTCCCGGCGGAAGAAGTCCCGGACGATGGCGTGGCCCAGTTCCCCCAGATCGCCGGTAAAGATGGCGTCATAGTCCTGGGGCGTGGTGCCGGTGTCCCGGAAAAAAGCGGAGAGGGTATCGTAGGCGGCAGGGGCCATGGCGGCGCCCATGTTGTTGGCGTCCCGGATGCCCTTGTCCACGATCTTACCGCAGGTGACGTGGGTAATATAAGGACCGGGGCCCTCGTCGGACAAAATGGTGCACCCGGAGGCGGTGGCGGTCCACTGGGTAGTGGGGGTGCGCTGGTTGCCGTAGGGCACCGGCAC
>DXNX01000238.1 GCA_019413245.1 Oscillospiraceae bacterium
GGTCGTTCCGGTACTGCAGGAGCAGGCCGGGGATTTGATAAGCCGCCCGGTCCGGCTGAACTTCCTTGCACCTGGTCCCGATTCGCTGGCAGACGAGGTCTGCCGCCACAAACTGCGGATGCTCCTCGGCGGGCTGTGCCTCCAGTCCATGCCGTGCTTTCAGATCCTCGTCCCAGTCTTTGTATTCGGATTGCAGCGGGGCAATTTGAGAATAGCCATGCTCCCGCAGAACATCCGAGAGCCGGCCGACGGCCTCAATTCCGGCAGCGTCGTGGTCCAGGCAGAGGATGGTTTTCCGCAGATTTGGATTTTTCTCCAGCATCCACAGCATGGCATGTTCCGCCGTACCACAGAGAGCCACATAGCTGTGCTGCTGCCAGCCGTCCGGGTACAGGGTGAGAAAGGCAAGCAGATCGATGGGGGCCTCGAATACATAGAGACGGTCGCTGGTACCGACCCAGTGGAAACTGCACCGGGGATCACTGCCCTCTATGTTGCCCCGGTAGCTTTTGCCTTGGGTATAGAGCCCCCGCTTGTGGGCATGACGGGCAACGCCGCGTTCATCGAATCCGACGAACACGGCGTTGTGATACACCTTTGTCTGATCTATGGACAATTCCCGGCTCTCATAGATCAGTCCCTTCTGTGCGAAAGCGCTTAGTACCTCCCGGCTGATGTGCCTCTGCTGGAGCAGATAAGCATATACCCGCCGCATGGCCTGGTTTGAGGGAGGCAGGGCAAATTCCTTTGGCGGCTCTTTTTCTTTTTTCTCCGCCGGTATATACACCTCCCCCTGTTCACCATTGAGCAGACGGGTCACTGCTTCAGGGTAAGTCAGGCCGTAGAAATTTTGGACAAAGGAGATTGCATGGCCACCCCTTTCTGCAGCATGATCATACCACTCATTCCCATGCACAGTAATACTGTGATCTGAGGTGAGGCGTTTGTCCTGGCCGGAGGAGATGAGTTTCTCTCCCTGCCGGCGCAGGAACTCCACCAGGTCAACGGAGTTGGCACGGAGTTTTTGGTCCTCTGTGAAGTGGATATATGGCACGCTACATCCCTCCTTATCAAAAAAGAGACCGCAGTATGCGGCCTCTCAAATCTGTGTTAATTCATTCGGTTGGTTGGCATCTTTCGGAGCTCTTGGACTTGATCCCAACGCCCATAGACCACAGCGATAGTGTGACTGGAAAGGTGCCTGAAAGGGTAACTGAAAAAGAGAAAAAGATTTCAGAACTTCTTGTTGAAGCTCCAGAGGCTATTAATGGGAGTCCGCAGGTTCATACCTCATATGCCTCTCACTGATTCCTTCCCTTGAGTTTCCGGTGGAACAGAACAGGTCTGCACGGGATTGGCTTTTGCCTTTTCAGCCCTTGAATGCCTTTTGGCTGCGCCAATAAAATCTGCTGTTTAAACTGCACTTTCTGTTTCAAAAGATTACCTCCCTTATAGCTGCATTTCCGGCTCATGGTCATCCGCCTTGTGGCCCTGAGCGATCTTCTTCGCCTTGATTTTTCGTAGGAGCTTCCGATCCACCGCGACCCGAACGCCACCGGAGGGCGGTGGTTGGTTTTGCTCCTGGAAAATGTTGGCCAGATGGTGGAACAGCGAAATGACGGCCGCCACAGGAGGCTGGCCCAAGCGGTCATCCATGTGTTTCAGGAAATATTGAGCATATTCATTGCCCTGATCCGCTGCCAGCTGGAACCACTTGATCGCACTGGATCTATCTTTTGGGACCTCCTTCCCAAGCAGATAGAGCTTGCCGAGGGCATACTGGGCGTATTGATTGCCCTGTTCCGCTGCGGCGGTGAGCCAGCGGATGGCGGCTTTCACATCCTTTGGCGCATCTTCCCCCTGGAGCAGCAGCTTGCCCAGCCGGTACTGCGCAAACTGATTACCCCGGCCTGCTGACCGCTTCAGCAGACTTAGTGCTTTTACGCTGTCTTTGGGTGCATCTTCTCCTGTGAGATAGACCAGAGCCAGGGCGTATTCCGCATACCCGTTCTCCTGTTTGGCCGCGGCAGTAAGCCAGCGGATGGCGGTTATTACATCCTTTGGGATACCGTCGTCTCCCTTCAGCAGCAGTTTTCCCAGGCGGTACTGGGCAAACTGGTTCCCAAGTTCCGCAGCGTATGTGAGCCATTTCAGTGCGGCCGCCGGGTCTCTGGGCAGGGCTGCGTCACCGGCAAGATACAGCTTGCCAAGAGCAAAGGCGGCGAAGCTGTTTTCCTTCGTTGCCGCAAGTGTGAACAGAGCCACCGCCTTTTGAATGTCTTTTTCCACGCCCTGACCATCCCGATAGATTTTGCCGAGCGCGTATTGAGCACAGTCCTGGCCGGCTTCCGCCGCCTTTGTCAGCCGCTCCAATGCCTGGGCTGTCTGCTCCGGTGTAGAGGATGGATCATTGAAAATCATCCGGGCCAGTTGGTACTGCGCGTGGGGATTGTCCAGTTTGGACGCCTGTTCAAACCACTCCCTGGCTGCCGTCTCATCTTTACCAGTCCCTACACCATGGAGGAGCATCCATCCGATGCGGTACTGCAATTTATCGTCATGGCTCTGCTGTTCCAATTCGAGAAATCCGGCGAAGGCTTGCCGGTACCACTGTTCCGACGCTTCGGCGTCCTTCTCACAGCCAATGCCGTCCCGATACATCTTTCCTAACTCGTAGGCGGCATAGGGGAAGTCCTGCTGTGCGGAGGCTGTGTATAACTCCAGCGCCCGCGCATCGTCCTGTTCCACACCCTGTCCACGGCGAAACAGGCCGGCAAGGGAATATTGCGCATACTTGTACCCTTTGTCTGCGGAAAGTTGGAACCACCGGGCGGCATCACCATAGTCCTGCTCACAGCCGAGGCCCGCGGCATACAGTTTGCCGATCCGGTACTCCGCATAGCGTTTTTTCTTCTGCCTCTCAACAGCATAGAAAGCGGCCAGCGCCTTGCTGTACCACACATGGGCGGCCTGCATATCAATCTTCCGGCCCAGCCCGTCCGCAAGCATCCGGCCCAGATCGTGCATGGCCAGCGCATTGCCTTTTTGCGCCTCCTGTTGGAACAGGGTAAACGCCTGCTCAAGATCCTGGGGCTGATCCTTGCCGCCAAACAAACAGCGGCGGGCCAGGCGGTACTCATCGCTCCAGTTCATCTGCGCTTTGGCTGGCGCAGACACCGTTTTGTCTGGGACATCGTCCGGTGGGGACTCCGAGAAATCATTCCAGTCATTATCAGGCTGGGGCGCCTCCGGCAG
>DXNX01000239.1:0-428 GCA_019413245.1 Oscillospiraceae bacterium
TCATGGTGGTCTTCTGGTCGGCCAGTTCCCGCAGCACCCGCAGCACCTCGCCGGTGAGTTCCGGGTCCAGGGCGCTGGTGGGTTCGTCAAAGCAGAGGATATCCGGGTGCAGGGCCAGGGCGCGGGCGATGGCCACCCGCTGCTGCTGCCCGCCGGAAAGCTGGTGGGGATAATGTCCCGCCCGGTCGGAAAGGCCCATCTGGTCCAGCAGAGAGCGGGCGTTGGCCTCCAGCTCCGCCAGGATGGCCTTGCGGTTGGCCTTGTAGTCCGGGCGCTCCTTGGCCAGCAGCTGCCCCGCCAGCATCACGTTCTGCAAAGCCGTGTACTGGGGGAACAGGTTGAAATTCTGGAATACCAGGCCGAAATGCAGCCGCTTTTTGCGGATCTCGGCCTCGCTCTGGGTGTGGGGGTCGGCGGCGTCCCACAGC
>DXNX01000239.1:438-3223 GCA_019413245.1 Oscillospiraceae bacterium
CGCCGCCCACTTTGATGGACCCGGTGTCCGCCGTTTCCAGAAAGTTCAGGCAGCGCAGCAGAGTGGTTTTGCCGGAGCCCGACGACCCGATGATGGCCAGGGTCTCACCCTGGTCCAGCTGCAGAGAGATGTCCCGCAGAACGGCGGTGCTGCCGAAACTTTTGCCGATACCGGCCACTTCCAACAATGCCATATGGTTCGGCCTCCTTTCAGCAGCGGAAATAGTCCAGCCGCTTTTCCAGCCAGCCGAACAGCAGAGTCAGGACCCCCACAAAGACCAGGAAGAAAATGGCGGTGGAGAACAGCGGCCAGATCAGACCCTTGGCGCTGTATTCCTTGGCCATCATGATGATCTCCTTGTTGGAGATCACGTTGGCCAGGGAGGTATCCTTGACCAGGGTGATGATCTCGTTGCCCATGGGGGGCAGGATGCGCTTGATGACCTGCAGCAGCGTGACCTTGAAAAAGATCTGGGTACGGGTCATGCCCAGCACCTGACCGGCTTCGGTCTGGCCTTTGGGCACGGCCTCGATGCCGCCGCGGTAAATTTCGGAAAAATAGCAGGCGTAGTTGATGACAAAAGCCACCACCGCCGCCACCAGACGGCCGGAAGACCCGGACGGCCAGGGGTTGGTGAAGCCCAGCAGGCCCGGGCCCATAAAGATCACAATGACCTGCAGCATCAGCGGCGTACCGCGGATGGCCCACACAAAGGTTTTGACCACCCCGCGCAGCGGCGCGAAGCGGCTCATGGAGCCGAAGGCGACGACCAGCCCCAGCGGCAGCGCAAACACCAGTGTCAGCGCAAACAGCTGAAAGTTGAGCCAGAACGCCTCAGTCAGGCGGCCCCAGATGACAGCGGCCTCGCCCATCATTCGGCCAGGGTCAGGCCGTACTTGTCGGCCAGGGCCTGCATGGTGCCGTCAGCCTTCAGCTCGTCAAAGGCGGCGTCCACCGCAGCGGCGGCATCGCTGCCCTTGCGGAAAGCCACGCCGTACTGCTCGGCGTTGAGCTCATCCACGATGGCCAGATCATCGTAGTCGGTGCCCTCGCCGGTCATGGCGGTGGCCAGGGTCAGGTCCAGCACGGCGGCATCGGCGGTGCCGGATTTCACTTCCAGCAGGCAGTCGGTCTGCACCGGCTTGGTGATGATGTCGGCCTGGGCCAGGTTCTCCTCTTCCTCCACGGCGGTCTGACCGGCGGAACCGGCTTCCACGGCCACGGTCTTGCCCACCAGGTCGGCGGTGGAAGTGTAGCCGCTGTCCTTCTTCATCACGATGACCTGGGCGTTGCGGGCATAAGCCTGGGTGCAGGCCTGGCTGGCCAGAATGTCATCGGTCAGGGTCATGCCGTTCCAGACGCAGTCGATGGTCTTGGAATCCAGCTCCACAAACTTGGTGTCCCAGTTGATCTCCACAAAATCCGGCTCCACGCCCAGTTTTTCGCACACGGCGGTGGCCAGCTCGGTATCAAAGCCCACGAAATCGCCGTTTTCATCGGTGTAGTTCATGGGGGCGTACACGGTGTAGCCGATGGTCATTTTGCCTTTTTCCTGGATGTAGGCCAGGTCGCTGTCGGCAGCATCGGCGGTGTCGGTGGTGGCTTCCACGGTGGATGCACTGTCCGTGTCGGCCTCACCGGCGGTATCGGATGCGGGTGCGCCGCACGCGCACATGCTCAGGGCCAGACCCAGGGCCAGGACCCCGCTGAGATACTTTTTCATGATTCATTCTCCTCCCTGTTTGATACCCGGGCCGGGTTGCTTTATCCCTTTAGTACAGTAAACCGGCAGGTACGTTACTATACTACTATAAATCCGGGGGCGGTGCAAGGGTCCGGGGAAAAAAGAACGGCGCACAACGGTACTTTTATGGCCGTTTTGCAGGGCCGGAATCTGGTTTTCCGGCCCTGGGCGTGGTATACTGGGGAAAAACAGACGGACAGGGGCGCGGTACGCGGAACCGGCAGCCTCTTTTGCGGGGAAAAGCCCCGAAAAAACAAACGGAGGTATCAACGCGTTATGAAAAGTTCCTTGCAGGACAATCCCGAAACCACCCGGCGCGGCGGGCACTGGCTGGCCAAGCTGCTGGTCCCCAAGCTGATCCTGGCGGTGATCGTGGTAGCGCTGCTGGCCGCCGGCTGGCTGAGCATGAAGAATTACTACGAGAACCAGAACAAGACCACCAAGCTGGGGTTTGAGGACATCGGGGAGTTTGCCACCCAGGAATGCCGCTCCACCCAGGTCAGTTCCACCACCGCGGCCCGGGAGGTGTTCGGGGTGCAGATCCCCTTCACCCAGAGCCGGTACATTTACAGCTACGACGTGGTGACCAAGGCGGGGTACGATTTCAGCGCCATCACCTGGGATGTGCAGGACACCACCATCACGGTGCACATGCCCGAGCCCCAGGTGCTGAGCTGTGAGCTGGATCTGGATTCCTTCCAGGTGTACTACGAGAACGAGAGCGCGTTCCGGCACATCACCATGGAGGAAAACAACCAGGCCCTGACCTCCCTGAAGCAGCAGGCCGAGGACGACGCCATCGCCAACGGGCTGCTGGACAACGCCCGGGACAACGCCGAGGTGCTGCTGACCGCCTTTTTCGCCCAGGCCTACGACCTGGACGAGTACACCCTGACTTTTGAATAAGCCGTCCGGCGGAAAGGCTCCTGTATGAAAAAGCTGCGCTTTGTTCTGGCGGCGGTGGTGGTAGTCATTGTCCTGTTTTACCTGGCCCTGCTGGCCAAGGACTGCTATGGCGTGTTCCTCATCCACCATGTGTTC
>DXNX01000024.1 GCA_019413245.1 Oscillospiraceae bacterium
CCTTGACGGCGGAATCCCATATTCCCGGATGACTTCGCAGATACGTTCCCGCATCATGGCGGTCAGGGTCGGCGCCGAGATTTCCGGGGCCGGTTCCCGGGGCTGTTCCAGCGCATACCGCTCCAGTGCCGCCTGCAACGCTCCTTTCAATTCCCGCGTTGGCGCCAGGTCCTTGGTCACACACAAAAGCCCGACAGGATGCCGGATATCCCCGATAGGGCAGACCCGGCAGCACAGGTCGGCGTTGTACCCCTGGCCCGGCGGCAGCAGGACCCATCCCTGCGGGTCGGAAAAGTCTTCTTCGGTCAGCTTGCGCAGTGCCTGCGGAAGAGCAGACCCCGGTTCATGGCCGGGGCGGGGATGACAGACGGCTGCCAGTGCATGCTCCGGGTCGGCGAGATCATACACACAGATCTCGGTGCCGGAACCGCATACATCGGCCCAGAAAGAGATGGACTGTTTTACCAGTTCCAGTATTTCATTGTCGTGCACAGGACCACACTCCCTCGATTTTATTAGTCAGCTATGCCTATTTGTGAGTAAAATTTGAAAAGAATATCACTTTATAAAAAAAGATAGCAAATTTTTCCATTTTTCGCAAGCGGCAAGTTGCACAAAGCACAACCGGAATTTTCTCCGCATATGTTCGGGTCGTCGAACCTTGTGCGGATCGCATAAAAAGGAGGATACAATATGCAGTACGATTTTACCTCTCATCTGGAACGGCACGGAATGGATGCCATCGCTGTGGACGGCGTTGGCAATGCCGGAGCACCCGGTGCTCCCAAGGATGGGTTCGACATTATTCCCATGTGGGTGGCGGATATGAACTTTCCCACACTGCCGGATATTCCGCAGGCCATCTGCCACCGTGCACAGCACCCGGCGTTCGGCTACTTCAGCCCCACGGATGCCTACTATGACGCCATCTGCAATTGGCAGAAACGTCGCAATGGGGTAGAGGGTCTGAAGAAAGAATACATCGGCTACGAAAACGGCGTGCTGGGTGGTGTGGTGTCGGCGCTGTCCGCCATGGCTGCGCCCGGAGATGCCGTTCTGGTCCATAGTCCCACCTATATCGGATTCACCAAGAGCCTGGAAAACGCCGGTTATCGCATCGTCCACAGCCCGCTGCATCTGGAGAAAGACGGCGTCTGGCGTATGGATTTTGCCGATATGGAAGAAAAACTCCGCGCCAACCATATCCATGCGGCCATCCTGTGCAGCCCGCACAATCCCTGTGGGCGTGTGTGGACACGGGAGGAACTGGAGCAGGCCATGGAGATCTATCGCCGCAACGACTGCTATGTGATCTCGGATGAAATCTGGTCGGATATCCTGCTGGACGGGCATAAGCATATCCCCACCCAGTCTGTCAGCGAAGATGCCCGGCAGCGCACCGTGGCCCTGTATGCTCCCAGCAAGACCTTCAATCTGGCGGGCCTTATCGGCAGTTATCATATTATTTATAACGACTGGCTGCGGGACCGGGTTCGGGCGGCCGGCAGCAAATCCTATTACAATTCCATGAATGTGCTGTCCATGCATGCGCTGATTGCCGCATACAGCGAGGCCGGCAATCAGTGGGTGGATGAGCTCTGTGCGGTGCTGAGCGAAAATGTCCGCTATGCCTGTGAGCATATTGCTGCAAAGTATCCGGGCGTACAGGTGGCCCACCCACAGGGGACCTACATGCTGTTCCTAGATTGCAGCGGCTGGTGCCAGGCTCACGGATGCACGGTGGAAGATGTCCTGCGTGCCGGCTGGGATGTGGGGGTTGCCTGGCAGGATGGGCGGCCTTTCCACGGTCCCTGCGCCATCCGTATGAACCTGGCACTGCCGCTGGACCGGGTGCAGGAAGCCTTTGCCCGCCTGGACAAGTATGTGTTCTCCACCTGAAAAAAGGAGAGCTCTTTTAAAAAGAACTCCCCTCCAACCGAAGCAGAAAGCGTTTTTTGTCGGTCCCGCCGCCGTATCCGCCCAGACTGCCATCCGCGTTGATGACCCGATGGCAGGGAACTAGGATGCTGACGGGGTTGCGGTGATTGGCCATGCCCACGGCACGGCAGGCCTTCGGATTGCCGGCCATGGCGGCTACCTCTGCGTAACTGCGGGTCTCCCCGTAGGGAATCCGCCGCAGAGCCGCCCAAACCCGCAGCTGGAAAGGCGTACCGTGTAACGAAAGCGGCAGATCAAATTCCCGGCGCTGTCCGGCAAAATATTCGTCCAGTTCCCGGGCGGCACGATGCAGCAGTTCGCTGTCCGTGCCGCCCGGCTCTTCTTTTTCTGCAAACGAAACTTCGCAGATTCCCTTTTCGTCGGCACACAGCCGCAGAAGCCCGGCCGGTGTGCGGTGATACAAAATGGCCTTGGCGAAGTTTTTCATGCCGGGACCCTCCTGCAAAAAAAATATTTTTTCTCATCATACACGCTATGCGCGCAAAGGACAAGAGCATACCGGTCCGGCACGCCGCATACCCCTTTTGAAGAAGCGAGCAGGGGAGGGCAATGCCATGAAGCAAAGGAAAAACGCCCGGTCAGACACCGCCTGGCGGCCCGTCACACCCGGTCTTGACCGTCATATCCGGCGGCGGGTCCGGGTGTTTGCAGGCTGTCTGGCAGTACTGTGTTTCGGCGGACTCACGGCCCGGCTGTTCTGGCTGCAGCTGGTAGACCCGGACGGGTATGCGGCCCGTGCTGCCGACCAGCAGCTGCGGGATACGGTGGTGCCCGCCGCCCGGGGGGAGATATACTCCGCTGACGGCACGCTGCTGGCAGCCAGTGAGACCTGCTGGACCATCCGGGCGGCGCCCCGGGAACTGGCCGACGAACTGGTGGAACCGGCAGCCAAAGCACTCAGCGAGATTCTGGACATTGACGAAGCGGAAACATTGGAAAAATTCCAACAGCGCAGTTCCAACGACTGTCTGCTGCGCCGTCGGGTGGACCGGGAGACGGCCGATGCTGTCCGCCTCTGGTGTGAGGAGAACGGCGCCGAAGGCATCCAGATCCGACAGGACACCCGCCGTGTCTACCCGCAGGGAGACTTCATGGGCTGCCTGCTGGGATTTACCGATGTGGACAATGCCGGTCTGTGGGGGCTGGAACTGGAATATAACGAGGCACTCACCGGGGAAAACGGCCGGGTCCTCACCGCCAAAAATGCCTGGGGATATGATATGCCCGAAGAGTACAGCACGCTGATTCCGGCAGTGCCCGGGGACAGTCTGACCCTGACCATCGACGCCAATATCCAGCATATGCTGGAAGGTGCCCTTTCTGCTGCCGTGGCCGAGCATCATGTGGCTGCCCGGGGCGTGGGCATTGTTATGGATGTGCAGACCGGTGCCATTCTGGCCATGACCACCAAGCCGGACTACGACCCCAACGACCCGCGGACCATCGTGGACGAGGAGACTCGCGCAGCGGTCAATGCTCTTTCCGGAGAGGAACGCAGTCAGGCCCTTCAGACGGCGCAGCAGGCCCAATGGCGCAACAAGGCCATCAGTGATCTGTATGAACCGGGCAGTGTGTTCAAACTCATCACCTGTGCGGCGGCGCTGGACACCGGCGCGGTAACGCCGGATTCCCAGTTTGTCTGCGCCGGAAAAATCAAGGTGTCCGGTACAACATTCCGCTGTGCCAATGGTCATATCCACGGGTTGGAAACGCTGGCGCAGGGGCTGGCGGCCTCCTGCAATCCGTGCTTTATCCAGGTGGGGGCCCGCCTGGGCAAAGAGGCATTCTGCGATTATTTTGCGGCCTTTGGCCTGCGGGAAGCCACCGGCATCGACCTGCCCGGGGAAATCAAGCGCAGCGAGTATTATACCGCCGACCGGATGGGGCCGGTGGAACTGGCCAGCTGTTCCTTCGGACAAAGCAGCAAGGTCAGTTATCTGCAGATGATCACCGCTGTTTCAGCTATCGTCAACGGCGGGCGGCTGATGCAGCCGTACATTGTGCAGTCCATCACCGATGCCGACGGCCAGACAGTCAAAACGGTGGAACCCACTGTCAAACGGCAGGTCATCTCGGAAGAAACTTCCGCCGCCATGCGTACCCTGATGGAAGGGGTCGTTACCACCGGTACAGGAAAAAACGGTGCCGTAGCCGGGTATCGGGTAGGCGGCAAGACCGGCACCAGTCAGAAGCTGGACAGTGAGGACTCCGCTGCCCGTATTGCCAGCTTTGTGGCGGTGGCTCCCATCGATGACCCCAAAATCGCGGTTCTGGTTTGTCTGGATGAACCCCACAGCTGGACCACCAGCGGCGGCGCTCTGTCCGGCCCGGTGTGTGCCGAAGTGCTGGAACAGGCTTTGCCGTATCTGGGCATTGAACCCAGCTATACAGAAGCCGAGCTGGAAAAGTATTTTACCCAGGTGCCGGATGTGTCCGGCTGGTGCGTGACAGCGGCCCGGCAGAAGCTGGCTGAATACGGTCTGTCTGCTGCCGTGGTGGGGGAGGGTGAACGAGTCACCAGCCTGTATCCGACGGTGGGAACCTCGGTGCGGCGGCAGTCGAGCATCACCCTGGATACCACCGGCAGTTTTGATGCCGCCGCTGATGAATGAACCGGCGGGGAAAAAATCGTCCTTGAAATGTGATACCCTGTCCCGCTTTACTGCGCTTTTCGCGTTCCGGAAACGATATATTCTCCCTCGTCGGAAATCGCTGTGTCCACATCAAACCAGCGTCGGAAAATATCTGCCAGTTCACAGGCAGGCAGCGGCCCGACCGATACTTTTGCGACACGGCCTGCATGGTGACGGTTCAGTTGTTCCATGCCCATGCTGTGGGCCACGGTCAGGCGCCCGCCGGGCCGGATTCCGGCAATATTCAAAATCGTATTGATTTTTTCGGTATCCACCACCAGGTCCTTTTCCCAGCCGGGGGCCAGTTCGGCGAAAAAATCCAGCATGTCCTCTTTTTGGATGCTGCAGTTCCCCTGAATGCACTTCAGATTCATTTCAGCCAAAAAACTCTTTTTCCGGTGAAAAAACAAACGATTTTAGTCATTGTAGATTTGCTGGTTGCCCGATATGGCCTGACCCAGATATTCGTCGATCCAACGGGCGGCACCTTCCTGATCCCGTGCACGGATGTGGTCGTACAGCCGCTCGGTATTGCGGCAAAGTGCACCAATGCCGTACAACCGGCAGAAACGGGTCCACAAGGTGATGACAGGCGGTTTGAAGGAATAGTAGATCAGAGGCAGGATGCTGTTGCCGCTCACCAGTGCCAGCTCATGCTGGAACTCCCAGGCGGCTTCGGCTGCCTGCGCAGGCGTTTCGCATTCGGCAATGGCGGCCAGCAGCTTGCCCAGGCGGTCCAGCGATTCATCGGAAGCGCGGTCGATGGTGTTGGACACTGCCAGATGCTCCAGCGCCAGGCGTACTTCCAGAATGGACTGGATCTCTTCCTTGCCCAGAACACCGCCCTGATACTCCATAATGGCGATCAGGGTGCTCAGATTGCCGCTGCGCCGGTAATCGGCCACCACAGCGCCCTGCCGGGGCCGTATCTCCACAAACCCCTGTTTGGCCAGTTCGCTCATGCCGCCGTTGACCACCGCCCGGCTTACCTGCATCCGCTGGGCCAACTCCCGTTCCGGGGGCAATTGGGTGCCCACAGCCAGCTCACCTGACAAAATCATCCGCTGCAGCTGCTGGATAAACAGGTCTTTCAGACTGGGGGCAGACAGCTTCTCAAATTCCATATCGGCACTCCTTCCTGGGCTGTGGCTATACCACATACCATGATTCGATTTTATCATACATTTTGCCAAATAAAAAGCCTTTCTTTGCATCGATTCACTGAAATGATCCGGCATGGTTGACCGCTGTACCAATGAGCGTTAAACTATTCACAAAAGGAAAAGCCCACTGCTGTGTATCGCTGTACCGGCTTGTGGCAGGACCACAAAACAGGGGAGAAAGGACAACCGACATGGAAAAAGTGAAAATATTGGAGATCAAACAAAGCGTGTTTGCCTCCAATGACCGCGAAGCCGACGAAGTCCGCCGGCAGCTGAAAGAAAAAGGGGTGTTTCTGCTCAACCTCATGTCTTCGCCGGGCTCCGGAAAAACCACCACCCTGCGCCGCACCATCGAAGCGCTGAAAGATGAGATGCGCATCGGCGTCATGGAAGCGGACATCGACTCGGATGTGGATGCCAAGGCTATTGCCGAAACCGGTGCCAAAGCCATCCAGTTGCATACCGGCGGCATGTGCCATCTGGACGCCGGTATGACCCGGCAGGGACTGGACGGACTAGGCCTGGAGGATGTGGACCTGGCCATTCTGGAAAATGTGGGCAACCTGGTCTGCCCGGCGGAATTTGACACCGGCGCAGTCAGGAACGCCATGATCCTCTCGGTGCCGGAGGGCCACGACAAGCCCCTGAAGTATCCGCTGATGTTCACCGTCTGCGATGTGGTACTGGTGAACAAGATCGACGTGATGCCGTATTTCGACTTTGATATGGATAAATGCAAGGAATACATCCACATGCGCAATCCCGACGCCAAGGTCATTCCCATCTGTGCCCGCACCGGAGAGGGCATCGAGCAGTGGGCTGACTGGCTGCGGGCCGAAGTAGCCGCCTGGAAGAACCGGGACAACCAGTAAACAGAAAGGACACAACCATGAGCCAGACCCATTTTCCTCTGGATGAGAGCAAGTTGCCCTTCAAGATTCCCAAGGACGAACAGCCCCGGGAAAAAATCCTGAAACTGGGCCAGAAAATTACCGACCGCATTCCCGCTAAACTGCGCCCCCTCACCGCCGAAGATCCGGAATACTGGGGTCTTGCGGGCCTGATCACCGACGAAATGGCAGAGGTGGCCCTGAAAATGAAGGTCCGCAAACCCATGACCCTGCCCGAGCTGGTCAAGGTCACCGGCAAATCCGCCGAGGAGCTGGAACCCCTGCTGTACCAGATGAGCTATGTGGGTTTGCTGGAGTACAACTGGGAGAACGAACGGCACGAAAAGCAGTACGTTCTGCCCATGTTCGTGCCCGGCAGCGCCGAGTTCTTCAACATGCAGAAGAGCCAGATCGAAAACAATCCTGAAGTCACCGCCTTCTTTGAGCGGATGACCTTCCTGCCGCTGGAACATATCACCGCCATGGTCCCGCCAGGCGGCGCCGGTATCGGCATGCACGTCATCCCGGTGGAAAAGGCCATCGAGACCGAAAACCAGTCGGTAGACATTGAGCATATCTCCCACTGGCTGAAAAAGTACGACGGCAAATACGCCGCCAGTCCCTGCTCCTGCCGCATGTCCCGGGCCCGGATGGGGGAAGGCTGCGGCGACGACCCGGAGGACTGGTGCATCGGCGTGGGCGACATGGCCGACTACCTGGTGGAAACCAAGAAGGGCCACTATGTGGACTATGACGAGGTCATGCGCATCCTGAAACGGGCCGAGGATAACGGCTTTGTGCACCAGATCACCAACATCGACGGCGAGAACAAGATTTTTGCCATCTGCAACTGCAATGTGAACATCTGCAACGCCCTGCGTACCAGCCAGCTGTTCAACACTCCCAACATGAGCCGTTCCGCCTATGTGGCCCATGTCACCCCGGAAAACTGTGTGGCCTGCGGCCGCTGTGTGGAATACTGCCCCGCCGGCGCGGTGAAGCTGGGCCAGAAGCTGTGCACCAGCCACGGCCCGGTGGAATACCCCCGTCAGGAACTGCCCGATAAGGTCAAATGGGGCCCCGAAAAGTGGACCATCGATTACCGGGACAAGAACCGCATCAACTGCTATGACACCGGCACGGCTCCCTGCAAGACCGCCTGCCCGGCCCATATCGCGGTACAGGGCTACCTGAAGATGGCGGCCCAGGGACGCTACCAGGAAGCCCTGGCCCTCATCAAGCGGGAAAATCCCTTCCCGGCGGTGTGCGGCCGCGTGTGCAACCGCCGCTGCGAAGACGCCTGCACCCGCGGTACCGTGGACAAGGCTGTGGCCATTGATGAGGTGAAGAAGTTCATCGCCCAGAAAGATCTGGAAGCGGATACCCGCTACATTCCGCCCATCAACCCGCCGTCCAACCGGGGCGGCTTCAATGAGAAGATCGCCATTATCGGCGCCGGCCCGGCGGGCCTGTCCTGCGCCTTCTACCTGGCGGAAAAGGGCTACCATCCCACCGTGTTCGAAAAGAACGAAAAGCCCGGCGGCATGCTTACCTACGGTATTCCTTCCTACAAGCTGGAGAAGGACGTGGTGGCAGCTGAAATCGATGTCATCCGCCAGATGGGCGTGGACATCCGCTGCGGCGTGGAAGTGGGCAAGGACGTGACCCTGGACGAACTGCGTGCCCAGGGGTACAAGGCCTTCTATGTGGCCATCGGCTGTCAGGGCGGCCGTAAGGCCGGTGTTCCCGGCGAGGATGCCCCCAACGTGACCACCGCCGTGGACTTCCTGCACCGTGTAAATGCAGGGGAAAAGGTGGCTCTGAACGGCCGTATCGTGGTCGTGGGCGGCGGCAACGTGGCCATCGATGTGGTGCGTTCCGGCCTGCGCTGCGGCGCTTCTGCGGCGGATATGTACTGCCTGGAAGCCCGGAACCAGATGCCCGCCACGCCCGATGAAGTGGCCGAAGCCGAGGAAGACGGCGCCAAGGTCCATTGCGGCTGGGGCCCCAAGGAAATCATCACCAAGGACGGCAAGGCCACCGCTGTGGTGTTCAAGCGCTGCGTGTCGGTGTACGACGATGCGGGCCGCTTTGCTCCCACCTATGACGAAAACGATACCATTACAGTGGAATGCGACCATGTGTTCCTGAGCATCGGCCAGAGCATCCAGTGGGGCAGCCTGCTGGAAGGCTCCCAGGTGGAGCTGGGCCGCGGCGGCCGTGCCGTGGCGGATTCCCTGACCTACCAGACGGCCCAACCCGACGTGTTTGTGGGCGGTGACGTCTACACCGGTCCCAAGTTTGCCATCGATGCCATCGCGGCAGGCAAGGAAGGCGCCGTTTCCATCCATCGCTTTGTCCAGCCCAACACCAGCATGACCATCGGCCGCAATCGCCGGGACTTCATCGAGCTGAACAAGAATGACCTGGCCCTGGAAAGCTACGATACCACCGCCCGCCAGGTGGCCGGAATGGCCCAGGACATCGACTACCACCGCTCTTTCCGGGATGGACACAAGACCTTTACCGAGGAGCAGGTCAAGAAAGAAACCGCCCGCTGCCTGGGCTGCGGTGCCTCGGTGGTGGACCCCAACAAGTGCATTGGCTGCGGCATCTGTACCACCAAGTGCGAGTTTGATGCCATCCACCTTTCCCGCGAACTGCCCGAATGCAGCACCATGGTGCGCAGCGAGGACAAGTTCAAGGCCATTCTGCCGTATATGATCAAGCGGGAATTCAAGATCCGGTTCGGCAAGAAGGACGATTGATATGCATGAGCTGGGAATCGTATTTCACATCATCCGCAGCGTGGAAGAAGTGGGCCGCCAGAACGGCGTCAAGCGCGTCAACGCGGTGACGCTGGAACTGGGCGAGGTCTCCGGCGTGTTGGAGGACTATCTCCAGGATTGCTGGAACTGGGCCGCGTCCAAGTCGGACATGCTGCGCGGGGCCAGGCTGCAGGTGGAGGTCATCCCGGCCAAGACTCTTTGCGAGGCTTGCGGGCTGGTCTATCCCACCGTAGCCCATGGCCGTACCTGCCCCGGATGCGGCAGCGGACATACGCATCTGATACAGGGCAACGAAACCATGATCCGGGATATTACGGTGCCGGAGGAAGAGGGGACAGAAGCGGATACGCCCCAGGCCCAAAGCGCACTGTAACAAACAAGTACTTTTTGCGATAGGAGGAATATCGTATGTTGTTTCAAATCTACGGCGAAAACGCCGGCTGGCAGTTGTTCGGCTGGCTGCTGGTGTTTGTGGGGCTGATCCTGGTCAATGAACTGGCCCGCCGCACCAAGCAGGGCGGCATCTTCTGCTTCCTGATCCTGCCTGCAGGCCTGACGGTGTACTTCATTGCCGTGGCTGTGGGCGCTGCCATGGGAGCGGAATGGGCGCTGAACAATCCCACCTACCTGTACATGAACAGCTGGTTCCATTATGCCAAGCTCTATGCCGCCACCATCGGCTGTATCGGCTTCATGATGCTCAAGTACAAGTGGGGCGTGGGCAAGACCCATTGGTTCAAGGCGTTCCCCTTCGCTATCGTGGCTATCAATATCCTGATCGCCGTTGCCAGCGACTTTGAGTCCGGCATCCGCGGCGCTATGGCCATGGCCGAAACCGGTACCCGCTGGTGGCTTTCCAGCGAAAACGTCTGGCTGTACGGCGGCTGGTGGAACTGGGTCAACGGCATTGCCGGCATCATCAACATCCTGTGCATGACCGGCTGGTGGGGAATCTACACCTCCAAGAAGCAGCAGGACATGCTCTGGCCGGATATGACCGTGCTGTACATCGTGGCCTACGACCTGTGGAACTTTGAATACACCTACAACAACCTGCCCACCCATGCCTGGTACTGCGGCGTGGCGCTGCTGCTGGCGCCCACCTTTGCCAACGCATTGTGGAACAAGGGCGGCTGGATTCAGAACCGCGCCAACACCCTGGCTCTGTGGTGCATGTTCGCCCAGGTGTTCCCCATGTTCCAGGATCAGGGCGTCTTTGCCACCCTCCCCGTGCTGTATGTGGATGGCTTCATGGATGCGGCGACCCGTCCCACGGCGGCTGACCCCACCATGCAGGGTGTCATTGCCATCCTGGCCCTGGCGGTCAACGTCATCGTGCTGGCCATCATTATCAAGCGGTCTGTGGAACAGAAGAAAAACCCGTATACCAACGAGATCTTCACCGACCTGCCGGACTTCAAGCAGGCCATGGCCCGCGCCGAGTAAATTCTCGGCGCTCCGGCCCGAAACCACTGTCATAACAAAAGAGCAGGCGCTCCATCGGAGCGTCTGCTCTTTTTATCTTATGTGCCGCAAATAAGAAAAATCGCAGGTTTTGCCAGAGAAAGAGAACATTCCGTGGGAAGATGCTTCTCCGTCATTATGCTTTGTCGGCGGAATTTTCTGCGGCGGCGGTTCCGGCTGTGCGCACCATCTTGGCGTAGGCACTGGGGGTCATGCCGGTATTTTTCTTGAAAATCTGGCTGAAATACTGGGGATTGTTGCCGCACCCGACCTGCTCAGCCACATAATGAATCTTTTCGGTGCCGTATTCGGCCAGCAGGTGCTTGGCGCAGCGGATGCGGGTATCGGTGAGATAAGCGGAAAATTTCTGGCCGGTGACCTTTACAAATTTGCGGCTGACATAGTCTACGTTCATGTACAGGTAATTTTCGGCGATCCACTTCAGGGTCAGATTGGAGTTGGAGATGTTCTCCCGCACATACTGCTGCAGCCGGAAGATGAAATTGCTGTCGGAACGGCCTTCACTGCAGCCGTCACAGATTCGGGAAGCCAGATCCGGGAAAAGTGCCGCCCGGATTTCGTCGGCGGTGGTGCACTGGTGCAGGGACAGGACGATCTCGGTGGCCTCCACCGAAGAAAGAAAGAGGGAACGGCTGGAGAAGTACAGCAGAACGGAAGAAGCCAGCTGGATCAGAAAATCCGGGTCAGCAATGCCGTCAAAGCGCTGCTGGAGCTGTTCCAGACAGGCATGTACATCGTCTTCCTGATGCTCGGATGGCTCCGCCTGCAGCTTGCAGATGCGGCTGCAAATTTCTTTGACGGCATGGATGGTGCTCTGGTAGTTGCAGGTGGCAACAAAGCTGGGGCCACTCAGATAGGTGATGGTTCCGCAGCAGGTGATCTGCCGGAGCAGCTCGTCCAGCAGGGAAGAAAGGCTGGGGTAGATGGTGGATTCCGCCTGCAATGTGTACTGGGGCAGGGAAGAGAGCAGCCCCGGGGCGGTCTGCGTGTCGGCTTCCGCTTCGTATTGCTGGTAAAAGACGATCAGATGGTTGTGCACATAAACACCGTAAAGCGGCAGGCCGGGAGCGTGGCTGCGGTGCCAGCCCGCCAGCGCGGCATAAGCCTGGGAAAGTCCGTCTTCCGGAATCCCTTGTATGGTGATCATCCGATAGGCGGTCTGGTCAAAGTCCAGATATTTCTTGTACGGATGATACAGCGAAGCGTGGTCTTCGTCCTTGCAGGCGATGCCCTGCGTCAGGATACCGAAAATAACATTCTGATACAGGGTATCCTGCAAAACAGCGTGCTGTTTTTCCATCTGCTGGGTGGCCCGGCGATGATAGCAGTCCCGGATGACCTCCTTGAGACTGGCAATGATCTGCTGCTCATTGCAGGGCTTGAGCAGATAATGCCGCACGCCATATTTCATGGCACTGCGTGCATAATCAAATTCTCCGTATCCGGAAAGGATGATGAACTGAGTGTCCAGATGTGCCGAGAAGGCTTTCTCCACCAATTCTATACCGGAAAGACCCGGCATTTTGATATCAGTCATCACGATATCAGGGCTTTCATCCAGGATGGCATTGTAGGCTTCGATGCCGTTCCGGCACTGTCCGACCAGTTCCAGGCCCAGGCTGTTCCAGTCGATCAGGCGGGAAATCGTTTCCCGAATCATTCTTTCGTCATCCGCAATAATCACTTTCAGCATGATTCTTCACTTCTTTCCGTCGGTATGGTGATGGCGGCAACCGCACAATCCTCTTCGTTATACAGGGTCAGTCCGTATTCTTCACCATAGGTCAGTTTCAGGCGCTTGTCAATGTTCAGCAGCCCGATTCCGTGCCCGTGGGGAGAAATTTCTCCGCTTTTCAGTTTTTCAAGCAGGTCATCTTCAAATGTGGAACCGGTATTGGTGACCAGGATCTGGGTCTTGCCATCCGGCGTCTGTCTGGCGCTCAGGGTGATTTCACAGGTCTCGGTATTTTCTTCCAGACCATAATGGATGGCGTTTTCTACCAGGGGCTGAATGGTCAGCTTGACGATATGAACGTTGAGAAATTCATCGGGAACATGGCTGGAAAAGACGAGTCTGTCTTCAAACCGGTATTCCTGGATGGACATATAGCTTTTGACCAGGTCCAATTCCTGCCGGAGGGTAAAAATGGTGTCGCTGTGGCTCAGGGTAACGCGCAGCAGGGCGGCCAGGGACTGTACCATGGTGGAAATGTCTTCTGCACCCAGGGCTTTTGCGCGCCAGTTGACCGATTCCAGGGTATTATATAGAAAATGTGGGTTTATCTGATTTTCCAGTGCCTTAAGTTGGGCTTCCTTTTTCAGCAATTCATTGATATAGTTGATCTGTATCAAGTTGTGGATGCGTGTGGCCATGCGGTCGAACTGCTGGTGCAGTACGCCGATCTCGTCTGTGCGGTCGCTGTAATCATAGGTGGCAACACTGGGATCGTAGGAGGTGCCGTCGCCAATGGCATCCATTTTGAGAATCAGATTGTGGAAATGCCGGTCCAGGGAAGAGATCAGGGTAAGAGCCAGCATGACAACGACGGTGGTGCACAGAAACAACAGGACAAGGAAAAGGGCGTGGGCTCCATTCAGCGTTGACATGACACTGTCAAAGGGGACCAGGCAGAGGTAATCCCATTCATACCGGGGAATTTTGCCCGCTACGGCAAAGTATGTGTGAACACCAACCTTCAAAATCTGATACTTTCCGTCGATGTTGCGGTACAGCTTGAGCGATTTTGTGTCGTCGAGATCTTCGGTGGAGTACAGGATCTGGTCATTCTGCAAAATCAGGTACTGGGCCTGTTCGTACTGCTGGTCAAACTGGGTCGCATCCTGCACCATGGAATCAATGTCAATGCAGATGACTTCCTCACCCAGAGAGGAGAGGGACAGATTCTGAATCCGGCGGATCTCCCGGCTCAGGTACAGGTGACCGGGGTCGTCGGAGGTACTGTACCAGACGATTGTGCCCTCAGCGTTGCGCGCTGCAGCCCTGGCTTCTTCAAAGGTCTTGTCAGAAGTGACGGTTGCAGCATAGGAATTCCCGCTTACCGAAAAATTGTCGCTGAAAAGGTTGATGTATGCAACATGGGAACTGCGGTAATTCTGGCTGTAATCGATGAGCAGAGAACGCAGGGAAGCGTTGGCGTCGGTTCGCTGCATATTGTTGGTGGAATTGCGGATAGTGGCCAATCCGTTTTGCACCGTGTCGTGGGAATATACCATATAACTGAGAGATTCCACATCCTGCAGCTGTTTGGAGATTTCCCGCGCCGAGGAGGAAAGCTGCGCCGCTATGCTGTCATACAGCAGGTCGGAATAAGAGGATGTGATCCAGGAGGCACCGAAGAAGGATACCAGCGTGACCGGAATCAGGGCCAGCAGAAGAATGGAAAAGATCTTCCGGCTCAAAGACATGTTTCGTATGTATTTTTGGATACGCGTCCGCATGAAAATCCTCCCCGGCAAAGCGATAGGAATGTATAAAAAACCTTGAATGTCTAACATTATAAGCAATGATAAAAATATTTTCAACCGATGCTCTTGGTGAAAACGTACAAATTGGTCAAAAGAAATTGTCCATATTGAATCATTATAGGTGCATTGCACAAAAACGTGTCGGCTTTTTAGAATTCGGGGTCGGTTATTTTGATTTACTGGCAGAGGATTGTTTTATACAATAAAGACAACGAAAAAACCCAATGAGGGAAATGAAGATTGGAGGAAAAACAACATGAAAAAGCAAATTTCGCTTGCGCTGGCCGGTATTATGGCGGTTGGAATGCTGTCCGCCTGCGGCTCTTCGCAGGGCTCCGGCGCTTCCACCCAGAGCGCGGAAACGGCCGACGGTGCTGTGAACCTGACCTTTACCTGGTGGGGCAACCAGACCCGCAACGAGCGCACGCAGGCTGCGCTGGATCTGTACTCCGAGCAGAACCCCGGCGTCACCTTCGACCCGCAGTTCGCCGAGTACAATGACTACTGGGATAAGCTGGCCACTGCAGCTGCCGGCCATGCACTGCCCGACATCGTCCAGATGGACTACTCCTACCTGGAACAGTATGTGAGCAACGGCCTTCTGGTGGACCTGACTCCTTACATTGAGAACGGCACCATCAACGTGGACAACGTTGACGAAGGCATCCTGAACTCCGGCAAGGTTGGCGACGGCATCTACGCGCTGTGCAACGGCGTCAATGTTCCGGCCCTGCTTTACAACAAGACCCTGCTGGACAGCGTGGGCATCACCATCAAGGACAACATGACGATGGATGAATTCATCGCCGTCTGCAAGGAAGTCTACGAAAAGACCGGTTACAAGACCAACATCGCCTACGGCTCTGATGCGTATATCGACTATTACTGCCGCGCTTATGACGAAGTCATCTACGAGGCCGACTCCATCGGCGCTTCTCAGGAGACCCTGGACGCCTTCTACAGCCTCTATGAAGACGGCATCAATGAAGGCTGGCTGCTGGATCCCAGCGTCTTTGCTGAAGTGACCATCGGCTCTGTGGAGCAGGACCCCATGGTGTACGGCTCCAGCCCCGAGACCATGTCCTGGTGCTTCTTCGCTTATTCCAACCAGCTCACTGCCTGCAAGAGCGCTGCTCCGGAAGGCATGGAGATTGGCATGACCACCTGGCCCTCTCCCGACCCCGTCAAGTCCGACTTCCTGAAGCCCAGCCAGTTCTTTGCCATCTCTGTTGACAGCAAGAACCCCGACGAAGCTGCCAAGGTCCTGGACTATATCACCAACTCTGTGGAATGCAACAACATCCTGCTCGGCGAGCGCGGTGTGCCCATCTCCACCGAAGTTTCCAACGCCATCAGTGAGAACCTGAGCGATGACGACCGCAACATCATCACCTTCATCAACGATGTGGTTACGCCCAACTCTTCCACCATCAGCCCGCCGGCCCCGACCGCTGCCAGCGAAGCTTACAACCTGAACCGCAACCTGGTCGAAAAAGTTTGCTACGGTGAACTGACCGCTGCTGAGGCTGCCCAGCAAATGTACGAAGAGGGCAACGAGATTATGGCGGGTTAACCGCATAGGCGTGTCCGGTAAAAACGCCGCCCGCCGCAGTTCAAAACTGACGGTGGGCGGCATTTCCTTTGGTTGGGAGTGATCCATCATGAAAAATAAGAAAGCACAGAGTTTCTTTGATAGGGAAAGCGTCGCCGGTGTTGTCTGCACCCTGCCGTTTACTATCGGAATTCTCCTGTTCATCCTGGTCCCCATGGGGATCTCGCTGTACTATTCGCTTTGCGATTATAACATTCTTTCTCCGCCGAAATTTATCGGCCTGGACAATTACATCGAGATGTTTTCCGATGAGACCTTCTTCAAGGCTATCGGGGTCACCTTCTTTTACGCACTGATTTCGGTCCCGCTGCGTCTGGTTTTCGCCCTGATCGTCGCCATGCTGCTGCTCAACACCACCAAGGCGACCGGCTTCTACCGTGCGGCGTACTACCTGCCTTCCATTATCGGCGGCTCGGTGGCTGTCTCGATCCTGTGGAAGAGAATGTTCGCCGTTGACGGTGTGGTCAACAGCCTGCTGGGCCTTGTGGGCATTGACTGCGATATCGCCTGGCTCGGCAATGAAAAGACCGCTATCTGGACCCTGATTATCCTGGCGGTCTGGCAGTTTGGCTCTTCCATGCTGATCTTCCTGTCCTCTCTGAAACAGATCCCCACGACCCTGTATGAGGCAGCCCGCGTGGACGGCGCCAGCAAGGTGTATCAGTTCTTCAGAATCACGCTGCCGCTTCTGACCCCCACGATCTTCTTCAATCTGGTCATGCAGATGATTCAGGGCTTCCTCGCCTTTACCCAGTGCTACATCATCACCCAGGGCAAGCCGATGAACTCCACCCTGTTCTACACGGTTTACATGTATCAGCAGTCTTTCGAATTCAAGAATACCGGCTACGGCGCCGCGCTGGCATGGGTTATGCTGGTGATCGTCGGCCTGATTACCCTGATCCTGTTCGCCACCAAGCGCTTCTGGGTCTATGAGGATGGAGTGTGATTCAGATGAAAAAACAGCGTATTTTCAATTCCATCATTTACCACGTTGTGGTCTGCGGCATCGGTCTGATCATGATCTACCCCCTCGTCTGGATGGTCATGAGTTCCTTCAAGCCCACCGGCACGATCTTCACCACGGCCGGCTCCCTGATTCCCGAAACCTTCACCCTGGAGAACTACGCCAACGGCTGGAAGGGCTTTGGCAAGGTCGGATTCGGAACCTTCTTCCTGAATTCCGGCTTCATTGCGGTGACGGCCACCCTTGGCACTGTGCTCTCCTCGTCCATCGTGGCTTACGGCCTTTCCCGCTGCAAATTCCCGGGCCGCAAGGTGCTTTTCGTCTTCATGCTGGTCTCGATGATGCTTCCTGCCCAGGTCCTGATGATTCCTCAGTACCTGTGGTATCAGAAGCTGGGCTGGGTCGGCACCTATCTGCCGCTGATCGTTCCGTTCTTCTTTGCGACCCAGGGCTTCTTTGTCTACCTGATCACCAACTTCATCGACGGCATTCCCCGCGAACTGGATGAGGCGGCAAAAATCGACGGCTGCTCCTACTACAAGATCTTCCTGCGCATCATCCTGCCGCTGATCGTTCCCGCTCTGGTCACGGTCTGCATCTTCTCCTTCATCTGGCGCTGGGACGACTTCCTGTCCGCCCTGCTGTACATCAGTGAATCGGCCCGCTATCCTGTCAGCCTGGCACTGAAACTCTTCAGCGACCCCAGCTCCTCCACTGACTATGGCGCTATGTTCGCCATGTCCACTCTGTCTATCCTGCCGGCGGTTGTGATCTTCATCTTCTTCCAGAAGTACCTGGTAGAGGGCATCAGCACGTCCGGTCTGAAGGGATAAACAAGGAAGGAAATGACATATGATCCCTGCCAGTACGCCCCAGAGAAATCTCTGGGTGCAGTTTGACGCCCTGCAGCTCGGCTCCGGCTGGGAGGAAGAGGACATTCAAAAGCCGCAGATCCTGATTGAGGATGTGTATGGGGACAGTCACCCCGGCAGTGTGCATCTGAATGAACTCAGCCATCAGATTGAGCGCGGAGTGGAGGAAACAGGCGGATGTCCGGCTCACTTCCATGCAACCGACATCTGCGACGGGTGCGCACAGGGCCATGACGGTATGAATCTTGTCCTGGCCTCGCGTGAGACCCTTTGCGATATGGTGGAACTTCACGCAGGGTTTGTCCCCTGGGATGGAATGGCGTTGTCTGCCTCTTGTGATAAATCCATTCCGGCGCATCTGAAAGCCATGGCCCGCGTAGATATTCCGGCCATTTTCCTGCCCGGCGGCAGTATGCGTCCCGGCCCCAATCAGACAACTTCGCTGGTAGCAGGGGACATTTCTCTGCGCAGCAAGCGCAAAGGGGCTGTGACGGAACAGGAGATCCGGGATTACAGGCTGACCGGATGCCCTTCGGTGGGGGCCTGTACATTCCTGGGAACTGCTTCCACCATGCAGTGTATGGCGGAGGCACTGGGGCTGGCACTGCCTGGCAGTGCACTGGTCCCGGCCACCATGCGGGACATTCAGGCATACGCCCGCCGTACGGGCCGGGCTCTGATGAACCTGGTGCAAAAGAATATCCGTCCGTCCATGATCCTGACCCCGGCGGCTTTCCGCAATGCGATTGTGGTGCACAGCGCCATCGGGGGCTCCACCAATGCGACGCTGCATCTGCCCGCGATTGCGCGGGAACTGGGCATTGAGCTGCCTGTCGAATGGTTTGATGAGATTGGAAAAACGGTGCCGCACATCGGAAATATTTTTCCCAGCGGTGCCCACCTGACCGAAACATTCTGGTTTGCGGGCGGTGTCCCCGGGGTCCAGCGACAGTTGAAAGACTACCTGGACCTGGATGTGATGACCGTGACCGGGCATACTCTGGGCGAAAACCTGGAGGCCCTGGAGGCCGACGGATTCTTCCGGCGCAATCTGGGGTACCTGCATAATTACGGCCTGGAGCCGGAACAGGTGATTCTGCCTCCGCAGTCGGTCGCTGAAAACGGCACGATCGCGATTCTGAAAGGCAACCTGGCACCGGAAGGTGCGGTCATCAAGTACTCCGCCTGCTGCGAAGAAATGCGCAGCCATAAGGGCCCGGCCAGAGTCTTTGACTGCGAGGAGGACGCCTATGCCGCTGTGGTAAACGGCGAGGTATGTCCCGGGGATATTCTGGTGATTCGGTATGAAGGACCACGGGGAAGCGGTATGCCGGAAATGCTGATGACCACCGAGGCCATTGTCTGCGATGCCAGACTCAACGGCAGCGTATCCCTGGTTACCGACGGCCGCTTCTCAGGGGCAACACGGGGAGCCGCCATCGGCCACGTCAGTCCGGAAGCCGCTGCGGGCGGTCCGCTGGCCTATATCCACACAGGGGACATCCTGGCGTATGATATTGAACAGCGGAGCCTGGCCGTTGTTGGTATCGACGGTAAAGAACTGCCGCCGGAAGAGGTGGACCGCTGCCTGGAGCAGCGCCGCGCTGTATGGCCGCTCAAACAGCCGCCCAAACGTAAGGGCGTACTGAAACGCTATACGGAATCGGCCTTGTCCGCCATGAAAGGCGCAGGTTACTGAGGTGAAAACAATGGCCAAGTACATTACCCCTGCTGTCACGCCGCTGACCGAAGCCCATGAACTGGACGAAAAAGGGCTTCCTGTCCTGTACGAACACTTGATCAGGGGCGGCGTGGACGGTATTCTGATCCTGGGAAGCATCGGAGAGTTTTTCGCGCTTTCTCTTTCGACCAAACAGGCGCTGATCGAACGCGCCGTGCAAATCGTGGACCACAGGGTCCCGCTTCTGGTGGGAACCGGCGGCACGGTGTTTGAAGAGACGGTATCCCTTTCCCGTTACGCGCTGGAAAAAGGCGCCGATGCGGTGGTCATCGTTCCGCCGTATTATTTCCCGCTGACCGGCCCCAGCCTGGAAGCCTACTATGACAAGCTGTGTGAGGCAATTCCCGGCAAAATCTATCTGTACAATTTCCCCGATCGCACGGGATATGAGATTCCGGTGGAAACCGTGACCCGTCTGGCACAAAAGCATGCCAACCTGATGGGCATCAAGGATACTATTTCCGGAATGGACCATACCCGGGAACTGATCAAGGCGGTCAAACCGGTTCGTCCGGACTTTGAAATTTATTCCGGCTTTGATGACAATTTCGCGCACAATGTTCTGTCCGGTGGCGACGGCTGCATAGGCGGCCTTTCCAACCTGGTACCGGAACTCTGCCATGACTGGGTCTGCGCCGTCACGGATGGCGACTGGAAAAAGACACAGGAATGCCAGCAAAAAATCAACCGTCTGATGTCTGTCTATGCGGTGGGCACGCCCTTTGTTCCCTTTATCAAATGCGCCATGACCATCCGGGGCATTGCGGTGGGAAGCACAGCCACCATTCCGCTTCCCGAAGCAACTGCGGAACAGTATGCTGCCCTGCAGGACATCCTGCGGAACGAAAATCTGATTCAGTAAATTTCTGGAAAGGAATGACTCTCTATGAAATACGAATACGAAAACCATCATGTCGGCGATATCCGTCTGGCGTATATCGGCGGCGGCTCCCGCGGCTGGGCGTGGAAGTTCATGACCGACCTGGCCATCGAACCTTCCATGAGCGGCGAAGTTGTTCTGTACGACATTGACCGTGAAGCGGCAGAAGCCAACGCAATCATCGGCAACAAGACGGATGCCATGCCCAACACCGTAGGGCACTGGCATTACAGTGTGGCAAACAGCCTTCAGGAAGCACTGACTGGTGCAGACTTTGTTGTCATTTCCATCCTGCCCGGCACCTTCGATGAGATGGCAGTTGACGTTCACATGCCCGAACGGCTGAACATCTGGCAGTCTGTGGGCGATACCGCCGGCCCTGGTGGCATGATCCGCGCTCTGCGCACGCTGCCCATGTACATTCCCATCGCGGAAGCGATCCGTGACTACTGCCCGGAAGCCTGGGTCATCAACTACACCAACCCCATGTCTCTGTGCGTCAAGATCCTGTATCATGTCTTCCCGCAGATCAAGGCTTTCGGCTGCTGCCATGAAGTGTTCGGCACCCAGAAAGTCCTGGCGGCGGCCGTGGGCGAAAAGCTGGGTGTCCCGGCACCCAACCGCCGTGACATTCATGTCAACGTTCTGGGCATCAACCACTTCACCTGGTTCGACAAGGCCTCCTATGAGGGCTGCGACGTTTTCCCGATTTACCGTGAATTCGTCGACAAATACTATCATGACGGCTTTGATGAGCCTGATCGCAACTGGGCCAACTCCTCCTTTGACTGCGCCCACCGCGTCAAGTTTGACCTGTTCCGCCGCTATGGCCTGATTGCCGCAGCCGGTGACCGTCACCTGGCCGAGTTCATGCCCGGTGATGAGTATCTGAAGGACCCGGAAACCGTCAAGAGCTGGAAGTTCGGCCTGACCACCGTGCAGTGGAGAAAGAATGACCTGACGGAGCGGCTGGCCAAGAGCCATGCGCTGGTTTCGGGCGAGAGCGAAGTGGATATGGAGCCTTCCGGTGAAGAAGGCATCCTGCTGATGAAAGCGCTGGTCGGCCTGGACCGTGTGGTCAGCAACGTCAATATTCCCAACGTGGGCCAGATCCCCAACCTGCCCAACGGCGCTGTGGTGGAGACCAATGCCCTGTTTGCCAAAAACAGCATCAGCCCGATGATGGCCGGCAACCTGCCCGAGGACATCCTGCATCTGGTCCAGCCCCATGTGGAAAACCATGAGCTGATTCTCCAGGCGTCCCTGAGCTGCAACCGTGATCTGGTGGTCAAGGCCTTCCTCAATGACCCCAACGTCAAGGCAAAGTGCACCGACGAGAAGGAAATCCGCAAACTGGTGGATGACATGATCGCCGGCACGGCCAAGTACCTGCCCGAAGGCTGGTTCTGATGCCTCCTGCTTCTTTATTATAATAAGGAAATGCGCTCCCGCGTTTTTGCGGGGGCGCATTTCCTGCATAAAAGCCAAAACCAGCAGGAAGATCAGGGGCAGGCAGTTCTGTCTTCCTTTCGCAGTACCTCCAGAAACCGCTCGGCGGCAGGGGAGAAGATCTGATACTTTTTCCAGACAATGTACATGCCGGCTTCCTGCTGGGGTTCCAGAGGGCGAAAACACAAAGGGCTGTCCCCGCCGGTGTTGAGGATGCCGTCCAGACAGATGGCATAGCCCATGCCGTCCTCCACCATCAGGGACCCGTTGTACACCAGACTGTAAGTTCCTGTGATTCGCAGCCGCCCGGCGGCCTCGCCGAACCATTCCTGCAGCCGGTTGGTCTTCAGGAGCTGACGGGAAACGATCAGCGGCTGCTCGGTCAGGTCGTACAGAGAAAGGGTCTGTTTTTGTGCCAGCGGGCTGTCCCGAAGCATGAGCACACCCCAGGTGTCCCGGTACGGCAGGTGAATGACGTTGTAGCGGGACAGATCCACCGGCGCAAACAGGAGTCCGAAATCAATAAGTCCCTTGTCCAGTTCTTCGCGCACATCGGTGGCATCGCCGCTGGAAATGTGGATGTGTACATCCGGATAGGCTTCCTGCAGGCGGCGGGCTGCCCGGGTCAGGAAATGAACTCCCACCGTCTCACCGGCGCCGATATATACATCGCCGGACAGCGTCTCTTCCGACTGGGCGAATTCCTGCTCGGTTTTTTGCACCAGATCGATGATCTCCTCGGCGCGCTTGCGCAGCAG
>DXNX01000240.1 GCA_019413245.1 Oscillospiraceae bacterium
GCGGGAGTGTGGCAGCGGTCTTCGCATCCGTCGTGCCTTCCGCTTTTTCGTCAGCAGACGCCCCTGCGCCTTCCCGGATCTTGCGGGCCACCGTTTCGGGGTCGCCCAGTTTTTCGGCGGTCTCGGCTTCGTGGTCGGGGCCGGCAGCATCAAAGTATTCGGCGTAATAGTCCAGCGCGTCCCGGCGCTCCTGCTCGGGCATATCGGCCAGAAGGTGCTCCAGCTTGGCAAGATATTCATACTTGGTCATGGCGTTTCCCCCCAAAACAATGTGTCGATTTTTTGTGTGTAGGCCCGCCATTCATCCTGATACCCATGCAGGCGGACACGTCCCAGTTCGGTGATGCGGTAATAGCGTCGGTTGCGGCCGTTGGCAGTTTCGTCGTGAACGGTCAGGCACTGGTCTTTCTGCAGACGGCGCAGCACCGGGTACAGCGAGGATTCCGATACATCCAGCACCTCTTTGATCTGCTGGGTGATGCGGTACCCGTAAGAACCTTCCGCCTGCTGGGAGACCACGGCCAGCACAACAGCATCCAGCAAGGCCGCATTGGATACAAAGGTCATGGCATGCTCCCTTCTTATATGTCTTTATATATTATATACCATATAATATAGTAGAATGCAATAGGGTCTTCCCTGCTTTACGAAAAAAATTTGCCGTGGAAAAATCCACGGCAGACAAAAAGAAACCCCCGCCTGAGGGAAGGGCGGGGGTTCAAAAGAAAGGAGGAGAAGAACACATGAAAAAGTTTGTTTTATCTTTGCTTGCAACTAGATTGTAACCTTTTTGCAACCAAATGTCAATGGCCAATTGTTAAGGTTTTGTAACTATTTGATTCTTTTTTGTTACTTTTCGGCGTGCCCTTCCCTTTTCCTGAAATTCAGGTACGCGGGACCAGGGTCATGGTGGCCTCAAAGCTGGATTTTCCGTCCGGCAGAATGCCGGTAAAATACCACTCGCCGCTTTCCAGCTGATGGCGGTACAGCTCAAAGGAGCCTCCACGCGGTACTTCCTTGTGGTAATAGATGATCAGATCCTGCACAAAGTGAGTTTCCAACGCCTCACCGGGCAAAGCGTCACAGATCACATCCACATACCGGGCGTTGTTCATGTGGCCGTTCATATCGCACTGGCTGTACGCGGCGGTGTGCGTGCCCACATGCTCGCACTCTTCCAGCGCGGCCTTGTGCATCTTCATGGGCAGTTCTTCGGGGACTTCCACAGCCCAGTGGGCGGTGGAAAACTCCTCGGGGTGTTTGCGCAGGATGACCCGGCGGTCGGTGTCAATAACCACCCAGCGGCTGTCCACCATGGCCACCCGGGTCCCTTCCGCATCCAGTACTTCGGTAATGCGCTTGTTCACCGCACGCTTGAGGGCTTCCGGTTTGGTGATGAGGGTCAGATGTTCATCCACATGGGGCACCCGGTCAAAATGCAGGGCCTGCTTGGCCAGCACATAGGCCGTATGGGTCCTGGCATAGACTTCATCGGTCAGGCCCAGCGCAATGGCGTGTTCGCCCGCGATCTGCTGGGCATAACGCAGCACAGAAGCCGGCTGTACATAGCCGAAGCAGTCACCGTCGTGGCGGTACACCTGAAAAGACTCGGTATATTGTGTCATGTCCTGGGACATGGGCAGCATCTCCTTTTCCTGTCGATCAGTACATTATAACACGGCAGACGGCATTGCGCCAGCGCGGTTGGGACAAAGGCACAGGTTTGTGCAAAAAAAGCGCCCTTTCCGGGCTTCGGAAAGAGCGTTTTGGTGAATCAGTAGTTATCCCGCATCTTCTTGCGCAGTTTGCGCCAGATATTGAAGCCGGACAGAGCCACAGCACCCAGCAGGAAGATCACCACCATCCAGCTGCCGCCGCTCTCGTCATAGCTCTTCATCTGGCTCCACTGGCTGTCCATCTCGGCGTTGATCTCATCCGGCAGGGTGACAAACACCTCCGCTTTGGACATAACGTCCTCGCCGGGATAGGCAATGGGGCTGTACTTCAGGTCATCGTCCAGCAGTTCCCACACCGCCGTGATGGGGGTGGAGTAGCCGATGTAATCACAGTTGGCGTAGCCCACCGAAGTTTCGCACATATAATTGATGAACATTTCGGCGGCTTCCTTGTTTTTGCTGGTGGCCGGAATGCACATGCTGTCCACGAAGAAGTTGACGCCCTCCTCCGGATGGACAAAAGCCAGGTCGGGGTTATCCTCGATCATGGTCAGGGCGTCGCCCGCATAGTACGGAGCCATGGCGGCTTCGCCGCCCTCCATCTTGTCGAAGATTTCGTCCATGACGTAGGCCTGCACCACAGACTTCTGTTCCTGCAGGTCCTGCATGACCTGGTCCACTTCCTCCACCGAAGGCGGGTTCAGGGACAGGCCATTCTTCTTGGCGGCAATGGCGTAGGCATCGCGGGAGTTGTTGAACATGAGTACATTGCCTGCATACTGCACATCCCACAGGGCCGACCAGCTGGTGGGGGCTTCGTCCACCATGGTGGTGTTGTAGATCAGGCCGGTGGTGCCCCACATATACGGCACGCTGTATGCGTTGTCCGGGTCAAAATCCCAGCCCAGGTATTCATCCCCGATGGCGGAGATATTGGGAATGTTATCGTAGTCCAGCGGGGCCAACATGCCTTCGGAAATGAGCTTGCCCACCATGTAATCGGAGGGGAAGATCACATCGTAGCTGGCGCCGCCGGATTTCATCTTGGCGTACAGGCTTTCGTTGGAGTCGAAGGTGGTGTAGTTGACCTTGATGCCGGTGAGGTCCTCAAAGGCGGAAACCACATCCACGCTGTCGTCGGAGCCGTCCGAGATATACAAGCCCCAGTTATAAACGTTCAGGGTGATGTTGTCATTGGCAAAACGGGTCCAGTCGTAATCTCCGGAGACCGAAATATCCTCGTTGACAACGATCTCATCCGCAGCAAAGGCGGGCATGGCGCAGGTCGGCAGCAAGGCCAGAACCGCAGCCAGCGCACAAACACGTTTCAGTTTCATGGCTGCCCTCCCCTTCACACTTCGGCCGCGCTCTTGCGGATGGCCGCCTGGTTGCGGCGATAGGCGCGGGAATCCATGTGGTTGGAAACCAGGATGATGGTCAGGATGACCAGGAACATGATGGCAGAC
>DXNX01000241.1 GCA_019413245.1 Oscillospiraceae bacterium
CAGCGAGATCATGCTGCAACAGACCCGGGTAGCCGCCGCATTGCCCTATTATGAACGCTTTGTGGCCGAGCTGCTCACCCCTGCGGACCTGGCCGCCTGCCCGCCCGACCGCCTGCGCAAACTCTGGCAGGGACTGGGCTATTACAGCCGGGCCGCCAACATGCAGAAAGCCGCTCAGCAGGTGTGTGACCTGTACGGCGGGGAGCTGCCCGCCGACTGGGAGGCCCTGCGGGCTTTGCCCGGCATCGGGGATTACACCGCCGGCGCCATTGCCAGCATCGCCTTTGGTATTCCGGCCCCGGCGGTGGACGGCAACGTGCTGCGGGTGTACGCCCGGCTGTTTGATGATGATGCCGACATCACCCGTCCCGCCACCAAACAGCTGTTTACCCAACGGGTCATGGAAGAAATGCCCAAAGCCACCCCTGGTCCTTATAATGAAGCGCTGATGGAACTGGGGGCCCTGGTCTGTGTGCCGGGTACGCCCCAGTGCGAGGTCTGCCCGCTGAAAGAGATCTGCAGCGGGTATGCTTCGGGCCGCGCGGCTTCTCTGCCGGTCAAGCCCCCGAAAAAGGAAAAGAAAAAGGTCCCGGTGACGGTGGCGCTGGTGGAAAGTGAAAACGGCTTCCTGCTGCAGCGCCGCCCGGCCCGCGGACTGCTGGCCAACCTGTGGCAGCCTCTGTGCTTTGAGGGCAAAAGCCTGACGCAGGAGGCGCTGACGAAGGAGCTGGAAGTCCTGGGCGTTGCGGTGACCTGGGAGCAAGCCCTGCCCCCGGCCCGCCATGTGTTCACCCACCGTATCTGGGAGCTGTCCGGCTGGCGGGGCACCGCGGCGGCCTGCCCTCTGCCCGAAGGCTATGCCTGGGGCCGGGCAGACGATGCAGCGGGGAATTTCACCGTGCCAAGCGCTTTTGCAGCCTATGTGCCGGGCGCCGGGAATCAATAAAATTACACAGGAATTTCGCGGCTCTGCCTGACAAAATTTTACGTTTGTATTGTTGTATTCTAACCCGGGGTCGGTTATAATAAAAGCAGCTGACCCCGGTATGCCCGCATAAACAGCCGGGCATGCCCACACAACGCAGTCTGCCCCGGCAGGCTGTCGGTTCGGAGGAATGTATTATGATGAAGAAATCCACGTTTGGTGTTGCTCTGGCTTTCATTGCCGCTGCAGCCGGTGTTCTGACCGCTGTTGCGCTGTATCTGCGCCGTCGCGAAAAGGAACTGGACGAGTACGAGCGTCTGCTGTACAGCGACAATGAGTACGATGATGACGAGGATGAAGACACCATCTACGAGCCTATCGACACCGAACCGGCCAAGCCCGAAGAGGAAACCGCCGGCGATGACACGGCTTCCGTCTGATTCATTCGCCGCATAAGACCTGTGCAAAAACGGCCAGGTGCGGCCGGTGTGTGCCTGCGGGCACCCCGGATCGTACCCGGCTTTTGCTTTCGGCACCCGGCCGCAACAGGAAGGAGCCAGTATGAAAAAACTGCTGCTTTGGCTGCTGATGGTCGTGCTGATGGTCGCATTGCTGCTGGGCGGTGCGGCCGCGGCGCTGTACGCCATCACCGGCGAAAACAAACTGCCGCAGACACATCCGACCCTCGGTGAAGCCGCCCTGGAACCCAACGGGTATGCGTGGACGGTGCCGGTGCTGGGGGATGTGGTCGAACGCGATTTTTCCAGCCTGACCAACCTGACGGTCCAAAAACTGGGCGATATGGGAGATACCACTCCTGTACTGACCCTGCCGGACTGGGTCAACCGTTCGGAACTGACCCTGACCGGACCGGACGGCTCTGTGGCTGTGCAGGGCGATGCCTCTGCGTACAACAGCTACGTTTATGTACAAAACGGACAGTATCAGCTGGACCTGACGCTGTACCGTGACCCCGCGCCGGATGTACACGGCGTGTCCACCGGCTGGTATGCCTACCGTGTCAGCTATACGGTGAACATCCAGCCCAAGGCGACCCTCAGCACCACCAGTGCTCCCCAGGGTACGGTGGTGGCGGTGGCTGTTACCGGCATTCTGGATGACAGCACCCCCACCCTGGAAAGCGACCTCGGCACCGTCTGGTTCCGCAAGACAGCCGATGGATTCATGGGGTACATTCCGATTACCTATAATACGTCCGGCGGCGACCATCAGCTGACCCTGACCTGCGGGGAACTGGTGCAGCAGCTGGTCCTTTCGGTCACCGAAAACAAGGTTTCCACCGTGCAGGTGGAAGCGGAGGAAGAAGTCACGGCTCCCGGTGCATCCGAACAATACAAGAACGCCATCTGGCCGCTGTACACCCAGGGCAGCAGCGATAAGCTGTGGCAGGGGGCTTTTGCTGCTCCGTGCACCAGCCTGCCCACCGCTGCCTACGGCGACCGCCTGATGACTGACGGCGCCGTGACCGGACGTTCCACTGGCCTGACCTATGCCGCGGCCGAACCCGGCAGTGATGTCAGCGCCCCCCAGAACGGCACCGTTGCCTATGCGGGCGAGCTGGCGCTCACCGGCGGTACGGTGGTCATTGACCACGGCTGCGGTGTAAAAAGTTATCTGTTCGGTCTGGGTACCGTCAGTGTACAGACGGGCCAGACCGTATCCCGCGGAGATACCGTGGGCACCACCACCGATGTGCATGATCTGATTTATGAACTGCGTATCGGAAATAAATCGGTGGACCCCGCTGCCGCCATCAAAGGCTCCAGCGGATTGCAGTATCAGGAAAACAAGTGACGGGTCTTTTGCGCGGCCAATCACTTGTGTGGCATTTGTTGCGTATAGATATGGGACGGGTTAGATATGGAGGAAAAAACTTTCGACAAGGAAAAGGCACCGGCTGCCGGGCAGAAAAGCTCCTCAGCCGGACATAACCGGCGTCGCCGCCGCCGCAAAAAGAACGGCGGGCAGAAGTCTTCGCAGCCCCAGCAGGCGAAGAAGCAGGATGCTGTAACACAGGCGGAAACGCAGCCCGCGGCCCAGCCGGCACCGGAGGAAAATTCTGCTGCAGGCAGCCCTGCCGAAACTTCGGCCCAGCCGGTGGCTGCGGAAAAACCGGAAACTGCGGCGGAACCGGTGCAGGCTCCGGAACAATCGGCTGAACC
>DXNX01000242.1 GCA_019413245.1 Oscillospiraceae bacterium
ATATCCGTCACACCATACCAATATATGCGTCATTCCGCCGAAAGTTACAAAAGCAGCGGCTGAAGCTGCACGCCCCGCAGCGCGCTTTCCAGGGTATCCGGCAGCAGGGTGAAATCACTTTTCAGGCTGTGGGGTTTCTTGAAGCTGTCGTCCTGACCGAACGGCACAAAATAGACGTTCTTGCGCTGCAGCAGTGCGGCCAGACTGACGGCACTGCCCGAAAGTCCGTCATTGGTGGAAGGGGCCAAAATCAGGGGGCGGCCACCCCGCAGCATGCTCTTGGCCGCCAGAGTGACCGCCGTGCTGCTGAGACCGTTGGCCAGCAGACCCATGGTGGTACCGGTACAGGGCGCAATGACCATGGCCCGGGCCCGTTTCTGCGGACCAAGGGGTTCTGCCTGCTGCAGCGTCGTCATAGGCGGGTGCCCGGTCATCTCCTCCAGCGTCCGGCACAGCGCTGCCGCTGTGCCGAAGCGTGTGTCCTGGGTAGCCGCGCTGGCACTGAGCAGAGGCAACACGTCCCAGCCATCCCGGCAAAGGTGCTGGATCTGGGGCAGCACCGCTCCAAAACTGCAAAAACTCCCGCACAGGGCAAACACCACCGCGCGGGGGGTATCCTGCCAAGTCTGTGTCATACCGTCGCCCTCCCCTGTTCATTCAAAATATTTAAAATCGTCTGGGCAATGAGCTCGCCTGCCGTATCCGGCGCACAGCGTCCCGGCAGCCCGGAAGCCAGCCGTGCCTGCAATCCCATGGCCTGGGCGGCATCAAAATCCACCCCGCCGGGTGCACTGGCCAGGTCGATGACAACGGCCCCCCGCGGCAGCCGTCCCAGCAGTTCTGCGGGCAGGACCATGGCCGGAATGGTATTGACCACCGCGTCGAAGTCCGGCAACAGCCGTTCCAGTGCTGTGAGCGGGGCCGCATGACAGCCGCAGCACCGGGCCCCGGCCCGCTGTTCGGGATTTCGAGCCGCCACCGTGACCCGGGCTCCCAGCGCCGCCAGCCGACGGGCCACCGCCTGCCCCACCCGGCCAAAGCCCAGCACCAGGACAGGGCTTTCCCACAGTGTGCGGGTGCGCATCTGCATAAGCAGGCACAGACAGCCTTCGGCCGTAGGCACCGCGTTCAGGCTGGCCAGCTCGCTGCGGGTGTAGTAATCCACCGGGACCTGCCCGGCGCGCTGGATGACACTGCGAGCCTGGGGCGTGATGAACCCCGCAAAGACAGGCGTATCGGGCCTTGCCCGGTGCAGCAGGTCCAGCTGTCCCGGCGTGACGGTGCGCAGCGGCATGGGCAGAAGAAGAAAATCGGCATGTTCAGGCGCGCCGCGGATGCATCCTGATTCCCGCAGAGCCCGGCCGGCAGCCTGTTGACGGGCATCGCCGTCCGCCATACAAAATGTAAAGGACATATTCCCACCCCCGTGTTCTGAGCCATCTTATGCCCAAAAGGTACGCGGGGTGACGAAAACAGAAAAAAGCCCCTGCCGAAGCAGAGGCTTTTTAAGGTATGGGAATCAATAATGGTTGAGTGCGTCACACTCGCCGCGCCAGATGGACAGCGGCTCCACCGGAACGGTACCCACGCGGACTTCCGCGATGGTGGTACTGTCCGTGGTGGCAATGGCCTGGCCTTTCTTGACCGTGGTGCCCACCTTGACCGAAATGCTGCGCAGGCAGTAGAAGATGCTCTTGACGCCGGCGCCATGGTCGATGACCACCGTGTAACCGGCGGTACCGCCCAGATCCTCGGCCAGTACGATCTTGCCGGCCGCCGGAGCCAGCAGATCGCTGCCGCGGGAGCTGGAGACGACCACGTTGTTGCTGATGCGTCCGGTACCGGTTCCGGCCACACGTTCAGCACGGGTACGTCCCACATACTCGGTGGTGCCGTAGGCCAGGGCTACTTCGGCCTTGTCCGTGAAGGGCAGGTTGAAACCGTCCGCCGTCCAGGCAGGCGCTTCGTCCCCGGTATTGAGGACTGCCGTCACCTTGGCGGGGGTGTCGCTTTCACCGATATACGGGCTGGTCAGTTTGCTCTTGGTGGTGTAGTCCTTATACACATTGGCCCGTTCTTTGACAGCCAGGGTCAGTTCCTGCTCATAGCCCGCATAGCTGACGGTGATGGTATAGGAACCGGGCTCCTGGTCCACCGGGATGGCCAGATAACTGACCCAGTCGTTTTCGCCCTGATGGAAAGCAGTGGAGGCCAGCTGACTGCTGATCGTGGGAGCTACCTGGTCGGACACACCGCCGCTGACCCGCACAGCCACCACACCGCCCTGGGTGGCGGACACGGTGTTGAGGCGGATGGACGGCCGCAGGCTGACCGTAAAGCTGAACAGATAAGTCTGCTTGCCGGACACTTCCGCCGTGTGGCTGATTTTCTTTTCGTTGCGGAAGATGACCAGTTCTGCGGTGTAGGTGTCATTTTGGGTAAAGGTATAATTGCCGAACTCCTCCGCCGTGCCGTCAAAGACGGTCTCTCCGCTGCTGTCCTGGATGGTCAGGCTGGTATCACAGTCAGGATGGCGGACATCCAGTTCCACCTGTGCGGTCTGGATGGTGTCGGTAAGCTCCACCGGGTCCTTGAAAAAGGTCTCGGCGTAGGTGCGCTTGAACATGTTGGCCACCACCGGCACATGCCAGCTGTACGAGGTGGTCTGCAGGGTTTCGCCGTTGAATTCGGCCGACACCTTGGGGATAGAATCCGGCGTAGCGCCCTTGTACAGCCAGGCGATCCCGGCTCCAGCCACCACCGCCACAAAAGCTATGACAAAGACGACCCATTTCAGCAGGCTCCACATGCTGTCGCCCACCTGCTGGTGCAGCTGCTGCAGACGGCTGAGCGGAACCTTATCGGCAGGGTCCTCGGCTTCCTCGGCCGGTTCCGGTTCCGATTCCTCCGCCTCGATGGTTTCCACGATTTTCTCAATGGAAAGCTGCACCGTGCGGGTCATTTCGGCGGCCCGGTTCTGTCCCTCCGTTTTGTCTTCGTCTGACGCTTTTTCGTCTGTGCCTTCCTCTTCCCCGGATTTTTCGGTTTTCCCCGCCTTTTCACCGGTCGTTTCCGGTGCTTCGGCGGATTCGGCC
>DXNX01000243.1 GCA_019413245.1 Oscillospiraceae bacterium
GTATAAAAAAACGCAAGGGAAATCCCATGGTCAAAACCTTGCGATTCCCTTGCGATGCGGCAAGAATTTTCTTTTTCCGGCGGTCACAGTGCGTCGTTGAGCTTGTATCCGATGCCCCAGATGGTCAGGATGTACTGGGGCGCATCCGGGTTGGGCTCGATCTTTTTGCGCAGCTTGCGGATGAATGCCATGATGTTGCTGTCGTCCAGCAGGTATTCCCCGTCCCATACGGCCTGGTAGATCTGTTCTTTCGTGAATACCTCGCCCCGGTTGCGGGCCAGGAACAGCAGGATGTCGTATTCCTTGGGGGTCAGGGTGATCTCCTGCCCGTCCCGGACCACCCGGCGGGCCCGGGGATACAGGCACAGCCCTCCGCAGCAGATCTCGTCGCTGTCCGGGGCGGCGGGGGCGGTGTCGTCGGCCATTTCCAGCATCAAGGTGCGGCAGCGGCCTTCGGCCAGGGCCCCCAGGGCCTGCTCCAGGTCGGCGGCCCCGGCGGCCTGCACCGGCGCGCTGCGCAGCCGTTCCCGCAGCCAGGCAGTCAGCGAGGCGCCCAGGTCCACATATCCGATGTTTGTTTTCATGGGTCTGCCTCCTTTCAGCTCAGGTCACGGTACTTGCGGATGTATACGGTCTTGGCCAGCGAGACCACCAGCAGATACCCGGCCACCACCGCCACCAGGAAACCCAGGTAGACGGGCGGCATGGGCACCAGCCCCAGCAGGCGCCCCGGCGGGGTCAGGGGCAGCAGGGTATACAGCACGATGCCCAGCAGCGTCACCCCCAGCACTGCCCGGGACGGACGGCTGCGGAGAAACGGCAGCTGCCGGGTGCGCAGCAGATGCAGGATCAGTACCTGGGTCCACATGGATTCCAGGAACCAACCGGACTGGAACAGGGCAATGAACCGTTCCTGCCCGGCGGCGGTCAGGGTCCCGAAGGCCCCGCCGCAGATCCGGGGACAGAGAATGAAATACAGGAAAGCGAAGGTCAGCAGGTCAAATACCGAACTCAGCGGCCCGAAGAAGGTCATGAACCGGCCCAGCGTGCGGCCGGACCACTCGGGCGGGCGGCGCAGCAGCTCGGGGTCCACATTGTCCCAGGGCAGCACCAGGCACAGCAGGTCATACAGCAGATTCAGCAGAAGCAGCTGTACCGAGGTCATGGGGAAGAAGGGCAGCAGCACGCTGGCCGCCACAATGGCGCAGATGTTGCCGAAGTTGGAGGACGCGGTGATGCGGATGTATTTGGTCATGTTGGCAAAAGCCCGGCGCCCTTCCAGAATGCCTTCCTCCAGCACATTCAGGTCCTTTTTCAGCAGCAGTACACTGGCGGCGTCCCGCACGGCCTCGGCGGCGTTCTCCACCGAGATGCCCACATCCGCCCGCAGCAGACCGGGCATATCGTTCATGCCGTCACCCAGAAATCCTACGGTGTGCCCGTTGTCCTGCAAGTTTTCCACAACAAAGGCCTTCTGTCGTGGAGAAAGTTCCGCGAACACCGCGGTCTTTTCGATGACCACCGGCCGCTCGTTGTCGGTCAGGGCCTCCAGCTCGGCCCCGGTCAGACAGGCGGCAGTATCCAGGCCCAGGCGGCGGCAGATGGACAGCACTACCTGTTTCTGGTCGCCGCTCAGCACCTTGACCCCCACCCGCAGCTCCCGCAGTTTGGCCACGGCGCTGGCCGCACTCTGTTTGGGCGCGTCGAAGAAGGCCAGATACCCCAGCAGGGTGAAGCCATCCTCCCGGGGCTGCAGAACCGTTCCGGCGGGGCAGTGCTTGCAGGCTACGGCCAGGACCTTCATGCCGTCCTCCAGCATCTCGTCCACCACGGCGTGTACACTGGCGGCGGCATCCGCGCCCATGTCCAGCACCTGCCCGCGGTATTCCACCCGGCTGCACCGGGGCACCACCGCGTCCAGGCTGCCTTTCAGGATCAGCAGGTCCTGCTCCTCATCCCGCAGCAGCACACAGGAGGAGCGGGCGGCGGAATCGAAGGGCAGTTCGTCCACCTTGGGGTGGGCGGCGGCCAGTTCATCGTAATACGCCGCCTGACCGGGCATCTCCCGTGCCCGGCGGATAGCGTTGTCCAGATGGTTGGGCACACCGGTGTGGTACACGCTGGCCAGATAAGCCAGGTCCAGCACCCGGCGGCTCTCGTTACCCAGCACATCCATGTAATATTCCAGCCGGATGGTGTCTCCGGTCAGGGTGCCGGTCTTGTCCACACACAGCACATCCATACAGCCCAGGGCCTGCATAGCGTCAATGTCCTTGACCACTGTCTGCTTCCGGCCCATGGTGTAGCTGCCTTTGGCCAGGCAGGCGTTGACCACCATGGGCAGCAGTTCGGGGGTCAGGCCCACCGCCACCGATACCGCAAACAGAAAGGCCTCCAGCCAGTCGCCTTTGGTCAGGCCGCTGGCCACAAAGACCACCGGCACCAGAATGACCATGAAGCGGATGAGCACCCGGGCGATGGACCCGGCACCCCGGGCAAATCCCCGGCGCCGCTGTACCGCAGCCGGCGTGCCGCCGTATACCGTGTCCCCGTCCACAGCCAGTACGATGCCGGTACCGGTGCCGCCGGTGACGGTGGTGCCGCAGAACAGGATGTTGCGGTAATCGGCCAGAATGTCCGGCACCTCGGTCAGGGCCTCGGCGGTCTTTTCCAGCACCGCACTCTCCCCGGTAAGGACCGATTGGGACACGAACAGGTCGGCGGCCTCGGTCAAGCGCAGGTCGGCAGGGACCCGGTCCCCGGCGCGCAGCCGGACCACATCTCCCACCCGCAGGCAGTCGGCGGGACATTCCTCCCAGTCTTCGCCCCGGCGCACCGTCACGGTGGTGTCGGTCAGACGGAAAAGGGCATCCGCCACCCGCTTGGCCCGCAGCTCCTCGGCCAGACGTACCAACCCGCTGACCAGCAGCATCACAAAGATGATGAGGACGGTGGTAGGGCTTTTCTGGTACCCGGCGGGCAGCAGCACGTCGGTCACAAAAGAGATCAGCCCCAGAACAAACAGGAT
>DXNX01000244.1:0-2107 GCA_019413245.1 Oscillospiraceae bacterium
TGCATGGTGTAGGTGATGAACGCGATGATGTCGCCCACCTGCATGGTGCCCAGGTCCATGGCCCTGGCACCGAACCAGACGATGAGCAGGGTGGTGCCGTTCATGATGACGGTCATGAAGGGCATCATGCCCGCCATGGCCCGGTTGGTGAACAGCTGGGTCTGCATCAGGTCCTTGTTGACCCCGTCAAACCGCTGCTCCTCGAACTTTTCCCGGCTGAAAGCCCGGATAGGCATGATGCCGGTGAGAATTTCGCGGCTGACCAGGTTCAGCTGGTCCACCTTTTTCTGCATGATCTTGAACTTGGGCATGGCGATGGAAACCAGCACCCCCATGACGCACAGCAGGGCGACCACCGCCAGGGCGATGATCCAGCTCAGGCTGCTGCCGGTGTGGGCCACCCGGATGATGCCGCCGATGCCCAGGATGGGGGCATAGAACACCATGCGCAGCATGATGACGCAGACCATCTGGATCTGCTGGATGTCGTTGGTGGAGCGGGTGATCAGGCTGGCGGTGGAGAAGCGGTCGGTCTCCGCATGGGAGAAGCTGACCACCTTCTTGAACACGCTCTGGCGCAGGTCCCGGCCGATGCCCGCCGAGGCGCGGCTGGCCAAAAAGCCCACACAGATGGCGCAGGCGGCCAGCAGCAGGGTCATGCCCAGCATCTGGGCGCCCTTGAACAGCAGATAGTGCATCTGCACCTTCCGGGCAATGCCCTGGGCCTCGTATTCCAGCTTGACCAGCATCATGGCCTGGCTGCCCATCATGTCCAGGGTCTCCTGGTCCATCTGGGTCATGGCCTGGGCCAGAAATCCCTGGACCAGGGTGCGGGTGGCTTCCTGGCTGCCGTCATAGGTCAGCAGGGATTCCAGCAGGTTTTCGGGCAGGTCGGCGGACTGCATGGCAGCGCCCGGGTCCATGCCTGCCGCTGCGGCAGCCTGCATCTGGCCGGCGGCGGTCTGCAGCTGGGCGGGCAGACCGTTGACCGTCTGCACTGCCGCGTCCAGCCCGGCGGCGTCGGCTTCACCCTGGCCGGCGGCCATGCCGTACAGCACCATATCCGGGGTGGAGAAGATGTCCTCCAGGGCGGCGCGGCCCTCCTTGTCGGTGACGGTCAGGGTGCGCAGCCCGTTTTCGTCGGCGGGGGCAAAGGCGGCGTCGGCCTGTTCGGCGTCAGCCTGGGGCATCAGCCATTCCAGGGCTTCCAGCGTGTCGGCCCGCACCGTGTCGGGTACGGTGCTCTCGATGCCGCCCATCTGGATGCCCACGTCCACGATGTCCGATGTGTAGCCGGGCAGGCTCAGGTCACACCAGGCCTGCAGCAGCAACAGGGCAAAGATCACCAGGCAGGCTTTCCAGCGGGTGCCCAGCAACTGAAAGATTCTTCGCATGGGGTTACTCCTTTCTCTGCGCGCGGCGCGCTTCGTTCTCGGCGTCAATGGCCCGGGCAAACTCTTCCCAGTTCCGGGTGAAACTGCGCAGGGTCTCCGGTGCCATCCGCTTGGCAATGGCAAAGGCGTAGGCTGTGACCTCCCGCTCGCATTCCTCGTGGGCGCGGCGCCCGGCCTCGGTCAGGCGGACGGTGGTCTTGCGCCGGTCGGCGGGGTCGGGGGCCCGCTGGATCAGGCCGTCCTTCTCCAGCACCCGCAGCGCCCGGGACACCGCCTGGGGACTGTCATACATCCGGCAGGTCAGCTCGGACACCGACACGACCCCGTCCTGCCCGCTGCGCTGGATGACCGTGTACAGCCGGTGCAGCATGTCAAAATGGCAGCGGGGGGCTTGGGTCAGCACATCGCCCATTCCGGCCTGCAGGCTGCGCTTGGTCTGCATGATCTGGTGGAACAGCTCCCGCGCCATGGTGGTTTCGTTGGTATCCATGACTACCTCCTTTTTATTTGACTATGGTTAATAATTAACGCATGTTGTATTATAGTCCGGCCCTTCGTCTGCCGCAAGGGGAAGGCCGGTTTGTTTGAAATTTGTTTACAATTTACACAAAAAGCACACGGCTTTTTTGGTCATTGCAGGAAATCTCCTGCCGTGGTACACTCAAAGAAAACCCAAAAATCGGGAAGGAGATCGCATCATGCTGGCCTATCCC
>DXNX01000244.1:2117-3016 GCA_019413245.1 Oscillospiraceae bacterium
GGCCTATACCTATGTAGAACGCGGCCGTTTTGAACTGCGGGACAAGCCCCGCCCTACCCTGCAGGACCCCCGGGACGCCATCGTGCGGGTGACGCTGTCCAGCATCTGCACCAGTGACCTGCACATCAAGCACGGCTCGGTGCCCCGGGCAGTGCCGGGCATCACGGTGGGTCACGAGATGGTGGGCGTGGTGGAGGAAGTGGGCGCCGCAGTCACCACCGTCCGCCCCGGGGACCGGGTCACGGTGAACGTGGAGACCTTCTGCGGCGAGTGCTTCTTCTGCCGCCACGGCTGGGTGAACAACTGCACCGACCCCGACGGCGGCTGGGCGCTGGGCTGCCGCATCGACGGCGGCCAGGCCGAGTATGTGCGGGTGCCCCACGCCGACCAGGGGCTGGACCGCATCCCGGATACCGTCACCGACCGGCAGGCCCTGTTTGTGGGGGACCTGCTGGCCACCGGCTACTGGGCGGCCAACATTGCCGAGATTCATCAGGGGGACACGGTGCTGATCCTGGGCGCGGGTCCCACGGGGCTGTGCACCCTGCAATGTGTGCGGCTGCACCAGCCGGGGCGCATCATCGTGTGTGAGAAGGACCCCGTGCGCCTGGAATTTGTGCGCACCCACTACCCCGACGTGCTGGCCGTGCCGCCCGAAGGTCTGCCGGACTTTGTGCGGGCCCACAGCGAACACGGCGGCGCCGACGCGGTGCTGGAAGTGGCCGGCACCGAGGACACCTTCCGCCTGGCCTGGGAGTGTGCCCGCCCCAACGCGGTGGTCACGGTGGTGGCCATGTATGACCGCCCCCAGACCCTGCCGCTGCCGGACATGTACGGCAAGAACCTGATCTTCAAGACCGGCGGGGTGGACGGCTGCCACTGCAGGGAGACCCTGGACC
>DXNX01000245.1:0-1449 GCA_019413245.1 Oscillospiraceae bacterium
TGCAAATTCCTTCTGGTGGATGAGAACGGCAAGGTCTGCAATCAGGTCACCCGGGAATATCCGCTGAGCATGCCGCACACGGGCTGGAGCGAACAGGACCCGGCAGGCTGGTGGAAGGCCTGCGTGGACGGTATTCCGGCACTGTTGGAAGGCTTTGACCCGGCTCAGGTGGAAGGCATCGGCATCGGCGGCCAGATGCACGGTCTGGTGGCGCTGGATGCCCAGGATCAGGTGCTGCGTCCGGCGATTCTGTGGAACGACGGCCGCACGGCCAAGGAGACCGACTACCTGAACAATGTGGTGGGGCGGGAAACGTTGAGCCGCTATACCGGCAATATTGCCTTTGCCGGTTTCACGGCGCCGAAGATCCTCTGGATGGAGGAGAACGAACCGGACCTGTACGCAAAGATCGCCAAGATCATGCTGCCCAAGGATTACCTGGTGTACTGCATGACCGGCGTACATGCCACCGACTACTCCGATGCTTCCGGCATGCTGCTCCTGGATGTGGAGCACAAGTGCTGGAGCAAGGAAATGTGCGAGATCTGCGGCGTGCAGCCCTCCTGGCTGGCCAAGCTGTATGAAAGCTGGGAGTTTGTGGGCTGCCTGAAGCCGGATGTGGCCGAAAAGCTGGGCCTGCCGGCCAGCGTGAAGGTCTGCGCGGGCGCCGGCGACAACGCCGCCGCGGCCGTGGGCACCGGTACGGTGGGCAACGGCAGCTGCAACATCAGCCTGGGCACCTCGGGCACCATCTTCATCAGCAGCGAAAAGTTCGGTGTGGATGATACCAACGGCCTGCACGCCTTCGCCCATGCGGACGGCGGCTGGCACCTGATGGGCTGCATGCTTTCGGCCGCCAGCTGCAACAAGTGGTGGATGGATGACATCCTGAAGGTGACCGACAAGGATTACCCGGCGGAACAGGCCCCCATCACCGATGACAAGCTGGGCCGGAACAATGTGTTCTTCCTGCCGTACCTGATGGGCGAACGCAGCCCCATCAACGATACCGACGCCCGCGGCACCCTGATCGGTCTGAGCATGGACACCACCCGCGCGGACATCACCCAGGCGGTGATGGAAGGCGTTTCCTTCGCCATCCGGGACTGCTACGAGGTGGCCCGCTCCCTGGGCGTGGAGATTCCGCGCTCCAACATCTGCGGCGGCGGCGCCAAGAGCCCGCTGTGGTGCAAGATTATGGCAAACGTGCTGGGCATTCCGCTGGACATTCTGGTCACCGAGCAGGGCCCCGGTTATGGCGGCGCGCTGCTGGCCATGGTCTGCTGCGGCCGGTTTGCCAGCGTGAAGGAAGCCACCGATACCCTGGTACATGTGAGCCGCACCATTGAGCCGGATGCCGAGCTGACCGCCCGGTATGAGGAACGCTACCAGAAATTCAAGCAGATCTATCCCACCTGCAAACCGCTGTTCAAGGAACTGGCCAAGTAA
>DXNX01000245.1:1549-3000 GCA_019413245.1 Oscillospiraceae bacterium
ACCGCAAACGAAACGGAGGAACAAGAAATGAAATCCACCAACATTCCTGAAGTACGGCTGGGCATCATTGCCGTGAGCCGTGACTGCTTCCCGATCGCGCTGTCCACCCAGCGCCGTCAGAACATCGTGGCCGCCTGCAAGGCGAAGGGCTTTGAGCCTTACGAGTGCAGCGTGACGGTGGAAAACGACGCGGACATGGCAAAGGCCGTGGAAGAAGTGAAGAACGCAGGCTGCAACGCCCTGACGGTCTTCCTGGGCAACTTTGGCCCCGAAACGCCCGAGACCCTGATCGCCAAGTACTTTGACGGTCCCTGCATGTATGTGGCGGCTGCTGAAGGCGACGGCGACATGATCAACGGCCGCGGCGATGCCTACTGCGGTATGCTGAACTGCTCCTACAACCTGGGCATGCGTCATCTGAACGCCTACATCCCCGAATATCCCATCGGCACCGCCGAAGAACTGGCGGACAAGATGATCGAGTTCGTTCCCATCGCCCGGACCCTGATCGGCGTGAGCAACCTGAAGATCATCACCTTCGGACCCCGTCCCCAGGACTTCTTCGCCTGCAACGCTCCCATCAAGGGCCTGTATGAGCTGGGCGTGGAAGTGGAAGAGAACAGCGAGCTGGACCTGCTGGTCGCCTACAAGGAACATGCCGACGACCCCCGCATCCCGGAAGTCTGCGCCGATATGGCGGCCGAGATGGGCGAAGGCAAGTATTACCCCGAACTGTCCGCCCGTATGGCGCAGTTCGAACTGACCCTGCTGGACTGGGCAGAAGCCCACAAGGGCAGCAAGAAGTATGTTGCCTTTGCCGACAAGTGCTGGCCGGCCTTCCCCAGCCAGTTCGGCTTTGAGCCCTGCTATGTGAACTCCCGCCTGGCCAGCCGCGGCATCCCCGTTTCCTGCGAAGTCGATATCTACGGCGCCCTGAGCGAGTACATCGGCATGTGCGTGTCCGGCGACACCGTGACCCTGCTGGACATCAACAACAGCGTGCCGCAGTACATCTACGACGAGGACATTGCCGGCAAGTTCGATTACACCCTGACCGATACCTTCATGGGCTTCCACTGCGGCAACACGCCTTCCTGCAAGATGTGCGCCAACCGCGCCGTGAAGTACCAGCTGATCCAGCACCGTCTGCTGGAGCCGGCGGGCAGCGAACCCGACTTCACCCGCGGCACGCTGGAAGGGGACATCGCCCCGTCCGATATCACCTTCTACCGCCTGCAGTGCGACAGTGAGGGCGTTCTGCGCGCCTATGTGGCTGAAGGTGAAGTCCTGCCGGTGGCCACCCGCTCCTTCGGCGGCATCGGCGTGTTCGCCATCAAGGAAATGGGCCGCTTCTACCGCCATGTTCTGGTGGGCAAGCACTACCCGCACCACGGCGCCGTGGCTTTTGCACACTGCGGCAAGGCCCTGTTTGAAGTCTTCAAGTTCCTGGG
>DXNX01000246.1 GCA_019413245.1 Oscillospiraceae bacterium
CAGCCTTGATGTAATGCTCGCCCTGCAGGTTATCCACAATGGACGCCGCCAGCTTTTCCATATCGCGGGTGCTGGTATCCGGGCGAATCTCCTTGACCAGGACGGTATCGCTTTCGCTGATATTGAAGACAAAATCCTTCTGCTTGTCCGGGAACAGGCCGCTGACCACATCATAAGCGGAAATATCGTTGCCGCTGGTCACACGGATGAGCAGGACCACCCGCTGCACGTCGGACACGAAGTGCAGCTCCCGTGCCTTGGCATAAATATCGCCGGGCAGGATATTGTCCAGCACCACGTTCTTGATGAAGTTGGTCTTATCAAACTTTTCATCGTGATACTGCTTGATGCTCTGCAGGCTGATGGACAGCAACGCCGCAAACTGGCTGGCGGTGGTGTCGCTGCCTTCCACAAAGACGGCATAATCGTTATGTTTCGCATTGGAGAACTGATGGTAGGCGTAGCCATCCTTGACAAAGGCATCCCCCGCCGTCAGGCGGCTGGCGGCAAAGCCCTCACGCACTTCGCCGATCTGCCCCAGTTCGGAGCAGGAGATCACAGCCCCTGTTTCATCCACCACACCCACGACGCGGTCGATCGCGTCCTTCATCTGGTACACCACATTTTGGAATACCCTGTTCGCCATAAGCTGCCTCTCCTTACCATTGTGCTGAATGACCAAACCGCCGCAAGGCCCCTCGCCGGCCACTCTGCCGTTATTTTGACCCAAACCGACGGGTCTCTGATGTATATTTTACACAATCAAGTTGACTTTTGCAACATATTTCAACGATAATTTCAATATTTTCTTGTGTAGTTTTGTTTTGGTGTTATTTTTTCCTTTTTTTACAGGCCAAAACAGAGCGGATTTTTTCCGTCAAAATGCCGATATCTGTGCCGAAAAGTCTGACTCCAAAGGCAAAAACAGCCTGCACCGTTATTTTTGTTCTTTTTTATCTTCTTCCATGGCGCCGGTGCCGCCTTCCACCACGCCGCGGCGCTCAAACACATAGGTGATGGACCGGAAGAAGATTGCCAGGTCTTTGCGGAAGGTAATGTCGGCGGCATACTCCCCGTCATACTTGGCCTTTACGTCAATGGGCAGTTCGTCCCGTCCGTTGACCTGGGCCAGACCGGTCAGGCCCGGACGGATGTCGTTGGCATGGACCGCATCCCGGGCTTCAATGAGGTCGTACTGGTTGTACAGGGCCGGGCGCGGACCGATAATGCTCATCTGCCCCGCCAGAATGTTATAAATCTGGGGCAATTCGTCCAGGCTGGTACGGCGCAGGAAGGCGCCGCTTTTGGTGATGTAGGAGTTTGCATTCTTAAGTAGATGGGTGGGCACATCATGGGGCGTATCCCCCCGCATAGTGCGGAACTTCAGAATATTGAAATGGGTCTTGTGGGCGCCCACCCGGCGCTGTTTGAAAAAGACCGGTCCCGGAGAATCGAGCTTGATCCAGATGGCCAGAATCGCCATGGGAATGGCCAGAATCACCGCCGCAATGGCTGACAGAAGAAGGTCCAGAAGACGCTTGATATAGTTACGATACATCTTTGTCCTCCTTCTTGCTGCTTTCCAAGGCGGCCTGTCGCTGGGCCACCGCGTGCTCGATTTTGCTCTTGTCGATGACGGTGGTGTTTCCATGAGCCGCACTGACCGTGTGGTCCTCGTTCACCTTGCGGTTGGGATGATACCGTCCCACAATGCGCTGAAGTCCCTGCACCACCGCTTCGTCATTGTGCTCGGCACAGACCTGCAGGTTCTGCAGTTCCTCATAGAAATGGGCCAGATCAATGTTCATGGGCGGTGCGATGAAGATCTTGTTGTGGGCAGTGCGCATCATCTTGTCCTGCTCAGAATCCAGCATAAGTTCCTCGTACAGCTTTTCGCCGGGACGCAGGCCGGTGATCTCGATGGGAATATCCACGCCGGGCTCATACCCGTAGAAGCGGATGAGCCGGTTGGCCAGGTCCATGATGCGCACCGGCTCGCCCATGTCCAGAACATAGATGCTGCCGCTCTTGGCCAGACCGCCGGCCTGCAGCACCAGCTGCGCGGCTTCGGTGATGGTCATGAAATAGCGCACGATGTCCGGATGGGTGATGGTAACGGGTCCGCCGCGCTTGATCTGTTCCTCAAACAGAGGAATGACGCTGCCGTGGCTGCCCAGTACGTTGCCGAAGCGCACTGCCATGCACTTCATGGTGGTGTTGCTGGCAAAGGTCTGGATGAGCATTTCGCAGATGCGCTTGGTGCATCCCATGACGTTGGTGGGGTTGACCGCCTTGTCGGTGGACAGCTGCACAAAGCGCTCCACATCATGTTCCGCCGCGGAGGTCAGCAGATTCTTGGTCCCGAAGACGTTATTCTTCACAGCTTCGGCCGGGCTGGTCTCCATCAGGGGCACATGCTTGTGGGCTGCGGCGTGGAACACCACTGAGGGGTGGTAGGTCTCAAAGACTTCATCCAGGCGGTCCTTATCGCGGATTGAGCCGATGAGGGTAATAATGGGAGCGTCAGCGCCGTACTTGTTGCGCAGCTCCATCTCCAGTTCATAGGCACAGTTTTCATAAATATCGAAAATCAGCAACTGGCGGGGGCTGTACCGCATGATCTGCCGGCAGAGTTCGCTGCCGATGGACCCGCCGCCGCCGGTGACCAGCACGATCTTGTCGTGCAGGTACTCCGAGATCTGGGCATTGTTCAGCTGAATTTCATCGCGGGATAGGAAGTCGGCGGTATTCAGTTCACGCAGGCCGGCCACCACAGGCTTGCCGCTCTCGTCCACCGCCTGGGGATCATTGAGCATGCGCACCCGGCAGTGGGTGGAGTTGCAGAGATTGATGACCTCCCGCAGGCGCTCGCCTTTCAGGGTGGTGATGGCAATGACGATCTCCACAATATGATATTTGCGCACCAGTTCTGGAATGTCCGAGATGGTGCCCCGCACCGGCACGCCCTGCACCCGCAGATTCTTTTTGGTCAGGT
>DXNX01000247.1:0-1853 GCA_019413245.1 Oscillospiraceae bacterium
TACAAGGACCCGCGCCTGTCCATTACCGTGGAAGCCCCCGACATCTGCCCCCGCTATATGGGCCATTATGTGCGCAACATCACCTGGGGCCAGTCCCCCCGCTGGATGCGCCGTCAGCTGGCGCTGTGCGGCCTGCGCAGCATCTCCAACGTGGTGGATATCACCAACTACGTCATGCTGGAGATCGGCCAGCCCATGCACGCTTTTGACATGAACACCCTGGAAAGCTGCCAGATCATCGTCCGCCGTGCTGCGGAAGGGGAGACCATCACTACCCTGGACGGCAAGGAATTCACCCTGACCCCCCAGAATCTGGTCATCTGCGACGGTCAGAAGCCGGTGGCCCTGGCCGGCGTCATGGGCGGCCTGAACAGCGAGATCACCGAGAACACCACCCAGCTGCTGTTCGAATCCGCCAAGTTCGCCCGGGACAACATCCGCAAGACCGCCCGCGGCCTGGGCCAGAACACCGACGCTTCCAGCCACTATGAAAAGGGCGTTTCGGAGTACACCACCGAGCTGGGCATGGCCCGCGCCCTGCACCTGATCCAGGAACTGAACTGCGGCGAAATCACCGCCAGCGCTTTTGATGTGTCCGCCGGTGCTTCCCGGGAAGGCAAGCACTTCTCCGCCCGCATCAGCCGCATCAACGCCATCCTGGGCATTGAAGTCCCTGCCGAAACCGTGCTGGATATCCTCAAGCGCCTGGACTTCCAGGTGGAGCTGCAGGACGACCGCGACACCATGCAGGTGGTGGCGCCCCGCTGGCGTGAGGACATCGAAGTGGGCGAGCCCGACCTGGCCGAGGAAGTCATCCGCGAATACGGCTACGAGCACATCAAGCCCACCTTCCTGAAGAATGCCACCGTCACCAACGGCGGCCTGAACCCCGACCAGCAGCGTCAGGCTCGTGCCAAGAACGCTGTCTGTGCCCAGGGCTTCTATGAGGCCATCACCCTGGCGTTCTATGCTGACGCCGACCTGGATGCCCTGCACATTGCCGCCGACGCGCCGGAACGCAATGTGGTCCGCATCGTCAACCCCCTGACCTCCAACCTGACCATCATGCGCCCGCTGCTGGCTCCGTCCCTGCTCAACGTGGTGGTGGAAAACCTGAAGAAGGGCAACACCGCCGGCCGTCTGTTCGAGCTGGCCAACGTGTACGCCCCCGCCGAGAGTGTCAACCAGCTGCCCAACGAGACCCTGCACTTGGGCATGGCTGCCTTCGGTGAGAAGGAAGACTTCTTCGCCCTCAAGGGCGCCATCGAAGCCCTGGGCGCCGCCTTCGGCGTCTCCTTTGACTACCGCCGTGCCCAGAACACCCCCTGGCTGCACCCCGGCATCTCTGCCGACATTCTGTGCGGCGAGGACAAAATCGGCGTCTTCGGCAAGCTGGCCAACGACGTGACCGCTGAACTGAAGCTGCCCAAGGACAGCCGCGATAACCAGAAGATCTTCCTGGCGGAGATCGACTGGCCTGCCCTGATGGCTCACCGCCGCCCGGCCCTGCGCTACCAGCCTATCTCTGAGTTCGCGTCTGTGGCCCGCGACCTGGCCCTGGTGGCTGATGAGGAAACCGCCTGCGGCGACATCATCGCCGAGATGCACCGCGCCTGCCCCCATCTGGGCGAGGTGGAGCTGTTCGACATCTACCGCAGTGAGTCTGTGGGCGCCGGCAAGAAGAGCATGGCCTTCACCCTGCACTTTGTGCCCGAAGGAAAGGCCCTGACGCCGGAAGAAATCGACCGCTTCGTCAAGAAGATCCTGGGCAACCTGAAGTATCGCCTGAACATCGAAATCCGCTGAGCTTGATTTCTGCATAAAGAAAAAGCCCCGCCGTACCGTTCCCGGTA
>DXNX01000247.1:1863-2913 GCA_019413245.1 Oscillospiraceae bacterium
CTGCAGGACCGTGTCGCCGTTGGGAATCAGATATTCCTGCCCCCGGCGGATGAGTACGATGAGCGCCCCTGTCCGGCGGGGCAGATCGGCCAGACGCTTGCTTTCGGGCAGGTCCCTGGCGGTGATGACTTTTTCGGTCAGGGCGGCGGCGGGGGCCTGCTCCTGCTCCAGCGCACAGAGTACCAGCAGATCGTCCGCCTGCAATACGGTGTTGCCGTCCGGCACCAGGGTCTGATCCCCGCGGCGCAGGCTGACCAAAATGGTTCCCGGCGGCAGCAGAATCTCCCGCACAGCTTTGCCGCACCAGGCGTGTCCGGCGGGCACTGCTACCTGGATGAACTGTACCGGGGCTTCGTCCACATAGTCGTTGAAGGTTTTCAGAACGTTGCCCTGGCTGTCGATCATGTCCAGGTGTCGGGCCACCGCAGGAAGCAGTGAACCCTGCACCAGAATGGAGAAGAGCACCACAACAAACACGATGTGGAAAATGTCCATCTCAATGTAAGCCGGGCTGATGACGGCCATCACCGCAAACACGACCGACGCCGCACCCCGCAGTCCGGAGAAGGAAACCAGCAGTTTTTGTCCCAGACTGCCCTTGAAGGGCGCCATGAGCAGAAACACCGCCGCCGGCCGGGCCACCAGGGTCAGGAACAGGGCAATGCCCAGTGCGGGCAGCAGCACGGCGGGCATGCGGGACGGATAGGACAGAAGGCCCAGCACAAAGAACAGGACCATCTGCATGATGCTGGTGACACCGTCAAAAAACGGGACCAGCGTTTCCTTGCGGCCGATGTCCCCGTTGCCCAGGATGATACCGGCAATGTAGACGCTGAGAAAGCCGTTGCCGCCCAGCAGGGTAGGGGCGGCGTAGGCCAGCAGGGCCGTGGCCACCACCAGAATGGTGTCCGACCCCGAGAAGGCAAACCGCAGCCGCCGCAGCAGCCACAGGGCCGCCGCACCTACCCCAAAACCGAACACCAGTCCAAAAGCCAGCTGTCTGACCAGCAAAAGGGCGGCCCCGCCCGGGGTGATGCCGGTCTCCATGGC
>DXNX01000248.1 GCA_019413245.1 Oscillospiraceae bacterium
GGTATGCAGAATGGCAGGAAGCCTGACAGATAAAGGATAAGATACACCGGCGCGGTCCGTTCTGGGCTGTGCCGGTTTGCAGTTTCACGGCATTTTCTTTTGCGGCAGGCCGTGGTATAATACAGGCAGATTGCGGTGCCGGCTTGCCGAAAGGGGATGAGCAGATGCGAAAACGGAAAACGTTCCGTGCACTGGCCATCTTGCTGGCTGCCGTGCTGCTCGGAAGCTGTGCAGCGGCGCCGGCAGAAAAAACCACCGCTGTGCCGGAACCAACGCAGGCAACGCCGGAAGAAGGCCCGGCAGACGACCTGTTCTCCCGGATGACCTTGCGGGAAAAGGTGGTGCAGCTGTTTCTGGTGCGGCCGGACGCTCTGGACCCGTCGCTATCTCAGGAGACCATCGACGACACGGATGCTTCCGGGGTAACGGAAGTCACGGATTCCATGCGGGATGTTCTGGTACAATATCCGGTGGGCGGGGTGGTTCTGTTCGGAAAGAACATCATGGATGAACCACAGCTCCGTTCCCTGATCGAACAGCTGCAGGCAGCATCGGAAATTCCGCTTCTGATCGGTGTGGATGAAGAAGGCGGGACCGTTGCCCGCCTGGCAAATACTTCTGCCTTGAATCTGCCGCAATATGAGAGCACCGCGGCAGTGGGGGCTCAGGGGCCGGAGGCTGCACGGGAAATGGCCGTGACTATCGGCACATATCTTTCAGAGTACGGCATTACCCTGGATTTTGCCCCGGTGGCGGATGTGAACACCAATCCGGACAATCCGGTCATTGGGAACCGGGCGTTTTCCTCCGATCCACAGGCGGCGGCTGACTGCGTGGCGGCCGCGGTACAAGGGTTTGAGCAGGCGGGGGTACTGTGCTGCCTCAAGCATTTCCCCGGCCATGGGGACACCGCCCAGGACAGCCACGACGGTGCCGCCTATACAGAGAAAACCATGCAGGATCTGCGCAGCTGTGAGTTCCTGCCGTTCCAGGCGGGAATACAGGCCGGGGCACCCCTGGTCATGGTGGGCCACATTACTGCACCCTGTGCCGTGACAGGGACGGACGCCGGTGTGCCGGCAACCTTTTCCCGCACACTCATTACGGATGTGCTGCGCGGAGAATTGGGATTCTCCGGCGCTGTTGTGACAGACTCCCTGTCCATGGGGGCTGTTACAGAGGCTTACACGCCCGGGGAAGCTGCCGTGCGGGCGTTGCAGGCGGGGGCTGATCTGCTGCTCATGCCTGCCGGTCTGCAACAGGCCTGTGATGGGGTACTGGCTGCTGTGGAGGACGGACGCCTGACCGAGGCCCGCATTGACGAGAGCGTGGAACGGATTCTGACCCTGAAACGACAGGCCGGATTGATCAAATAACTTTCTTCCCGAACAGGAGGATCTTGGATGCAAAAAGAGGATATTACCGCCAAGCCCGCCCAGAACTCTCTGGCAGGCACCTGCGGTGAATGCACGCGGCCCTGGCAGGTGCGTGACTGCGGCACCAAACCGGCCGTCAAGCCGCTGTATGCGGTGGATGGCTGGTTCTTTACCCAGCGGCTTTCGGGAATCCAGCGTTATGCCACTGAGATTCTGGCCGAGCTGGATAAAATTGCTTCGCCCGGAGCCCTGGAAGTGGTGGTGCCGGAAGGCGCGCCAATGCCTGCATACGAAAACCTGAAAGTCGTGTCTTACGGCAAACAAAGCGCTCTGTGGGAACAGCGGGACTATCCCCGGTATCTGGCGGCTTCCGGCCGTCGGTGGCTGTGCATGTGCAATGTGATTCCCCTGTATGCCCGCCGCAATGCGGGAATTGCCGTCTGGCACGATGTGTGCTATCGGGCCCGGCCGGACTTTTATCGGGACCCCCGCGGCCGGGCGTCCGCTGCCTGGCACCGGCTGCAGTACCGGGCAATGGCGCATCAGGCGTGCGGCATTGTTACGGTGTCGGAATTTTCCAAAAATGAAATCGTTCGATATTATAAGGTGGACCCGTCCCGCATTACGGTCATCGGCAACGCATGGCAGCATATGCAGCGGGTCCAGGCAGACCCGGACGTGTTTGCAGATGGGGGAAAATGGCCGTCTCTGAAACCGGGAAAGTACTATTTCTCCATGGCCAACCTGCTCAAGAACAAGAATTTCCCCTGGGTGCTGCGGGCTGCCCGAAATGCCCCTGATAAGATGTTTGCCATTGCCGGTGGGGGCAGCCTGGAAAAGCAGGCCGAATCCATGGGACTGGCCGATTTGCCCAATGTGGTGTATCTGGGGTACGTTACCGACGGCGAAGCCAAAACGCTGATGGCCCACTGCAAGGCGTTTCTGTTTCCGACCCTGTACGAAGGCTTCGGGATTCCACCTCTGGAGGCGGTGGCCTGTGGTGCACCGGAAATCCTGGTCAGCGATACCCCCTGTATGCGGGAAGTGTACGGCTCCTGTGCGGGGTACATCGATCTTTCTGTCAATGAAGGCGATGTGACAAGGGTTACACCGCCTGCGGCGCCACCTTCGGAGTTGCTGGCGAAATATTCCTGGGCCGAAAGTGCCCGCCGCCTGGCCGGACTGATTTTTTGAATTCTGCGGTACTGTATTAGAAAAAGCCATCCGATCCTGTCCATGCGTTTGCACATGGTGGAGGTGGGTGGCTTTTGTATTGTTTTGCTTATTTGCGGTCCATACTGCGGTATTGCAGGGCTTCCATCAATTCTGCGGGGCCGATGATCTCACTGCCGTTCAGGTCGGCTACCGTGCGGGCGACCCGCAGGATGCGGTCATAGGCGCGGGCACTGTATCCCATACGCTCAAAAGCGGTGCGCAGCATGGTTTCGGCGGCGGGAGCCATGCGGCAGAACTGCCGCATGGCTCCCGCCGCCGAAACCATGCTGCGC
>DXNX01000249.1 GCA_019413245.1 Oscillospiraceae bacterium
CTGGTTCCTTCTTTGAGCCGGGCGGTAATGGATGGGCGCACCCGGTCAGGATTGTACTCCTTGTAGTAACGGCATGGCAGCACCGATGTCATGTGCTTTTTGAACTTATTTAACGAATTTTATAGCCGCGACACCAGTAAGAAGGTCAAAGCAGTCAAAAAAGCCTGTGCGGAAAACGGGAAATTCATGGGAACCTATCCCGCCTACGGCTATAAGCGGGACCCGGCAGATAAGCACCATCTGGTGATCGACGAGGACACCGCCCCGGTTGTGCGCCGTATCTTTGAGATGCGGGCAGCCGGAACAGGGTTTCACGCCATCGCCGTTATGCTGAATGAGGAAGGCATCCCGTCCCCCGGTGTGCTGTACTACCAGCGCAAGGGACAGACCGATCCGCGCCGGGTCAACCACAAATGGGCAGACCAGACGGTGAAAAATATCGTCCGCAGCGAGGTTTATATCGGCAACATGGTTCAGGGAAAGACCGGAACGCTGTCGTATAAATCCCGTAAACTCATCAATAAGCCGGAGGAAGAATGGATTCGTGTGGAAGGGACCCATGAACCGATTATCTCACAGGAACTGTGGGATACCGTAGTCAGCATTGATAAAAAGAAGGTGCGGAAATCTTCTTCCGCTGACGGTTACAGGAGCATCTTCACCGGCCTTGTGTACTGTGCGGACTGCGGTTTCAAAATGAGAAATCAGGTGGAGCGATTCATCTATAAAGACGGAACGCCGGGGCGGTACAGCTCCTTTATCTGTGGAAACTACTCCCGCAGCGGCAAAGGTGCCTGTACTATCCACACCATCTATGAGAATGTGCTGACCCATCTGGTGCTGGAAGACATTCGGGAAAAGGCCCGTTTTGCGGAATATGACCCAGAGCAGCTGGTCCGGCAGATTATCCGCTTAAAGGATAAGGAAGCCAAAAGCCGCCGTTCCTCCTGTGAACAGGAGTTGAAAACATACACGGCGCGGCTTTCCGAGCTGGAATTCCTTACAGGAGTACAGGTTGAGATGTTGATTCGTGAACTGAAAAAGAAGCATATCTCTGCGTTTGGAAAGTACAAAATAGAATACTAAACCTATTGCAAAAAAGAAGTAAGCGCGGTATAATATGAAAATAAAGATAAATGCCGCTGCAACGGTGCAAAAAAGACCCCGGACGTTTCCCGAAAGGGGAAAATCGAGGGGAACTTATCCTCGGTGAATAAAAGACGCTGATAGGCACTGCCTGCAGTAAGTTATTTGAATAAGCAAAAAGGCCGCAGAAATGCGGCTTTTCTTAAATGGACAGGTTAGTCAATTCTAACCAAGAAGCGTGCGCGTATCGGTTTGCTGAATCTTACATCGAGGAAGAAGGATTACAATGCGAGAACATAAGAACTTTTGGGACAGAAATGCAGGTCGGTATGACCGCTTTATGCGAAAAGACAGGGTGGCATACGAAAAAATGTATGGACTGATCCGTCCGGTCGTGAAAGGCAAAACAGTGCTGGAGCTTGCCGCCGGCACGGGTCTGATTGCTAAAAACATCGTAAACGCGGCGGCGCATATCGAGGCAAGCGATACCTCTGCCGAAATGATTCGGGAGGCAAAACACAGGAATCACTCTGCCAAGCTGCACTTTTCGGTGCAGGATATGTTCCGCCTGCCCTATGCGGACGAGTCCTTCGAGGTGGTGATCGTGTCCAACGCGCTGCACATCGTGCCGCAGCCGGAGAAAGCCCTTGCCGAGATTCATCGTGTACTGAGGGATGACGGCGTGTTGATCGCGCCTACCTTCACCCACGCAGAAAACTCCTTTTTCGGAAACAGTAAGGCTTTTTTACTGAAGCTGGCGGGCTTTCCCCTACACAGCAGGTGGACGAGTGAGGAATACCTGTGCTTCCTGCAGCAAAATGGTTGGACTGTGCGGAAAAGCGTTGTACTAAAGGCCTCTTTTCCGCTGATCTATGCCGAGTGTGAGAAAACGGAGGTGTGATATGTCGTTCTTTGAAAACACCCGCAAGCCTGTGGGCTTTGGCGGGAAAATTATGGTTGCTATGATGAATCTGGGACACAGTCCCGTGGCGCGGTGGGGGCTTCGCTTTTTAGAGCTTGCGCCGGATGCCAGAGTGCTGGATTGCGGCTGCGGAGGAGGCGCCAATATCAAAAGGCTGCTGAAAAAATGCCCGCAAGGCATCGTCAGGGGTGTGGATTATTCTGCTGTCAGCGTGGAGAAAGCCCGGAATTTAAACCGGACTGCCATTCAGAAAGGGCGCTGTGCGGTGTGGCAGGGCAGCGTGGAACGTATCATCTTTGCCAAGGATTGGTTTGATGTGGTTACTGCGTTTGAAACGGTCTACTTCTGGTCGGATTTGCCGCAGTGTTTCCGGGAGGTTCGGCGGGTGTTGAAGCCCGGCGGGACCTTTCTCATCTGCAACGAAAGCAACGGTGACACGGACAAGGACGAAAAGTGGACGGAGATCATCGGCGGCATGACCATCTACAAAGATATTGAATTAAAGGCGTATCTGGAGCAGGCAGGCTTTCACGATGTGCAGATACACAAAAAGAAAAGTTGGCTCTGCATCACGGCGCGGAAATGAGGAGATCAAGCATGAGCATTTTTGCGTCCATCCTGCACGTGGCTTATAAGCTCTCCGGCGCGAAAAAGGCGTTCGCTTTGCCGGAGGATGCGCTGCAAAAAGAAATCGAAAAGCAGAACCGGCACCGCGGCGTTTTTACGCCCACCGACCGCAAGGCGTATTATGAAACAATTACAGTGAACGGCTTTCCCTGCCTGATCGTGCGAGAGCGTCCGAAACCGTCCAAGCGTGCTATTCTCTATTTCTTCGGCGGCGGCATGGTGATCGGCCCCGATAAGGGCGACCTGC
>DXNX01000025.1 GCA_019413245.1 Oscillospiraceae bacterium
GGACGGCGACCCGATCCTGAAGAAAGTCTGCCGCCCCGTTACCAAGTTTGATGACCGTCTGGCTACCCTGCTGGACGATATGAAAGAAACCCTGTACGACGCCGACGGCTGGGGTCTGGCCGGTCCCCAGGTGGGCGTCATGCGCCGCATTTTCATCTCCCTGGATGACCGCAACGCCCCCGATCCGCTGCCGGAAGGCGAGCGCCTGCCCATTATGGAATTCATCAACCCCGAGATCCTGGAACTGAGCGACGAACAGGTGGAACTGTATGAGGGCTGCCTGTCCTTCCCGGGTCATAACGGTGCCATCAAGCGTTCCAAGCACGTCAAGGTGCGTGCCCAGGACCGCCACGGCGAGTGGTTTGAACTGGAAGCCGACGATATGTTCGCCCGCTGCATCCAGCACGAGAACAACCATCTGGACGGCATCACCATCATGGACCTGGCCACCCATTTCTATGAGGATGATTACCCCGAAGACGAGGGCGAAGAATAATGCGTATCCTGTTCATGGGCACCCCGGACATTGCCGCCGAAAGTCTGGCCGCACTGATCGCGGCAGGGCATGAGATCGTGGGTGTGTTCACCCGCGCCGACAAGCCGGTGGGCCGCAAACAGATTCTGACCGCACCGCCGGTCAAGCAGCTGGCGGTGCAGCATAACATTCCGGTGTGGCAGCCCGCCACTTTGCGGGACGGCAAGGCAGAACCGATTTTCCGGGAAATGGCTCCCGACCTGGTGGTTGTGGTGGCGTACGGCCGTATCCTGCCGCCGGAACTGCTGCACATTGCGCCGCTGGGCTGCATCAACCTGCATGTGTCCCTGCTGCCCAAATACCGCGGTTCGGCCCCCATTCAGTGGTCGGTGCTCAACGGCGATACCGAAACCGGCGTTACCATCATGCAGCTGGATGAAGGCTGCGATACCGGTGACATCCTTATGGTGGAGCGGGTGCCCATCGGCCCCGAAACCACCAGCGGAGAACTGTTTGACCAGGTTTCGGCCATTGGCGCCAAAACGCTGGTCACGGCCATCGAAAAGCTGGCTGCCGGGGAACTGACTCCCCAGCCCCAGAACGAGGCGGAGGCCACCCAGGCGCCGCCCCTGAAAAAGGAAATGGCGAAGTTTTCCTTCACCGAATCCGCCGCCCACATCCACAACTGGGTGCGCGGCATGAACCCCTGGCCTGCGGCCTTCTTTGAGCTGGACGGCAAGAAAGTCAAGGTGCTGGAAAGCCGTGTGGCTGGTAATGAGAACGCTGCCCCGGCGGGTACGGTACTGGCGCTCAAGCCGCTGACCATCGCCTGCGGGGAAGGGGCTCTGCAGCTGCTCACCGTCTCGCCCGAAGGCGGTAAGCCCATGGCCGGTACGGCCTGGGCTGCCGGACGCCGCCTCAAAGCGGGGGACAGCCTGTGACCGCGCGCTACCTGGCAGTCAAGGCCCTGGTGCGTCAGGAGCAGGACGGTTACGCCAACCTGGTGCTGGACGCCGAACTCAGCCGCTGCCGCCCGCCGCTGGAAAGCCGGGACACTGCCTTTGCAGCCCGCATCTTTTATACGGTGCTGGAGCGCCGCAACCTGCTGGACTGGACCCTGAACCGCTTCCTGAAAAAGCCGGTGCATAAACTGGATGCCCCCGTGCGGGCCATTCTGCGGGCCGGTCTGACGCAGGCGTCCTACATGGAAGTGCCTCTGCCGGCTGCCGTCAATGAATCGGTGAAGCTGGCCCGCGCGTTTGGCAAGACCAGCGCGGCGGGCATGGTCAATGCGGTGCTGCGCCGCGCAGCCGCCTGCAAACCCACACCGGAGGAGTTTCCGGACACGGTGGACCGTCTGCAAACCTATTACAGCCTGTCCGCTCCGGTGGCAGACCTGCTGCTGCAGCAATACGGCGAGGAGGCCGAGGCCATCGCGGCTGCCTTTTACCTGCCTGCCCCTACCTGGGTGCGGGTGAACACCCTGAAAACCGATGCGGCTGCTCTCACCGAGCACCTTACCAGGGAAGGCTGTACCGTGGAACCGGGGCCCTGGGCCAACTGCCTGCGGGTACAGTTTCCGGGCAGCCCCGCCGCCACCAAAGCCTTTCAACAGGGCCTATTTCATGTGCAGGGCCTGGCCAGCCAGTTTGCGGCGGACAGCGTACAGGCGGCTCTCGGTATGCGGGTGCTGGACCTGTGTGCTGCCCCCGGCGGAAAGAGCCTGACCATGGCGCAGGCCATGCAGGACAGGGGAGAGCTATACAGCGGTGAGGCTGTGGCATCCCGCGTGCCCTTGCTGGAAAAAGCCTTTACCCGCTGCGGCGTCACCTGTGCCCATCCGTTTCAGGGGGACGCCTCGCAGCGCAGCAGAAAGCTGGCCGAAAAGCCCTTTGACAGGGTCCTGTGCGACGTTCCCTGTTCTGGGCTGGGCGTCATCGGCAAAAAGCCGGATATCCGGTACAAGGACCTGAATGGCCTGGATGAGCTGGTGTGCCTGCAAAAAAAGATATTACAAAATGGTTCCAAATACCTTGCCGAAACCGGCCGTTTGGTGTATTCTACCTGTACGGTGAACCAAAATGAGAACGAGGAAGTCGTGCGGCAGTTCCTGCAGGATAACCCCGATTTCACCGTTGTTCCGCCTGAAAATCTGCCGCTTTCGGGCAGACAGACGCCGTACGGAACGCTGTTTTTGCCCGGACAAGCCGGGTTTGACGGCTTCTTTGTGGCTGTGCTGAAGCGGAACGCTTGAAAGTTTTCGTAAATTTTACATCCTTTCGTGACCCAAAAATGACCAGAACATGGTATGATAGAAAGAGGTGGATTCTTTGACGGACCAGAGCCCCGTGTGCCTGACCGATCTGACCCTGTCCCGCCTGACGGACTACGTCAAGGGGATGGGGCAGCCTGCGTTCCGGGCCAAACAGATTTTTAAATGGGTACACCAGAAGCTCGTCACCGACTTTTCCGCCATGACCGACCAGCCCAAGTCCCTGATCCAGACCCTGGAACAGAACTGCACCCTGGCGGCGCCCACCATCCGGCGGCGCCAGCAGTCCAAGGACGGCACGGTCAAGTATCTGCTGCAATTGGCCGACGGCAACTGCATCGAAACGGTGCTGATGCGCTATCATTACGGCAACACTGTCTGCGTGTCCACCCAGGTGGGCTGCGCCATGGGCTGCCGCTTCTGCGCATCCACCCAGGCGGGCCGTGTGCGGGATCTGACCCCCGGCGAGATCGCCTCGGAAATCTACACCGCCCAGAAGGATACCGGCGAGCGTGTTTCCCATATTGTGCTCATGGGCATCGGGGAGCCGCTGCATAACTTTGACAATGTCATGGACTTTCTGGAGCTGATTTCCTGCCCGGAAGGCCTGAACATCGGCATGCGCAACATCAGCCTGTCCACCTGCGGCCTGGTGCCCAAGATCGACGAGCTGGCCCAGCGCAAGCTGCAGCTGACCTTGTCGGTCTCCCTGCACGCGCCGGACAATGCGGTGCGCAGCAGTATGATGCCGGTGAATGACGCCTATCCGCTGGAAGAACTGATTCCTGCCTGCCGCCGGTACCAGAAAATCACCGGGCGGCGCATCAGCTTTGAATATTCCATGGTGCGGGGCGTCAATGATTCCCCGGCCATGGCCCGCAAGCTCGCGGACCTCATCCGGGGGATGGGGGCTCATGTGAATCTGATCCCCATCAACCCGGTGGACGGAAGTCCCTACTCCGCCACCGATGAAGAGAACGTCCGTCGCTTCCGCCAGATGCTGGAGGACCTGGGCGTTAACGCCACGGTGCGCCGCCGGCTCGGCGCCGATATTTCTGCCGCCTGCGGACAGCTGCGGCGGGAAGATGCCAAGGAGGCAGCCCGGAAGGGGCAGGCCTGAAAACATACTGTGAAAGGAATGACCTGACTGCATGAAGATCGCAGGGCTCACCGACATCGGCAGCTGTCGCCAGGAAAACCAGGACAGTTTCTGTGCCCGGCAGCTGATCGACGGTTCCGGCTGGGGCGTCGTGTGTGACGGTATGGGCGGTGCCAACGGCGGCCGGGTGGCTTCGGCCATCGCCACCGCCAGCATGCTGCAATATTTCGACCGCCAGCTGCGCTGTCTGCGCCATGGCGAAGAAAAGCAGTTTATCCTGCACGGATTTGATCTGACAAACCGCGCCGTGTATGACAAAGCCACCTCCGACCCGGATATGCTGGGCATGGGGACCACCGGTGTCTGTGCTTATGTGTTCGGAAACATGGCCCATGTGGTCCATGCGGGGGATTCCCGTGCGTACCTGTGGCACGCCGGAACCATCCGCCAGATCACCCGGGACCATTCCATGGTCCAGCAGCTGGTGGACAGCGGCCAGATCACCCGGGAACAGGCGGCCCTGCATCCCCAGAAAAACCTGATCACCAGGGCTTTGGGGGTCTCGGCCAGCATTGTGCCCGAATACAACCGCTGTGAAGTGGCGGCCGGCGATATTCTTCTTTTGTGTACCGACGGCCTGACCAATATGGTTCCCGACGAAGAGATCGCCCAGATCTTGCAGGAAACCGCTTTTTTTGATACGCCCCGGCTGTTGATCGACCGCGCACTGCGCGGCGGCGGGCAGGACAATATCACGGTCCTGCTGTTGGGTGTGGAAAGTACGGATCAATCAAGGGAGGAAGCAAATGGATAACCTGATTGGTAAAAAACTGGACGGCCGTTACCTGATTGAAAGCCTGATCGGTGTGGGCGGCATGGCCAACGTTTACAAGGGCCGCGACATCCGCACCGGCAACGGCATTGCGGTCAAGGTCCTGAAGGAAGAGTTCCTGGGCAATGAGGAACTGGTCCGCCGTTTCAAGAACGAAAGCAAAGCCATCTCGATTTTGGATCACCCGAACATCGTCAAGGTGTACGACGTTTCGGTGACCGATAAACTGCAGTATATCGTGATGGAGTATATCGACGGCATCACCCTGAAAGAATACCTGAAACAGCGCGGCGGTGCACTGACCTGGAAAGAGGTCGTGCACTTTGCCACCCAGGTGTTGTCTGCGCTGGAACATGCCCACTCCAAAGGCATCGTCCACCGGGATGTGAAGCCCCAGAACATCATGCTGCAGGCAGACGGTTCCATCAAGATGATGGACTTCGGTATTGCCCGCTTCTCCCGTGCCCAGAGCCAGACCATCAGTGACAAGGCCATCGGTTCGGTGCATTATATCAGCCCCGAACAGGCCAAGGGTGACCATACCGACGCCCGCACCGATATTTATTCGGTGGGTGTCATGCTGTATGAGATGCTCTCCGGCAAGCTGCCTTTCGACGGCACCGGCACGGTGTCCATCGCCATCATGCAGATCTCCGAAAAGCCGAAGCCTCTGGCAGAAGTGGCTCCTAATGTACCCGAAGGACTGCGCCAGATCACCGAGAAGGCCATGGAGAAGGACCCGGCGGACCGCTACCAGAGCGCGGCTGAAATGCTGGAAGCCATCAAGGCGTTCAAACAGAACCCCAGCATCCGCTTTGAGTATGAATACAACACCCAGGACTCTCCCAGCAAGACCATCAACAAGGTGGTCGGGGGCACCAAGTCCGGTATCAGCACCCAGCAGGCACGGCGCGCCGGCGCTCCCACCGCGGGTGGAAAGGGCAAAGGCAAGGGCGTGCGCAACACAAGAGCAAAATCCGCGGCAAAGACAAAGAGTTTCTCGCTGCTGCCGATCTTCTTCGGCATGGCCGTGGCGTTTGTCATCGGTGCTACCATTCTGGTGTACCTGATTTTCACCAACTCCACCAACCCTCTGTTCTCCAACCGTGCCAACGTGCAGCTCATCGACTTTGTGGGCATGACGGAGGACGAATTTCGTGCCTCGGAATACTTTTCCCTGCTTGACCCCGACATCGTGCAGGAATACAATTCCAGCTACCCCGCAGGCACCATCTTTCAGCAGTCTCCCGCCGCGGGACGCACTGTGAAGGAACAGCAGAAAATCACCCTGAAAGTCAGCCTCGGCACCGAGTATATTACCCTGCCGGACGTGGCCGGTACCGATAAGGCAACGGCCAAGCAGACCCTGACCGATCTGGGCGTTTCTGTTGTGACCAAACGTGAAACCAACGACAGCGTGGGTGAAGGGACGGTCATCCGTACTGACCCGGCTGCCGGCAACCAGGTGGAGGGCGGCTCCACCGTCATTTTGTATGTGGCCAAGCCCTCGGTGGACACCAGCGTCATCGTACCCGCCGTGGAGGGCCTGACCGAAGGGGAAGCCCGCAGCGAACTGCGTGCCTTGAACCTGGTCACCAAGGTGGTGGAACAGGCCAGTGACCAGCCTCAGGGCACGGTCCTGTCCCAGAATCCAAGCGCCGGTACCCAGACCAGCATTAACGGTGTGGTGGTTCTGTATGTCTCTTCCGGTGTGCCGGAAGCGACTGTTGACCCCAACGCCGGCACCGCACTGAACGGCGACCCGAACAGTGTTGTCAAGGAATGGGACGAAGACCTGGGCGACGGCAACTGGGATCACCGCTGGCAGACCGGAGACGGCAGCGTGTACAGCTCCAGCAGCGGCTTCCTGTATAAGGAAGGTTAAATGGACTATATTACAAAAGGAATCGGCGGATTTTATTATGTCCGCACGGAGGACGGCATCGTGGAATGCCGTGCCCGGGGCGTGTTTCGCAAGCGCGGCATCACGCCGGTGGCGGGGGACAATGTAACCCTGAGCGCCGACAAGGCTGCCATTGAGGAGATCCTGCCCCGCAAAAATGTTTTCATCCGCCCGCCGGTAGCCAATCTGGATGTGCTGTTCATTGTGGCCAGCACCACCCAGCCGGTCCCCAGCACCCGTATCCTGGACGAACTGACCGCCGCGGCGGTCTACCAGGATGTGCGCCCGGTGCTGGTCATCACCAAGGCGGACCTGGCGGCTGCCGATAAACTGGTGGCGGCCTATGAAAAAAGCACCATCCCGGTGGTGCAGCTGCACTATGAGACCGGCGAAGGTCTGGACGAACTGCGCGGCTACATCAAGGGGAACCTGTGTGCCTTCTGCGGTAACTCCGGCGTGGGCAAGTCCACACTGCTCAACGCTTTGGACCCGGAACTGCGCCGGGCCACTGGTGACATCAGCCAGAAGCTGGGCCGCGGCCGGCACACCACCCGTGAAGTGGAAATTTTTGAGAGCTGCGGCGGCCGCATTGCGGATACCCCCGGATTTGCCAGCCTGGAAGCCCAGAAGCTGTGCCGTATTCCCAAGGAGGAATTGCAGCACGCCTTCCCGGAGTTTGAACCCTACTTCGGCAAATGTCAGTTTACCGGCTGCTCTCACCGCAGCGAAAAAGGCTGTGCCGTGCGTGCAGCCCTGGAAGAAGGCCTTATCTCGCCCAGCCGGTACGAAAGCTACCTGGCTATGTACGAGGAAGCCAGCCAACGAAAGGAGTGGGAGCGGTGAAACTCACCGACCCGCAGCCCAATCAGGAAATCAAGCCCGCCGCGCCCTGCACCCGCGCGGCGGTGCTTTCTGCTGTGCCGGTCACAGCGGATATGCGGCGCTACCTGACGCCGGATACCTTTGTCATTGCCTGTGATGCAGGCTACCGCAATGCCGACCGTCTGGGCATCCGTCCGGACCTGCTGCTGGGGGATTTTGACTCGGCTCCCCGGCCGGACCCGGTCCCCGAAGGAACCATCATCCTGCCTCATGTGAAGGATGATACCGACACCCACTACGCCGCCCGCTGGCTGGTGGAACACGGATGTCAGGAGGTCGTCTTTCTCGGTGCGCTGGGCGGTGCCCGTCTGGAACATACGCTGGCCAACCTGAACACGGCTCTGTTCATGGCAAAGGCAGGGGTCAAAGTTACCCTGGCCAATGAGCACAGCGAACTGCATGTTCTGTGCCCCGGTCAACCCCTGACGCTGGAAAGAGGGGAGTGGATGTACCTTTCCCTGTTCCCGCTGGACGGCCCGCTGCAGGGCGTAAGCGAGCAGGGCGTGTTTTATCCGCTGGAAGACGCCACCCTCACCCCGGATTATCCGCTGGGCGTCAGCAACGAATTCACCGCCCCGCAGGCGACCCTTGCCTGCCGCAGCGGGTACGGTCTGGTGGTGCTTTCCCGCGCCGACGGGTAACATCGGCAAATTTACCTGCATAGTATGGCTCACCCCAGGTAAAAAAGAGGTTGGAGGTGCGCTATGCAAATCGTCATTGTCAAATGTCCGCCAGCTTTCCGCTGGATTCTGCGCGCGGTGTTCAAGGTCTGAGCACCCGCCGTCCGGCACAATATCCGGAACATGGCTCCGCCTTCGGGCGGGGCTTTTTTCTTTGCCCGGAATCCGCCCTGAAAAACTTGTCCCGCTGTATGCTATTTCCGCCGTGGGGTGCATATAGATGCACAAGAAAGCCCAAAGCAACACAAGGGAGGACATACATGATGGAACTGAAGGTGTTCAACGATACCATCACCGCCTATGGCGGGCGATGGGAAACGCGGCTGGAACTGCCGGTGGAAACGGAGATCCTCATCCCCGACTACCTGCCCGCTGTGTTCAAGATCGTCAAGTGTCTGATCGAGCCGGTGGTCATGCACAACGACCTGACTGGTGCCCGCTGGCAGGGAGACGGGTATCTGCGGTGTACGGTGTATTATCAGTCGGATGAAAACGGTGCCCGACTGTGGAGGACCGAGCAGAAATTCTCCTTTGAAAAATCGGTGGAACTGCCCGCCGGACGGTATGCCCCCGGTCCGGCGCGGTTGTGGGGGGAGGTGGAATACTGCAACTGCCGGGCTGTCAGCGAACATCGGATCGACCTGCGGGGCGCCTATACCCTGTGTGTGGCAGCGCTGCAGCTGGAAGAGCGGGACCTGCTGACCTCCCTGGCGGACTGCGGCATTGAACAGCGTACCCAGACGTTGTGCGGTGTGACCCCGGTGGCAGCCGTGGAAAAAGCTTGCACGGCCGAAACGACTTTCCCGCTGCCCGGCACCGGAGAAGCAATCCTGGACATCGGCGGCTGCTATCTGTCCCAAAGCTGTACAGTGCAGATCGGCCAGATCAGCTGCCAGGGTATCCTGCGTCTGGAAGCCGTCTACCGCCCCGAAGGGGAGGAAGACCTGTCGGTACGGCAGAAGGAACTGCCGGTGCAGCAGACGGTGGAGATGGAAGGCGCCGCAGAAGGGGACATGTGCTGCTGCTGGGGCGAGGTACTGTCCGCTACCCTGGCTGCCGCCGACAACGCCGGGGACGAACCCATGCTCACCGTGACCTGGAAGCTGCATGCTGAGACCTGGCGCGCCGTGGAATATACTGCCGTGGCGGATGCCTACTCCACCGTCTGCCAGACCGAAGTCACCGTCAGCCCCTGTCGTCTGCTGCAAAAAGCCGCCGATCTGGACACCACCGTGTCGGTCAGCGTGGAGGACGCCCTGCCCGACCCCGAAGCGGTGGTGCGGGGCTGCTTTGTCACCCTGGGCGGGACCCAGGCAGGGGAGGAGGAAAGCACCCCTGGCAGTGTCCGCCTCACCGGACGGGGCGTGGCCCATGTGCTGTGCGCCGATGCCCGGGGTGAGATGACCTGTTACGACAAACCTTTCACCTGGCAGCTGCCGGATTCCTGGCCGGGCCAGGCCGCCGATTTTGTGGTGCATGCGGGCGTCAGCGTGGCGCGGGTAACCAGCAGCCGCAGCGGGGACCGCATGCGGGTGGAAGCGGAACTGGCCGTCCATGGGCAGCTTCTGTATGTGCAGAGCCGGGACGTGGTGCAGACGGTGGAATTGGGGGAGGAATACCCGGACAAAGCCGACGGCCCGGCGCTCTATCTCTACTATGCCCAGGCGGGGGAACGGCTTTTTGATATCGCCAAGCGCTACCATGCCCGCGCCGGGGATCTGACTGCCGCCAACGGTCTGACCGATGCCGGACAGGAAACCACCACCCAGGCCGCCTGTTTGCTGATTCCGGCGGCTCTGTAACGAGGAAAGGGGGACCCTCCTGTGACCCAGGAACAGATTTATCAGAACATGGCCCGGCGCACCGGCGGCGACATCTACATTGGTGTCGTGGGGCCGGTGCGCAGCGGCAAAAGCAGTTTTATCAAACGGTTTGCGGAGCTGATGCTGCTGCCCCATATCAAGCAGGATGCCCAGCGCGCCCGCGCCACCGACGAACTGCCCCAGTCTGCCGCCGGGCGGACCATCATGACCACCGAACCCAAATTCATCCCCGAGCAGGCCGTAGAGATCGAACTGTCCGGTGGGGGCAGCTTCCGGGCACGGCTCATCGACTGTGTGGGCTACATGGTGGACGGCGCCCTCGGCCATGAGGAAAACGGCGAACCCCGGCTGGTGAAAAGCCCCTGGTTCGACTCTGCCGTGCCTTTTGACCTGGCTGCCGAAACCGGTACCCGGCGGGTCATCCGGGAACATTCCACCATCGGTCTGGCTGTCACCACCGACGGTTCTATCGCGGACCTGCCCCGGGAAGCCTATGTGGATGCCGAGCGCCGCATCATGCAGGAGCTGGAGGAAAGCGGGCGGCCCTACCTGATTCTGCTCAACTGCACCGACCCGGACAGCGAAGCCAGCCGTGCCCTGGCCGAAGAACTGCAGGAGCAGTACGGTCGGACCGTGGTGCCCATCAATTGTCTGGAAGTCACCGCCGAAAAGCTGGACGAAGTTCTGCAAAAACTGCTGTATGAGTTCCCCATCCGGGAGATCGCCGTCTCCATGCCGCCCTGGGTGACCATGCTGGAACCCGGCCACTGGCTGCAGAGCGCGGTGTACGGTGCCCTGCTGGAGATGGCCTCCAAGGCCCGCAAGATGGGGGATGTGAGCCGCCGCAACCTGCAGATCGACTGCGAGTATATCACCGACGCGACCCTCATCGGCATGGATCTGGCCACCGGCACAGTACACCTGCGCCTGGGGATTGCCCAGGATATTTTCTACAAGATCCTCGGGGAACAGACGGGGCTGGACATTGTGGATGAAGCCAGCCTGCTGCCCTGCATCGTGGAACTGGCCCGGGCCAAGCGCGCCTATGAAAAGCTCAAGGGGGCCCTGGCCCAGGTGGAGGCTACCGGGTACGGTATCGTCATGCCGGGGCTGGATGAACTCAAACTGGAAGAGCCGGAGATCGTGCGTCAGGGCGGGCAGTACGGCGTGCGCCTGTCGGCCAGTGCGCCCTCTTTGCACATCATGCGGGCGGTCATCCACACCGAACTTTCTCCCACCGTGGGCAGTGAGGAGCAGGGGGAAGAGCTCATCCGCAATCTGCTCAAGGATTTCGAGAGCGACCCCGGCAAGCTGTGGAGCACCAACATCTTCGGCAAGAGCCTGAACGAACTGGTCAACGAAGGCCTCCAGGCCAAGCTGCTGCATATGCCCCAGGCGGCCCGTTCCCGCCTGCAGACCACCCTGGAGCGCATCATCAACGAAGGCTGCGACGGCCTGATCTGTATTCTGCTCTGAACGGGGAAGGAGCGACGCCATGGGATTCTTTTCACCAAGCAATCGCCGAGAACGCTCGGCGCGCAAAGCTCGGGCTGCCGCTGTGGCAGCGCTGCGCCGGACCTATCGGGAATTGCGTGCCAACGAAGCCGCCTTTCAGGAGGCCCAGGACCGCTTCGCGGTGGAGCAGCTGATTTATGAGCACGCCGCGCTGGAATGTCGCTGCCGGTTTCTCTTGCGGGAGCTGCGGGGAGGTGAGGCACCTTGCCGCCGCTGATGCTGGTGTTGGGGGGAATCTGCCTGCTGGCGGTGGCCCGCACCGCGGCGGCCGGACAGCATCCGGTGCGCAGTGTGCTGGCCGGGGCGGTGTGCGGGGTGGCAGGGCTGGCTGCGGTGGCCCTGCTGGCTCCGTATACCGGTGTGACCCTGCCCCTGAACGCTTTTACCGGATTTGTGGCCGCCGTGCTGGGCCTGCCCGGAGTCATTCTGCTGCTGATCCTCCCGCTGATTTGAACAGACAAAGAAAACGCGCCCGCCGGAAGGTTTCCCTTCCTGGCGGGCGCGTTTTGTAACGACTGGACCGTAAGCCGGGTTCTGTATCAAACGACGATCTATCTTGACCTTGCGTCACCGCAAGGCTCCGCGCCTGTGGCACGAGGTCGCAGGCGTCATGCCATCTCCGGGACGTGCGAGGCTTCCACATATGTCCCATACGGATGTTGCTTCTGACAGGGTTTACATAGCCGCAAAGTCGCCAGTGCGCTGGTGAGCTCTTACCTCGCCTTTCCATCCTTACCGCCCGAAGGCGGCGGTTTCTTTCTGTTGCACTTTCCCTAGGGTCGCCCCCGGCTGCCGTTAGCAGTTGTCATGCCTCTGAGAAGCCCGGACTTTCCTCAGAACGGTCGCTGTTGCCAACGCCGTCCCGCCGTCGTATGTTCCACTCGTTACGTTAAAATATACCACATCGATGAAATTTTGGCAAGCGGTTTGCAACATACGCCGCTTTATGCTATAATGGCAATCGTATAAGTGTGGGGAAGGGGGCGGTCTGCGTCTTGCAGTCGCTGGTGTTTACGGTGCCGCCGCAGGCGGAAGGTCAACGTCTTGGCGTGTTTTTACGCCAGATGGGTGTCAGTGCCTCCTGCATCAAGGCGGTCAAACATCAGGGACAGGGCTTTTTTGCCGACGACGCACCGCTGCACACCGACCGGCCGGTACACGCAGGCCAGACCATCCGGTTTGAACTGCCGCCCGAACCGCCCACGTCGGTCACGCCTCAGCCGGTCCCGTTCACTCTGGTTTACGAAAGTGCTTTCGCTGCCGTGGTGGACAAGCCCGCCGGCCTGGCCGTGCATCCCACCCTGAACCACACCGACGGCACGCTGGCCAACGGCTGGCTGTACCATCTGCAAAGCAGCGGACGCACGGGGGTGTTCCGCCCTACCAACCGCCTGGACAAAAATACCAGCGGTCTGGTTCTGCTGGCCCAGAATGCCTACGCGGCACCGGGGCTGGCGGCTTCCGCCCGAAAATGCTATCTGGCCCTGGTAGAGGGGGAGATGCCCCCGGGACCGGGCCGTATCGACGCGCCTTTGGGCCGCCGCGGTGATTCCATCATCGGGCGGTGCGTGCGCGCCGACGGCAAACCCAGCTGCACCGATTACCTGGTGCTGGCTGCCGGAGGCGGTCACAGCCTGGTGGCCTGCCTGCCGCGCACCGGCCGTACCCACCAGATCCGGGTGCACATGGCCTATATCGGCCACCCGCTGGCAGGGGATTCCCTGTACGGCGGCGCAGAAACGCTTCTGCACCGCCACGCCCTGCATTGCGCTGTGCTGGCCTTTGCCGAACCGCCGCACGCTGAGCCGCACCGGTTTGAAAGTCTGCCGTCTGATGACTTTTCCGGTGCCTGCCGGGCCTGTGGTCTGCCTTCTGGGGATGAACTGCGGATAGTCCTGCGCGACTTGCCGCTGACCGACCCAGGAATGGCAGAAGAATGAATGTACCTACTTTTGAGTTTCCCTGTGTACGCGTCTTCCGGGCGCGGAAAGGAGTTCCGTTTTGAAGTCTTCGCAACTTGACGAAAAGCCCACGAGCAAGAAGTCGGGACGCAGCAAAAAGCACCGCGGACCCGGCAAGCTGGCTCTTTGGCTGGACGATGTCCGCTGCAGTATGACGGTGCGTTCCTGGCATCGTCATACCAAAAAGAAAGCCCGCCGTGCCCGCATGGCCAATATGGTGCAGCGCCTGCCCCATGCCACCATCATCGGGGATGTTTTGTACCTGATCGGTTTCTGGGTGGAATACGCCATGATCTGCGCTGTCCGCGGCGTGGAAAAGAGCGTCCGGGTGGTGGCGGCCCATGCCGGGCAGCTGCTTCTGACCATTGCACGGCCTTTCCTGCTGGGATTCATCACCCTGCTGGAAGACCTCACCGAGCCGTTCCGCCGGATGCATTCCGGCCTCAAGCATATCGGTGAGCTGGAAGAGGCCCTTCCGGACGAAAGTGCCCGCCAGATCCGCAAGGAAAAAATGCGCTATTTCCGACGCGGTGCACTGCGGTATTTCCCGGTCGTGCTGAATGCATTGTCCTACCTGCTGCCTGTGGCGGCCGCTGTCGGCCTTTTCTATGTGGTCAGGACCGGCCTGGGCTATGATTATGTGCTGAATGTCATTGTGGATGGTGAGTCCGTGGGCTATGTGGCCAACGAACAGGTATTCGAAAACGCCCGCGATGATGTGCAGGGACGTATTGATACCGCCAAGAGCGTGATGCAGAGCAACGGCGGCAGCGTGTCCGAAGGACAGTGGAATATTTCGCCTACATATACGCTGGCCATCAACAACGAAACCATGACCGAAAGTGAAGTGGCCAACGCTATTCTGGGTGCCTCCAGTGATGAGATCGGTGAAGGCACGGCCGTGTATGTGGACGGGGAACTGAAGTTTGTCATCAACGACGGCGACCATCTGCGTTCCTATCTGGAAAGCATCAAGCAGCCGTATGAAGATACCTCCGACCCGAACCGCCGCGTCAGCTTTGTACATGACATCTCTCTGGTGGACGGCATTTATCTGCTGGATTCCATCATGCCGTACAGTGACGTGATTGCAGCCATGAACGAGGGCGGCGGTCCCATGACCTACACCGCCGGCGCCGACGAGACGGTGCAGACGGTGGTGGACAACACCGGTGTGTCCTGGGATTCGCTGGCCTCCATGAACCCGCAGCTGACCTCCCTGGACCAGGAACTGGAAGAAGGGGAGCAGATCACCACCGGCGTATCCTCTCCGGAAATGCTGAAGGTGGAGGTCATCGAGCGCCAGACCTACACGGTTGAGATTCCCTTCGATACCGTCACCAGTGAGAGTGACGAGTACGACTTCGGCAAGACGGTGGTGGACAGCCCGGGCGAGAACGGCATCCAGGAGCTGACCCAGGATGTGGTGTATGTGGATGGTGCCGTGACCGAGACCAACATCGTCAAGGTGGAGACCCTGAAAGAGCCCGTGACCGAATACGTCACCAAGGGCACCCGTCTGAAGAGCGGCATGACGGCTACCTACGGTTCGGGTGAATGGATGTGGCCGGTGCCCGGCTATACCTACGTCAGCCGTTGGATGAGCTCTTATCATAAGGGCGCCGACATCTGCGCACCCTATGGCACGCCCATCTATGCTTCCGATTCCGGTGAGGTCGTCACCGCCGGATACCATTACAGTTACGGCAACTATGTCATCATCGACCACGGCAACGGCTGGCGGACTCTGTACGGCCATATGTCGGCGCTGGGCTGCTCCGTCGGACAGGCTGTGCAGCGCGGTCAGGTGATTGGCTATGTGGGTTCCACCGGCAACTCCACCGGTAACCACTGCCACTTTGAAATGTACCAGAACGGCACATTGGTAAGCGCAAGAAACTTCTTTGGTAACATGTAAACGCCGTCACCTTGTCTAAAGAAAATTTGCCAAGCCCTGTGTTTTTACCAAATCCCTGCAAATAATAAGGCCGACACTTTTCAAACAGTGCGGCAAGGTGTATAATAAAAATAACAATGCGGTCCTGTAATCCGGTGCATGTGCGATGGCTGTGCGCCGTGGACCGCAGGCGGAAACTCAAAGGAGAGTAACCACTTGGAAAAGTTTGTGATTCGCGGGGGCAAAGCCCTTTCGGGAGAAGTGGTCATCGGCGGCGCCAAAAACGCGGCTGTGGCCATTCTGCCGGCCACCATTCTGGCGGCGGACAAATGCCTGATTGAAAATCTGCCCTGCATCAGTGATGTTATGGCGTCCCTGCAGATTTTGAGCGAGCTGGGCGCCGGTATCCGGATGATCAGCAAAAATACCTACGAAATCGATACCACCCATATCAACTGCACCGAAGTCTCCAACGAGCTCTCGCGTCAGATGCGGGCAAGCTACTATTTCCTGGGAGCGCTGCTCGGCCGTTTCGGTGCGGGTCAGGTGGCCATGCCCGGCGGCTGCAACCTGGGCCCCCGGCCCATTGACCAGCACCTTAAGGCGTTCACGGCTCTGGGAGCGGATGATTCGGTGGAATACGGACAGATCCGCGTTCGTTCCGAACACCTGACCGGTGCCCATATCTTCTTTGATACGGTCTCGGTGGGCGCCACCATGAATGCCATGCTGGCGGCTGCCATGGCTGACGGCCAGACCATTCTGGAAAACGTGGCCCGTGAACCGCATATCGTGGACCTGGCCAACTGCCTGAACATGATGGGCGCCGACATCCACGGTGCCGGTACCGATGTGATAAAGATCCGCGGCGTCAAGAAACTGCACGGCTGCAACTATTCCATCATTCCGGACCAGATCGAGGCCGGCAGTTATATGGTGGCTGCCGCTATCACCAAGGGTGATGTGCTGCTGCGCAACGTGATTCCCAAGCACATGGAACCCATCACGGCCAAGCTGCGTGCCGCCGGTTGTGAGATCACCGAATATGATGATTCCATGCGCATCCGCCGCAGCGGTGACCTGAAGCCGCTGAAGATCAAGACCATGCCCCATCCCGGTTTCCCCACGGATATGCAGCCGCTGATGACGGTGCTGCTGACTCTGGCCGAAGGTACCTCCATCGTGACCGAAGGCATCTGGGAAAACCGTTTCCGCTATGTGGATGAGCTCATCCGCATGGGAGCCAACATCCAGGTGGACGGACAGGTGGCGGTCATTGAGGGCGTCAAGCGCCTGAGTCCGGCCCCGCTGCGGGCTCTGGACCTGCGTGCCGGTGCTGCTATGGTTATGGCGGCCTTGGCTGCTGACGGCGTGAGCGAGATCGATGAGACCGCCCATATTGAGCGCGGATACGAAAACATCGTGGAAAAGCTGCAGGCCCTGGGTGCGGATATCCGCCGCGTGGAAACGCCGGTGAATACCGTGACCCGCGCAATGTGATCGGAGCTGCGCGGATGGCATTATTCACAACTTTATATTCCGGTTCTTCCGGTAACTGCGCCCTGGTGGTCCACCAGGGCCGTTACCTTCTTATTGACATGGGCAAGAGCTGCCGGACCACCCTGAAAGCGCTGTCCAGCCTGGGGCTGGCGGTATCCGACTGCGACGGAATTCTCATCACCCATGAGCACGCCGACCATGTGGCCGGTTTGGAAACTTTCCTCAAACACTACAATGTGCCGGTGTTTTCCAGCGCCGCTACGCTGGATATGCTGGAATCCCGCGGCACTTTACCGCCGGCCATCGACGCGGTGGCTATGGATGGCCGCACTGAGGACATCGGCGGCTTTACCGTCAGATCTTTCCCCACCAGCCATGACGTGCCCTGCTGCGGATACCGTATCCGCACGCCGGATGGCAGCACCATGGCCCTGGCCACCGACCTGGGGGAGCTCACGCCGGTGGTGGCCGAAAATCTGGCGGGCTGTAATCTGGTGGCGCTGGAAGCCAACTACGACGCGTTCAGTCTGCACGGGGGACCGTATCCGTATTACCTCAAGGTGCGCATTGCCAGCGACCGGGGGCATCTGGATAACCGCGCCTGTGCAGCGGCCATTCTGGACCTGATCCAGGACGGCTGCAAAAAGTTTGCCCTGTGCCATTTGAGCCAGACAAACAACACTCCGGAACTGGCGCTGACCACCGTGTACAACGTGCTGCTCAGTGCGGGTGTACAGCCGGGGCGGGATGTGCTCATTCAGGCACAAAGCCGCAATGAAGTTTCCACTTACATAGAATTCTGAGGTCTGCCCATGCAAAACATTGATCTGATCTGTGTCGGCAAACTCAATGCCTCCTACTTTGCGGCCGGTGTAGCCGAATATCAGAAGCGGCTGGGCGGGTTCTGCCATTTCCGCATCATTGAACTGCCGGAATCCCCGGTAGCCGACCGCAACCCCAGCCCGGCCCTGATTGAAAAGGCGCTGGAAAAGGAAGGCAAAGCCATGCTGGCGTCGGTGCGCAAGGGGGCCTATGTGGTAGCCCTGTGCGTGGAAGGACGCCAGATCTCCAGCGAGGAGCTGGCCGCCATGATTGCCGACCGCGCCAACAGCGGGGCAGGGGATATGGCATTTCTCATTGGCTCGTCCCATGGCCTTTCTCCCGAAGTCAAGGCGGCAGCCCAGGCACGGATTTCCTTGGGACGCATCACGCTGCCTCATCAGCTGGCCCGGCTGGTCTTGACCGAGCAGCTGTACCGTGCCTGTACCATCAATGCCGGTATGAAATACCACAAGTAAATCCAACAATATAAAAGCAGCCCCCGCACCGAATGGTGCGGGGGCTGCTTGCTTCATTTGTCAGACACCGTACAGGCAGAAGGGCATCAGTACTTCAGCGCTTCCAGGTTCTCACGGTACGGGGTGTCCAGCGGGCTGGACATGGGCGCCTGGGCCTTGTACTTGGCCAGCATGGCGGCGCTGCGGGCGGGGTCGGCCAGCGTGCCGGCACCGGCGATGCAGCCGCCCGGGCAGGCCATGCCTTCCAGCAGGTAGCCGTTGTACTTGCCGGCCTTGGCCATCATCATCATCTTGCGGCAATCGGCCAGACCCTGGGCGGAAGCCACCTTGACCTCACGGTCGGGGTCCATCTTCTTGATGACGTTGACAACGGCCTGAGCCACGCCGCCGGAAACGGCGAATCCGCGGCCATCACCACTGGCTTCGTCAAAGTTGTCGTTGGGGTCGTCAGGCAGAGAGCTGAAGTCGATCTGCTTGGCCTCGAACAGGCCCATCAGTTCCTCGAAGGTCAGCACGAAGTCCACTTCGCTGCGGACAGAACGGCGGCTGGCTTCCAGCTTCTTGGCGGCGCAGGGGCCGATGAAGCAAATGCGGGCGTTCTTGTCGTCCTTCTTGATGAGACGGGCGGTCAGCACCATGGGGGTCATGGTCATGCTGATGCAGTCGGCATATTCGGGGAAGAGCTTCTTGGCCATCACGCTCCAGGCCGGGCAGCAGGAGGTGCCCATGAAGGGATGCTTGGCAGGAACTTCTTCCATAAAGTCCTTGGCTTCGTCGATGGTGCACAGGTCGGCGCCGATGGCTACTTCGGAGATGCCGGCAAAGCCCAGCAGCTTCATGGCCTCACGCAGCTTGGCGGGGGTAACGCCGGGGAACTGGTTGACGAAAGCGGGAGCAACGATGGCAATGACACGGTCGCCGCGCTTGATGGACTGGATCAGCTGGAAGATCTGGCCCTTGTCCACAATGGCGCCGAAGGGGCAGTTGACCAGGCACATGCCGCAGCTCACGCACTTGTTGTAGTCGATCTCCGCACGGCCGTACTGGTCGGAATGGATGGCGTCCATGCCGCAGGCCTTGGCGCAGGGGCGTTCCACGCGCACGATGGCGTTGTACGGGCAGGTGGCCACGCAGCGGCCGCACTTGACGCACAGGCTCTGGTCGATGTGGCTCTTGCCATTGCGGAAGCTGATGGCCTTCTTCGGGCAGACTTCCTGGCAGGGATGCGCCAGGCAGCCCTGACACAGGGAAGTGACCTTGATGAGTTTTTCCGGGCACTTGTTGCAGGCGTACTTGATGACGTTGATCAGGGGCGGTTCATAGTACTTGTCGGCGGTCACGCTTTCCGCCAGGCCTTCGCTGGCCGAAACACTCTTGTCCAGCGGGCGCAGGGACAGGCCCATGGCCAGACGGATACGTTCGGACACGATGGCTCTTTCCAGGAAGATGCTGCTGCGCAGCGAGCGCTCCTCACCGGGGATGATCCGATACGGAAGTTCGTGCATCAGATAATCCAGCTCTTTCATGTCGTTCACTTCGTAGGACATCCGGGCGACTTCGGTAAACACCTTGCGCCGAATATCGGTTACAGGGGTATAAATGCCTCTCATTGCGCTTTACTCTCCTTAAATACGCATTTTGGGAGCGCACGGAAAAATACACCTTTTCCCGCAAAATTATAGAACATGTGCTCCTGTTAAAATATTACCAAGAACAGCCGGGTTTGGCAAGGGGAAAAGTGTAAATTTGGCAGCGAAAACGGCAAAATGACAGGAAACATTCGCTGATCGGATCTTCCTATTAAAAAAGCAGGGCCGTCAACGCGGTCCTGCTGTCAAAAAACGGTTCTGATTTCAGTGGGAGGCAGGGGCGTCTTCGGCCGTTGCCTTGGAGCGCTGCCCGTCCCATTCTCCCAGGGTTACGGTCACGATGTCGCCACTCTTGTGCCCGGGGGCCGTTACCACCACCGGCAGATACTGCTTGGTGTACCCGGTAAACAGGGTGTTGGAAAGGGGTGTTTCCAGCAGGACCTCTGCCTGCCGCCCGCACATGGCCGCGGCTTCCTCGGCCCGCACTGCTTCCACAGCCTCGCTCATGCGGTGACTGCGGGCTTCCTTCTCGTGCTCGGGAATCTGGTCGGGAAAATCATAAGCCGGGGTGCCGGAACGGCGGGAATAGGGGAATACATGCACTTTCAAAAAGCGCTGCCCGGTCACGAAAGCCATGCTCTGTTCAAAGTCCTCCTCGGTCTCGCCGGGAAAGCCCACGATCACATCGGTGGTCAGGCTCAGGTTCTCCGGCCCGAAGGCTTCCTGCAGTTTGCGCACCACCTCGGCATACTGGGCGGTGGTGTAGGGACGGCGCATGGCCCGCAGAGTCTTGTCACAGCCGCTTTGCAGGCTCAGGTGGAACTGGGGGCACAGCTGGGGCACGGCGGCCAGACGGCGGATGTCCTCATCGGTGAGCATGTCCGGGTCCAGACTGCCCAGCCGGATGCGGTCAATGCCCGGCACCGCGGCGGCATGCTCCACCAGTTCGGCCAGACCGGTGCCGGTGTCGGTGCCGTAGCTGGGCAGACTGATGGCAGTGAGAACCACTTCCCGGTATCCGGTCTGGACAAGGCGGCGCAGCTCATCCAGAATGCTGCTCTCGGCCCGGCTGCGCACCGGTCCCCGGGCGCGGGGGATCACACAGTAGGCACAGCGGCGGTTGCAGCCGTCTTCCACCTTTACGAAGGCGCGGGTATGTTCCGCAAAGCGGTCCATGGGCAGATCTTCAAACTTTTCTCCCTTTTCATGGGGGCGAATGTCCACCACCCGCTCGGCGGTGCCGTCCAGCACCTTCTGAACCGCCTGCAGGATGGCGTGGCGGTTGCCGGACCCGGTCACCACATCGGCTTCGGCAATGGCGGCCGCTTCTTCCGGAAAAGCCTGGGGATAGCACCCGGTCAGCACGGTCACAGCGCCGGGATGCTCCCGTTTCTGGCGGCGCAGCCACTTGCGGCTTTTCTGGTCGCCAAAATTGGTCACGGTGCAGCTGTTGACCACATACACGTCGGCGGCCTCGCCGGTTTCGACCACAGTGTAGCCGCTGGCTTCAAACAACTGTGCCAGGGCACCGGTCTCGTTCTGGTTGACTTTGCAGCCAAGGGTATAAAAGCTGACGCGCATAATCGGTCCATCCTTTTGCTATAAATCTTATCCTACTATTATAAGGGCAAATGCCCGAAAGCACAAGCAGCCATATTCGGGCTTTGCAGTGCATAAGATGAGGCAAGAGTTTTGCAAAAGGGGAGGCTTCTGCCATGAAAAAACGGCTTGTTTGCCTGGTACTGTGTCTGAGTCTGTGCCTGGCGGCGGTCCCGGCGGCAATGGCACAGGAAATCGTGCCTGCCACGGCGGCTGATTTTGATGTGCCTTGCCAGGCGGCCATACTGATCGATGAAGACACCGGCACCGTCCTGTACGAGAAAAACGCCGACGAGCAGCGGCCCATTGCCTCCATCACCAAGGTAATGACCCTGCTGCTGACCTTTGAAGCGCTGGAGGCCGGCAAAATTTCTCTGGAGGATTATGTGCCGGTGTCGGAACATGCCTACAGTATGGGCGGCAGTCAGATCTGGTTGGAACCGGGGGAACAGATGACTCTCAACGATATGCTCAAGGCCATCTGCATTTCCAGCGCCAACGATGCCGCCGTGGCTGTGGCTGAATATGTGGGCGGCAGCGAGCCGGCCTTCGTGGCCATGATGAATGAGAAGGCCGCTGAACTGGGGATGACCGGTACCCATTTTGAAAATGCCTGCGGTCTGGACACCGACGGCCACCTGTCCACCGCCCGGGACGTGGCCATCATGAGCCGGGAAATGCTCTTGCACCATACCGAGGTGGAAGATTATTGCATGATCTGGATGGATACCTTGCGGGACGGTACCACCCAGCTCATCAACACCAACAAACTGCTCAAGAGTTATAACGGCATCACCGGGCTTAAGACCGGCACCACCGGCAAGGCAGGGGTATGCATCAGTGCCAGCGCGGCACGCAGCGGCCTGCGGCTGATCGCGGTGGTGCTGGGGGCACCCTCCAGCCAGGACCGCTTCAACGCAGCCACCGCGCTGTTGGATTACGGCTTTGTGAATTACGAGAGCATGGAGGCTACCATGCCGGAGGATACCCCCAGGACCCTGCCGGTGGAACACGGCGCAGAGGAACTGGTGGAGCTGGAATACACCGCGCCCGGGCGCTACCTGATGCCCAAGGATGAGGTAGGGGAGCTGACCGCCCAAATCACCCTGCCGTCCGCCGTGCAGGCGCCTGTTGCAGCCGGACAGCAGATCGGCACGGTAAAAATTTCCAATAACGGTATCGAGCTGGCTTCCTGTCCGATTGTTGCGGCGGGTGACGTAGCGGCGCGCAGTTTTGGCTTCTGCCTTGGCAGGCT
>DXNX01000250.1 GCA_019413245.1 Oscillospiraceae bacterium
ATGGTTTCTTCCAGCACGATCTCGTCATCGTGGCGGAAGGCCTCCTCCACCGCCGACGTGCTTTTTGATTATACCGAAAAGTACACCCTGCGCCATTCGGCCATCCACTGCCCGGCCCGCATCCCGGAAGCCACCGCCGACCGCATCCGTGCCGCCGCCAGGACCGTGTATGCGGCCCTGGGCTGCCGGGGTTTTGCCCGGGTGGACCTCTTCCTCACGCCGGAGGGACGCATCGTCTTCAATGAGGTGAATACCATCCCGGGACTGACCTCCCACAGCCGGTTCCCGGCCATGATGCGGCAGGCAGGCTATTCCTTCCCGGCGCTGCTGGACAAGATGGTGGAGCTGGGGGTGGAAGCATGACCCCCGCCGACCTGCACCTCACCGCAGCCGGTTCCCGCAAAGGCAACCTGATCCTGGTCAACCGGGACCACCCACTGCAGGGGGAACTGATCCCCGACCTGGTGCCCCTCACCGGCGGCTGGCCGGACCAGCACCTGGACCGCACTGCCGCCCGGATGCTGTCCGCCGCCATCGAGGCGGTGCACGGGACGGGGCAGATCCTGCCGGTATCCGGCTGGCGCAGCCAGGAGGAGCAGCAGGCCATCTGGAACGACACCTTCCGGAAAGAGGGGGCCGACTTCACCGCCAAATATGTGGCCCGCCCCGGATGCAGCGAACACCAGACCGGCCTGGCCGTGGACCTGGCCCTCAGCGCCGACAAAATCGACTTTATCCGCCCGGATTTTCCTTATGACGGGGTGTGCGGGGCCTTTCGCAAAGTGGCGACCCGATATGGCTTTATCGAACGATACACCGGGGAAAAACAGGACAAAACCGGCATTGCCGCCGAACCCTGGCATTTCCGGTATGTGGGGGTGCCCCATGCCCGCATCCTCACTGATGCAGGCATCTGCCTGGAGGAATACCCGGCCTTTCTGCGGGCAGCACCCCGGGTGGTCCGCCTGGAAAACGGCCGCCGGGTACAGGTGAGTTATCTGCAATACACCGGAACCGACACCACCCGCCCCGCCCCGGGGCATTGCTGGCAGCTGTCCGGCACCAATGAGGGCGGGTTCATCCTGACGGTGTGGGAGGGGCAGTTATGAGCAGACGGAACATCCCGGCGCTGGACTGGTTCCGGCTGCTGGCCGCCGTACTGGTGGTGGCCATCCATACCGGCCCGCTGGCCTCCTTTTCCCCGGCGGCCGACCTGTGGCTCACCCGGATTCTGGCCCGGGTGGCGGTACCGTACTTTGCCATGCTCAGCGGGTATTTTCTGGCCCGGAGCCACTGGCAGGGCACCGGGCGGCTGTGGCGGCATACCCTGCTGCTGTATGCCGCGTCGGTGCTGCTGTACCTGCCTCTGAACATCTACGCGGGCAACCCCGTCACCTGGCGGGACCTGCTGCTGAACGGCACCTTCTATCATCTGTGGTATCTGCCGGCCCTGCTGCTGGCGCTGCCTCTGGCCCGCCTGCTGGCCAGGGGCGGCCGGGCCGGGCTGGCGGCAGCCGCGGTGCTGTATCTCCTCGGGCTGGGCGGGGACAGCTATGACGGCCTGGCAGGACATCTGCCGGGGCTGGGCGCTGTGTATGAGGTGGTCCTCTCCTTCTGGGACTACACCCGCAACGGCCTGTTTTTCCTGCCCTTGTTTCTGCTGCTGGGGGCAGCTTTTGCCGCCCGCCCGGCGCCCGGTGCCCGCCAAAATGCCTGCCTGACCCTGGCGGGATTGGGGGCCATAACGGTGGAAGGCTTTGTCCTGCATGCGGCCAACATCCCCCGGCATGACAGTATGTATCTCTTTCTGCCCCTGACCATGTGGGGGCTGTTCGGCTTGCTGCTGGCGGTCAACGCCGGGCAGGACCGGGCGGTGCGCCGCACAGCCACGTTTGTGTATATCCTTCATCCCTGGTGCATCGTACTGGTGCGGGTGGCGGCCCGCTTCCTGGGCCTGTGGAACCTGCTGGTGGACAATTCCGCTGTCCATTTCGCGGTGGTGGTGCCTCTCAGCGTGGCCCTGGCCTATCTGGTGCAGGCCGTCACCGCCCGCCGTCAGAACAGCCTGCCTCCGGACACCCGTGCTTGGCGGGAGATCGACCTGGCCGCCCTGCGCCAGAATACCGCCCTGCTGCGGGAGGCCCTGCCTTCTTCGTGCGCTCTTATGGCGGTGGTCAAGGCGGACGCTTACGGCCATGGAGCCGTGCCGGTGGCCCGGACCCTGCAGCGGGAGGGCGTCCGCCTCTTTGCGGTGGCCTGCCTGTCGGAGGGCATCCAGCTGCGCAAGGCGGGCATCCGAGGGAAAATCTTGATTCTGGGCTGGACCGACCCCGCCCAGGCCCCGCTGCTGCGGCACTGGCATCTGTGCGCCACGGTGGCGGATGCGGACCACGGCCGGGCTCTTTCTGCCCGGGGCGTGCCGGTCCGGGTGCATCTGGCGGTGGATACCGGTATGCACCGGCTGGGCATCCCGGCGGAGGAACCCGGGACCCTGGCGGAACTGTTCAGCCTGCCCAACCTGCGGGTGGAAGGGGTATATAGCCACCTGTGTACCTCTGACGGTACGTCCGAAGCCGACCGGGCCTTTGCCCAAAAGCAGACCGAGACCTTTGTGCGTACCCTGACCCTGCTCCGGGGGATGGGGCTGGACCCGGGGCTGACCCATCTGCAGGCCAGTTACGGCATCCTGAATCCGGCATGTACGGCGGGGCATACCTTCGGTGCCGCCCGGCCGGGCCTGATTCTGTACGGCGTGGGCAGCGATGACACCCCGGTGGAACACCCACTGCCCCTGCGGCCGGTGCTCAGCCTGCGGGCCCGGGTGGCGGCGGTGCATCAGGTCCCGGCAGGGCGGCACCGAAGGTATGCCCCGCCGTACAT
>DXNX01000251.1 GCA_019413245.1 Oscillospiraceae bacterium
AGCTGCCACCGTCTGAGCCAGGCATACCCCGGCCAGAAAGCAGGGCATATAAGAACCTTCCACATCCCGGGGCCGGGCAGAAACACCCACGGCACCAACCCGGGTCAAATCGGCTTTGGCGGCAATCGTCTGCAGAAGCTGGGGCAAAGCAGCCGTATGGTGAAACACAGCATCGCTCTGACGCAGACCCAATTGTCCGCTCTTGACCGGCAGAAACTGTTTGCAATCACAAACAACCTCTCCGGCTGTTGTGTCAAAAACCGCCAGAGAGGTTGCATAGTTGCTTGTATCAAACCCGAGGATCAGCATGTTTCGCCTTCGGGTTCCTGAGTCAGGCCCTTTTCCCGCGCAACGGACCCCAGCAGACCGTTGACAAACTGATGATCATTGTCGGCACCATACTTTTTGACAAGTTCCACCGCTTCATTGATGGCAACGGCAGGCTTTTTTTCCTCGCCGTACAGCATCTCCGCCAGGCTGATACGCATGGCGGTCAGGCTCACACGCGGCAGGCGGGACAAGGTCCATCCCTTCAGATGAGCAGTGATCATCTCGTCGATTTCTTCACTGTGGGCGGACCAGTCGTTCAGAAGACGCTTGGAGAAGTCATCCAGCGTCAGCTCTGCGCTCTCCCCACCGGCCTGCACAGGGTCCTGCATCAGGTCAGTATGAAAGGTAGCAGCAAAGGCCGCCAGAAAAGCGTTCTCACGGGATTCGCGTCGGGTCATTGTATTTTGGGCCATAGTATCCGTATCCTAACTTTCCGTTTTATTTTTTCCGTTTGCTCAGGCTTCTGCTTCTTCTGCCAGACCGCTGACAACGACATCCACACGGGAAACCGTGATGCCGCACATGTTCTGAATGGTCTGCTTGACGTTTTCCTGTACTTTCTTGCTCACAGACATGATCTTGCAGCCGTACTTGGCGATGATGTGCAGGGTCACCATGGCAACGCCATCTTCCATCTCGACGGACACAGGCTTGTGCAGGCTCGTCTTGCTCAAAATTCCGCGCACACTCTGCATACTGCCGGAAGCGACCGAGTCCACGCCTTCCACTTCCAAAGCAGCTGTACTGGCGATCTTGGCGATCACATCGGTCGATATCTGCAGGCTGCCAGCCACGGTATTACGCACATCCATGGGTCTTACCTCCTGTTAATCCGGGCATGAAATACACGCCCCGTTATTCATTGTTTAATTAAACATACTATACCATAGAAAACTTTTTTTGTAAATATCAGCCTCTTGTTTACTTCACTTCTGTGATGGTGATGTCCTGTGCCTCCAGCCCCTTGCAGCTGGCCAGCAGCACATCCCTGATCTGCGTCACTTCGTCCGCCGTCAGGGCATCGTTTTCGGTCATCACCGTCACATCGGCACGACTCGGACCAAGTGTGACCACACAGTCGGCAAAGCCTTTCGCTTTGATCTTGTTTTCCAGGCTTGTTTCGGAAGTGATGTTGCTGACCTGCATTTCCAGTTCTTCCGTCAGCTTTTCCTTTTCATCCTCGCTAAGACTGGTATCTTTCAGAGTTTTCTGGATCGAGTCCAGCGCCTCATCCCGCGCTTTAGTCCGTGCCAGCCTTGCCGACTCAAAAAACTCCGTGCCGGAATCCTGGCTTGCGCTGACAAGCTGGGCTTCTCCATAATTTTTATTTGCCGTTTCTTCCGCCGGTTCCGTACTGAGCGGGTCATATACCGCCACACTGTCCACCTCGGCAGATACCGATGCAGCTTCTTCCGGAGCAACGCTTACAGATTCCGGTACGCTTTTGGCAAAACTCCAGTTCATATACACGGCCGCCCCCAGCGCCAGAACCAGTGTAGCCAGGGTCACGCCGCGGCCTTTATGCTTCAGTTTCATCATGGGTTGCCTCCTTATTTATTTCGCTGTGACCATTTTAGTGACGGTGATGTGATTGGCTCCGACCCCCGTCAAAGCCCGGACCAGTTCGGTAATGGTATTTCTGACGGCAGCGTTGCCGCCGCCTTCACACAATACAGCCACACCCTGTATTTCGGGCGTCTGAACCCGTTCTATCAAAGCCTCTTCCCCCAACAGGACATGCTCACTTCGGCTGGTTGTCTCTCCCTGTTCCGTATCGGTGGCATACACAGTTTCCTCACCTGAGGAAAGCGTCACCATAACACGGCATTGTCCTGCACCTTCTACCGCCTCAATGAGCTGTTGAAGGCGTTGTTCCAGTTCGGACGCATAATTTTGTTCCTGCGCCTGCAGCGGCACAGAGGCCGTTTGTCCGTTCGGTTCTTCTACAGTTCCGGATGGGATCCATTCGGACACGCAAAGCAAAATCATCCCCACCATTCCAAGAACCACCAACAAATTGATGCGCTTTTTATCACTGCGGACCCATGCTTTCAGGTGTTCCAACCATTGTTCCGCCTTTTTCTGCCAAAGTTCCGGCATATCACTTGCCTCCTTCCACTTCCACTGCGAAAGGCAGCGTCCCGGCATTTTCTTCCATCAATTGCTGTGCCTCCGGCAGGTCCTCCGCTTTCGGCAGGATCACATGCAGAATTTCCCCTTCCCATACAAAGTCGGCATCCAGGGCATGCTGATGAAATAACTCTTCCAATGCCTGAACCGAGACCTCTCGGCTGAGCTCCTCCTGATAATCCGACAAATCTGTGGGCGAAATGGTCGGCACTTCAAAGCGTTCAATCTCATCCGCAACCGAGTTCCAATCAGCCCCGGCACCGGTTTGCAGTACCGTCGTTAGAATATATAACAGCAAAACGGTATTTATGACCGGTTTAAAGTGATTGTCCGGCCAAAAGATTCGGATCATTCCCGCCGCAGCGCAAAGCAGGCAAATGCCCAGTGCCAACTGTCGTAACCCTGTCTCTTATACA
>DXNX01000252.1 GCA_019413245.1 Oscillospiraceae bacterium
CTGAGTTCCGGCCCGTTGGTGACCGGGGCCTTTTTGTTGCGGCGGCGCACCGCCAGGGTGGGTACCATCACGGCCAGGGTCACGGCGGATACCAGAGCGAACACCAGGAACTGCAGCGGCAGCGAAGTGGTGAACAGGCTGACGATCAGTGCCACTGCTGCGCCCACCGCAAACCAGATGGAGATCAAGGCAGTGGTAGCGGCTTCGGCTGCCACAAAGATAATGGCTGCAATCAGCCACAGAATGCTATCCATAAGCTGTGAATCCCTCCTCTTGCTTGTTTGACACAATCTTAACAGGCCGGCCAGGCAAAGTCAATACAATGCCTTGTAAAAACGTCGAAATTCCACCCTTTTCCTGCACGCCCGCCCCGGCGACTCTCCCCTACCCTATGTATCCGGTCCGCCCGGCATGCAAAAAGGGCCGCCGTCCTTTCCGGGACAGCAGCCCTTTGCCGTATGGATCAGTAAATTTTGAAATATCCCACATTCTGCGGGTAGTTGTCATCCACCAGGATGGTGAACCCGCCGGGGTTGACCTCGGCCGATTTGCCGAAGGCTTCAGTGCACAGCAGATGCGGGCCCCGGTTCAGGATGATCTCGGCGGTCTGGGTCTTGCCCACGCGGCGGTAATGCAGCACATCTCCGGCCGCTTCCACCACTTCCATCCGTCCGCCATGGAAGGCATCGCAATTGCGGCGCAGCTGGGCCAGGTTGGCCAGCGGGCCGCGCAGCCGCTTTTCGGTGCTGTTCCAATCGTAGAACGCACGGTTGAAGGGATCGCGGTAGCCCTGCATGGCGATCTCATCCCCGTAATAGACACAGGGCACGCCGGGCAGGGTATAAATCATGGCGTAGGCCAGCAGCAGGCGGCGGATAGCCTCCTCCATGTGGTTGGCCGGAATGCGCCGTCCGCTTTGCCAGAAGCGGTCCCGGCCGTTGGCAGGTTCATCCGCAATGGCCGTAATGGCACGCTCGGTGTCGTGGGTGGACAGAAAGTTCATGGCACAGTCCAGCGCAGGCGCCGGGTAGTTCTCGCAGATGGAAAGGATACGGTCAGCCACTTCCTCCGTGTTGGCGCCGCAGACAAAGTCGATGGCGGCATTGCGGAACGGATAGTTCATGGTGGTGTCCAGCCCGTGGCCACGCAGATAGGTCCGGCGGTGGCCGAAGCCTTCCTTGGTGGTGGCATCCTCCCACACTTCCCCGATGAGCAGTTTGTCCTCGCCGTGAGATTTCACGGCAGTGCGGATCTTCTCGATGAAATCATCCGGCAGTTCATCGGCCACATCCAACCGGAAGCCGGAAGCGCCCAGGTTGAGCCAGGTATCAATGACACCGTCCTTGCCGCAGACGAACTCGGTGTAGGAGGGAGAATCTTCCTGCACTTCGGGCAGTGTCTCGAAGCCCCACCAGCTGCGATACCCGCACTTGTAGCCGGAGTCGAAATCATACCAGCCGCGGTACGGCGAATGGCGGTCACGGTAGGCACCGCCGGGGCCGTAGCGGCCTTCCCGGTTGAAGTACACCGAATCCGAACCGGTGTGGCTGAACACGCCGTCCAGAATGATGCGGATTCCATAGCTGCGTGCCTCGGTGCACAGGTCGGCAAAGTCCCGGTTGGTCCCCAGCAGCGGGTCCACCTTCAGGTAGTCGGCAGTGTTGTAGCGATGGTTGGAGTGGGCCTCAAAAATAGGGTTGAGGTAGATACAGCTGATGCCCAGCTTTTGCAGGTAGGGCAGTTTCTGACGGATACCGGCGAAATCTCCGCCGTAGTAGTCCATATTCAGGTAGCCTTCGGGCTGCTCGGTGGGCCAGAAATAGGGCTCGCCGGTCTTGTCCGGGCGGTAGATACGGTCTGCAAAAGGCATGGGCTTATTGGGCACGCCCTCACAGAAGCGGTCCGGAAAGATCTGGTACATGGTACCGCTCTTGATCCAGTCCGGCGTCTTGAAGTCCGGTTCATACACCGTCAGCTGCCAGCAGTCTCCTTCCACCCAGGTCAGTTCGCCTTCGGCGTTGGCACCGCGGCAGACCTTGCGGAAGTCGGTGTACAGGTCAAAATAATAGAAGTACAGGCCCGATGTGGTGGGCTTGACCGTGACCGAGAAATGGTTGGACCCCTGGTCCTGGCCATTGAATTCCATACGATAGTGTACGGGGTCTTCCCGGTCCTTGGTCAGCACCAGATGCGGGTCCACATAGCCGTAGTCCTGCGGCACATCCAGGTGCAGCGTGACCTCTGTCCCCGCAGGCACAGCGCCGAAAGGCGTCTTGTAACGGGTCAGGCGGCTGTTGAAAAAGGTGTGCGACATAGAATGATCGTCCGTCCCTTCGGAATGAGTTTACCCGAAAAGACCGCCGCACAAAATGGCGGCGGTCAGATTTCGGAAAGTTCAGTTCACGGGCGGCTCAGCGAACCGGAGTGGCGCCCCAGATATCGCGGGCATAGTCCATCACGGAACGGTCGGCAGAGAAGATGCCGGCGTTGGCGATGTTCATCAGGCTCATGCGGTTCCAGGTTTCGCGGTCACGGTACAGCTGCTGCACAGTGTGCTGGGCACGACGGTAATCCTTGAAGTCGGCCATAACCATATACGGGTCGCTGTTGCGCAGGTTGTTGGTAACTTCGCTGAAGTTTTCGCCGTTCCAGCCCTTTTCCAGCATATCCAGCACCGACATGGCGATGTTGTCGTCGGAAATATAGGCCTGGGGATGGTAGCCCATACCCTTCAGGGCGTTGACTTCGGGGGTCAGCATACCGAAGATGATCTCGTTCTCATGACCGGCGGCATCGGCGATCTCCACGTTGGCGCCATCACCCTGGGCACCCTGGACGGCGCCAACG
>DXNX01000253.1 GCA_019413245.1 Oscillospiraceae bacterium
CGTGGGCACCGCTTCGGATACGGAGGAAGTTTCCGGGCCCTGTGTACCGCACCCGGCCAGGGAAAGCAGCAAAGCAGCGGATACGAATCCGGCTGCCAGCGTTTTGTATTTTATACGCATGACAGTTTTCCTTGCAGCATGTCACTCATGGTATAGTACCCGGGAGCACGTCCGTTCAGGAACAGCGCTGCCTGAATGGCACCATCGGCAAATACGCCGCGGCTCTGGGCCACATGGCTCAAAGTCACGACCTCCTCGGCACCGCAGAACAGTACATCATGGTCGCCCACAATACCGCCGCCGCGCACCGAGCTGATGCCCAACTCCTGGGCGCCGCGCTTCTGACGCACATCGTGCCGGTCGTACACATATTCATACTGACCGCCCGCCTGGGCGTTGATGGCATCCGCAATCATCAGGGCGGTGCCGCTGGGCGCATCCAGCTTGTTGTGGTGGTGCTTCTCCACAATTTCAATGTCGAACTCACCATCAAAGAGGGTCACGGCGCGTTTGCACAGTTCAATCAGAACGTTGATGCCCACCGACATGTTGGCGCTGCGGAAAATGGCCACCTTCTCGCTGGCAGCTTCCAGGCGGGCTTCCTGCTCCTTGCTCAGTCCGGTGGAGCAAATCACGCAGGGAATCCCATGCTCCGCGCCGTATTCTGCCGCGGCCACCGCACCGGCGGGAGAGGTGAAATCAATAAGGACTCCCGTGGTGCCAGTCGGCAGGTCGTTCAGCGAGGCATAGACCGGAATTCCGTTCACTTCGCCGGCTTTCTGGTCCACACCGGCCACCACGCGGCAATCCTCCCGGGGGGTAATTTTTTCCAGCAGGGCATGGCCCATACGGCCGCCGATCCCTTGAATAATCAGATCCGTCATAATCAAAAACTCCACTTCCTAGTTTTTTTGCAAAAAAACACGCAGGACCTGCGGTGACCCGCTTGTCTGGCGGAACACAGCAGGCCCTGTGGCTCAGATTCAGTCTTTCAGCAGACCATAGTTCTTCATTTCGGTTTCCAGGCGCTTCTGTACAGCTTCGTCAGGCTCACACAGAGGCAGGCGCAGGGGACCGGCGGCCCAGCCAAGGCGGTTCATGGCCCACTTGACCGGGATGGGGTTTACATCGGCAAACAATGCGTGGCACAGATTCAGTGCTTCCAGCTGCAGGCGCAGGCTTTCGGCAGGCTTGCCGTCAAACCATGCCTGGCAGATGTCGTGTGCCTGGCGGGGTGCCACGTTGGACAGCACGCTGATCACGCCCTTGCCGCCCAGGGACAGAATCGGCACAATCTGATCGTCGTTGCCGGAATAGATGTTCAGTTCTTCTCCGCACAGAGCAGCCACTTCGGCCACCTGGGAGATGTTGCCGCTGGCTTCCTTCACCGCGTTGATGTTAGGGATCTTGGCCAGCTTCGCCAGGGTGGCGGGCTGAATGTTGCAGCCGGTGCGGGAAGGCACATTATACAGAATGCAAGGCAGGGACACCGCGTTGGCAATGGCGGTAAAATGTGCCACCAGCCCGGCCTGGCTGGCCTTGTTGTAATACGGCGTGACCAGCAGCAGAGCGTCGGCGCCGGCCTTTTCCGCTTCGTGGGAAAGGGTGATGGCGTAGTCGGTATGGTTGGAGCCGGTACCGGCAATCACCGGGATCCGGTGGGCGGTGCGCTCCACGGCATAGCGGATGCAGGCCACATGTTCCTCATGGGTCAGGGTGGCAGACTCGCCGGTGGTACCGCAGATAATGATGGCGTCGGTGCCGTTTTCGATCTGGTAATCGATAACGCGGCCCAGTTCTTCAAAATTGACCGTGCCGTCCGCGTTCATCGGGGTGATAATGGCTACGCCGGCACCGGTAAAAACTGGCTTCTTCATAAGGGGTTCTCCTTCTTGTTCATAAAAGGCAAAGGGCAGGGGGATCAGTCCAGGTACCCCTTGGCTGCCAGCAGCTCAGCCAGCAGCACAGCGCCGCCTGCCGCGCCGCGCAGGGTATTGTGAGAGAGGCAAACGAACTTGTAGTCGTACTGGGTGTCTTCACGCAGACGGCCGATGCTCACCGCCATGCCGTTTTCCAGCATGCGGTCCAGCTTGGGCTGGGGACGGTCATCCTGCTCGAAGTAATGCAGGAACTGTTTCGGGGCACTGGGCAGGTTCAGGTCCTGAGCGGCGCCGTGGAACTGCGCCCAAGCAGAGAGGATCTCTTCCTTGGTGGGCTTCTTTTCAAAGCTCACAAACACCGCGCCCACATGGCCGTCGGAAACGGGCACGCGCAGGCACTGGGCCGTGAAGGACGGACCGTCAGCGGAAACAATACGGTCGCCCTCAATGTGGCCCCACAGCTTCAGGGGTTCCTGCTCACTCTTTTCTTCCTCGCCGCCGATGTAGGGGATGACGTTGTCGAGGATGTCCGGGAAGGTTTCAAAAGTCTTGCCGGCGCCGGAAATGGCCTGATAGGTGCAGACCAGGCACTTGGTGATGCCGTAGCCGCGCAGGGGGTGCAGGGCAGGCACATAGCTCTGCAGGCTGCAGTTACTCTTGACGGCGATGAAGCCGCGCTTGGTGCCAAGACGCTTGCGCTGGGCCGGGATGATCTCGATATGCTCGGCGTTGATCTCGGGCACGACCATGGGAACGTCCGGGGTGAAACGGTGGGCACTGTTGTTGGAAACCACCGGGCACTCGGCCTTGGCATAAGCCTCTTCCAGGGCTTTGATCTCATCCTTTTTCATGTTGACGGCGCAGAACACAAAATCGACCTTGGAAGCCACGGCCTGCA
>DXNX01000254.1 GCA_019413245.1 Oscillospiraceae bacterium
TTTGGAGAACAAGGATGGTTTCCAGGTAGTCCTCCCCGGACGCATGAAGTTTCATCTGAACCTCCTTTACTGAGCCAGCTTCCAGCCGATGGCCTCCTGTCTGGCCGATACAAAATCGGCATACAGGCCCTTTTGCTGGATCAGCTCCGCATGAGTGCCACGCTGGACGATATGAGCGTTGTCCAGTACAAGGATCTGATCGGCGTTGCGGACGGTTTTCAGACGGTGGGCAATCATGATGATGGTCTTGTCATGGGTCAATGCCTCGATAGCCCGCTGCAATTCATCCTCATTCTCCGGGTCAACGCTGCTTGTTGCCTCGTCCAAAATGATGATAGGTGCGTCCTTCAGCATGGCGCGGGCGATGGAAATCCGCTGTTTCTCGCCGCCGGACAAAGTACCGCCTCCCTCGCCAATCACGGTGTCATAGCCATCCGGCAGGGCAGAAATAAAGTCATGACAGCAAGCCTTTTTCGCCGCTTCAACCACTTGTTCATGGGTAGCATCCGGGCAGCCAAACTTGATATTGTTCTCAATCGTATCTGCAAATAGGTACACGCTCTGGAACACCATCGAGATATTCTTCATCAGGCTGTCCAGCTTGAAATCTCGTACATCCGTACCGCCTATGGTAATCTTCCCGGCATTCACATCCCAAAAACGGGCAATCAGGTTGCACATCGTTGTCTTTCCTGCCCCGGAAGGGCCGACAATGGCCGTAGTCGTTTTTTCGGTAATGGTAAAGCTGACCTGATCTAATATCTTACGGTCTGCGTAGGAAAAATCCACTTTGTTAAACACGATCTCGCTGGACTTCGGCGTAATATCAGCGCCTTTCTCGTCCATTACCGGCGTGTCATCAATGGAGTTTGCCGTATCCATCGAGGCCGCCAGCATTTGCAGCAAAGAGGCCATATTCCCGGCGTTCTCCAAATCGTTGAACACCATGAAAGAAGCAATCACCAAAATCAGACCGTAGGCCAGCGGCAGGGAGCCGTCCAGCCAGAACCAGACCGAGGCCAAAAGCAACAGGACGCTAAACACCCGGACAACAGCCTGTTTGATGGCGTCATAGGGAACACTGGCCTTTGTCAGTTTCAGGTTGTCCCGGCAGCTCGCCTTAATTGCACTGCCGATAGACTGCGTGCTGTCCCGTTCCAGTCCAAATGCTTTGACAATCCCCATCCCCTGAATGTACTCCAACACAGACTCCACAAGGGACTCCTGTGTGTGCTGGCGTACCCCGCTGAGCGCGGCAGATTTGCGAAGCGCCAGTTCCGCCGCCGCAAGGTAAATCAGGACACCGGCAGCGGCCACAAGACCGATCCGCCAGTCAAATACCAACAGGACGATGACGAGGGCAACCGAGTTGAAAAAACCGCCCAGCACTGACACCAGGACACGGGCTGCTGAGTTCTCTACATCACCCAAAGTTGTTGTGACAATGGCGGTAATGTTCCCGATACTATTCTTGTTGAAGTAGCCCATCGGGATGTAGCGCAGCCGATCTCCGATGTGGATACGCTTTTCCGCCACCATGCAATAGCCGGTTTCCGTCTGCTCCATCGTGGAGAAATAGGTCGTAATAATACGCCCAATGAGGGAAACGGCCATAATCCCCAGCGAAAGCCAGATAAACTTTCCGTCCCGGTTGTCAGATACTAACGCGCCGATCACTACAAAGAGGGCGGCAAACTGCATGGCTGAAAACAGCCCGGACAGGAATGAGAATAACAGGGATTTTTTTAGAAGCCCCTTTTTGCTGCCTGCAAAAGCAAAGATTTTTTTCAATGTTCCATACATCTGACAACACCCCCTTACATCTGGTCTTTCGCGCCGATGTGCGCCTGCCACATATCCCGGTAGAGGGGGCAGGTTTCCAGCAGCTTCTCATGCGTACCCTGTGCGTGGATGGTTCCATCCTTCACCACAACGATGTTATCTGCGCCAACAATGGTAGACAGCCGGTGTGCGATCACAATCAGGGTCTTGCCGACAGTTAAAGTGGAAATAGCTTTCTGCACCAGTGCCTCATTCTCTGGGTCGATATAGGCAGTTGCCTCGTCCAAAATGACAACCGGCGCATTTTTCAGCATGGCGCGGGCGATGGCAATCCGCTGGCGTTCACCGCCGGAAAGATGGGAACCGGCGCTGCCGACAACCGTATCATAGCCATTATCCAGCTTGCGGATAAAGGCGTCGCAGCCGCTTTGTTTGGCTGCCTGCTCCACCTCTGCGTCCGTGGCACTGGGTCTTCCCATGCGGATATTCTCCCGGATACTGCGGTTAAACAGGTAGTTGTCCTGAGATACATAGGAAATCTGGTCTGCAATTTCAGACAGCGGCATATCCTTCAGCTCATGGCCGCCGAGGGTAATGCTGCCGGATGTAACATCCCAATACCCGGCAATCAGCTTCGCCACCGTAGACTTGCCGGAGCCGGACGGCCCTACAAGGGCGGTCATTGTTCCGTGCTGGATGGCGAGATTCACATCATGCAAAACCTCTGTTGTCCCGTCATAGGAAAACGACACAGACCTAAGAGAAATGCCGGTATCTTCCAGCTTGACCGGCGTGTCCTTATGGTTCAGTTCTTCGGCGTTCAGAAGCTGGCTGATTTCTTCCACATTTGTCCCCAGTAC
>DXNX01000255.1 GCA_019413245.1 Oscillospiraceae bacterium
CCCCTGGCAGGACTGGAATCTGGTCAGTGCCCACGGGGTGGACTGCAACGCGGTGGCCGCTGTCATGCAGGGTAAACCGGCCTTCTTCCTCACCGGCGGGACGATGGGCCCGGCGGCTTTGTGTGCCCAACTGACGGAAGCCGGGCTGGGCAGCCTGGCCGTGACCGTGGGGGAGGACCTGGGCACCCCGGAACAAAGCATCACGGAATCCACGGCGGAGGAATGTGCCGGCAAGAACTTCTCGTCTCTGTCGGTGTTGCTTGCGGAACCGGCCCCGCAGGGGCCCCGTCATACCCCCGGCTGGCCGGATGCCTGGTTCATCCGGGGACAGGTACCCATGACCAAACAGCTGGTCCGGGCTGTTGTGCTGGCAAACCTGGCCCCGGCACTCGATGCTACTGTATGGGATGTGGGAGCGGGCACCGGCAGCGTCAGCGTGGAGCTGGCCTCTGTGGCCGGGCAGGGCCGGGTGTTTGCGGTGGAATGTGTGCCCGAAGCCTGCGACCTCATCGAGGCCAACCGCCGCAAGTTCGGCGCCTGGAATCTGCGGGTCGTCCGCGGTCGGGCGCCGGAGGCGCTGGCAGACCTGCCGACGCCGGACGCTGTGTTTATTGGCGGCACCCGGAGCGGCATGGAAGCAATCGTGGATACGGTCCTTGCCAGAAATCCTGCCGCCCGCCTGTGCATCACGGCCATCGCCCTGGAAAGCGTGACCGCCGCTATGCGGGCACTGGAAAAGCACGGCATCGACCCCTGCGTGACCCAGCTGGCGGTGAGCACCGCCAAGCCGACCGGCCGTGTGCACATGCTTACGGCACAGAATCCGATTTTTGTAATTACGGGGAACTGCGATGATTGAATGTATGGTGGCCGCTCCCGCGTCGGGCAGCGGCAAAACGGTGGTGACCTGCGCCTTGCTGGCCGCCCTGAAACGGCGAAGACAGGACCCCTGCGCTTTCAAATGCGGGCCGGATTATATCGACCCCATGTTCCACCGTGCCGTGCTGGGGGTGGAAAGCCACAACCTGGATTTGTACCTTTCCTCCGAAGCCACGGTGCGCAGCCTGTATGCCGACGCCTGCGCCGGCCACGGTGCCGCCGTGTGCGAGGGTGTCATGGGCTTTTATGACGGTGTGGGCGGTACCACCACCGATGCCTCAGCCTGGCATCTGGCCCATACCCTTGGCATGCCGGTGCTGCTGGTATTGCGTCCCAAAGGTGCCAGCCTGACCCTGGCGGCCGCTATCCGCGGTCTGGCTGAATTCATGCCCCAAAGCCAGGTGGCCGGTGTCTTTCTCAATGAATGCAGCGAGAGTCTGTATCAGACGCTGGCCCCGGCATTGGAGGAAAGGACCGGCCTGCCGGTGCTGGGGTATCTTCCGTCCATGCCGGAAGGCAAGTTTGAAAGCCGGCACCTGGGATTGTATACGGCCATGGAGATCGTGGACCTGCGGGCCCGCATCAACGCCATTGCTGCAGTACTTTTGCAGACCATGGATTGGAAACGGTTTGAAAAAGCCTTCTCCACCCAGGAACGCACAACGGTCCGGCGCCCGTATCCCCAGGCTATGGCCCGGGTGGCGGTGGCCCGGGACGAGGCTTTTTGTTTCACCTATGCCGAGACCGTCGAGGCTTTCTGCCGCGCCGGGATGGAACCGGTGTTCTTCAGCCCGCTGCATGATTCCGCCCTGCCGGCAGACATCGGCGGCCTGTACCTGCCGGGCGGGTATCCGGAGCTGCATGCAGAAAATCTCTCCCGCAACGAATCCATGCGCCGGGCCGTATATGAGGCGGTGCAGGCGGGATTGCCCACCGTGGCCGAGTGCGGAGGCTTTTTGTATCTGGGCCAGTCCTTGCAGGCCCAGGACGGACAGACCTTCCCCATGGTAGGCGTTTTGCCGGGTCACGGGCTGCGCACGGATAAGCTGGTCCGGTTCGGGTACGCGGAACTGACCGCCCGGCAGGGAAGTCTCCTGTTCAAACAGGGAGAAAGCACCCCCGTGCATGAATTCCATTACTGGGACAGCACCGAAAACGGGGAGGCTTTTGAGGCTGTCAAACCCATATCCGGCCGGAAATGGTTCTGCGGGTTTACAACGCCTACGCTATATGCCGCGTTTCCCCATCTGTACTTTGCGGGCAATGCCCAGATGACCCGCCGTTTTGCGGCAGCGGCCCGCAACTATGCCGCCGGAAACGGCAAAAAGGAAGAGTGAAGATGCAGGAAGAAAATCTTCGGACCCTGATAAAGACCATTACGCCGCCCGATGAAAAGGCAAAAACGGCAGCCCATGACCATTGGTCCGCCTGTGCAAAACCGCTGGGCGGGCTGGGGCTGTTGGAAACCATGGTGGAAGAGATGGCCGCCCTGACCGGTAGTGCCGATGTGCACCTGCAAAACCGGACGCTGCTGGTCCTTTGTGCCGATAACGGTGTGGTGGCCGAAGGCGTCAGCCAGACCGGCAGCGAGGTTACTGCCGTGGTGGCCCGGCAGCTGGCAGCGGGCAACAGCACCGCCTGCCGCATGGCCGAAGTGGCTCGCTGTGCGGTGGTGCCGGTGGACATGGGAATCTTGAATCCGCCGCTGCTGCCCGGCGTGCTGGATGCCCGGGTGGCCAACGGCACCGGCAACAT
>DXNX01000256.1 GCA_019413245.1 Oscillospiraceae bacterium
GCTCGTTACCGTGTGCATTGGCTTTCTCACATCAATCGGCTGCCCATTCCCAAAATATTCCACAAGCTGCGCCGTGGTCAGCCCGTACCGGTTGGAGGCGTCCACCGTCGGCAGCGGCATCCTCAGCCCGTTTGCACGAACATTTTCCGTCTGCTCTGTGTGGTACTGAATAATGTTCGCCGCCACAACACACGCCTCTTGTTTTGTTACCCCAGTGGGTGCAGGGTCTCTGGCATCTCTGACACGATCTCCGCCGCCGGTCTGCCCTATGCTCATGATATTCGCTGCCGTTCCACTTTCGTGGTTGCACTCCACGATGAACGGGTGACCGCTTCGGATGGTAAACTTGTCCACGCCCCGGATAACCCGCCGCATGGTGTTATCCGCCAGTGGCCGGACGGCGTTCACACCATATTTTTCTTTCAGCTCCCGCTTACTGGCAAATACAGAGTAGCAAGGTACGCTCCAGTCGATGATCTCCGCGGCGCTTTTCCATGGCATCAGCCGCCCATCTCGTACCTCCTCGCTGTCTCTCGGCCCATGCGTCCGTTCCGGCCACACGATAGGCCGCCCGTCGCAGCGAGCAACCAGCACAAAGCGTTTTCTTGTGGTCGGCGCTCCCAGGTCTGCCGCAACGATCTCCCGGTGTTCAACCTGATACCCCAGCTCCAGAAGCTGCCGCTTCCATTTTTGAAAGGTCTGTCCGGCTTTTTTCTTCACCGGTTTTCCTTTTCGTACAGGCCCCCAGGTAACGAACTCCTCCACATTTTCCAGGATAATCACCCGCGGGCGGACAGTCCCGGCCCATCGCAGCACAATCCACGCAAGGCCCCGGATATTCCGGTCTACCAGCGCCGCGCCTTTGGCTTTGGAGAAGTGCTTACAGTCCGGCGAGAACCACGCAAGCCCCACAGGGCGGCCCCGGCAAACCTCTCTCGGGTCTACATCCCACACGCTCGCTTGCAGGTGTTCCGTGTATGGGTGGTTTGTCCGGTGCATTAGGATTGCATCAGGGTCATGGTTGATGGCGATTGCCACCGGACGCCCTGTTGCCAGCTCCATGCCTGTGGAGGCCCCGCCGCCCCCCGCAAAGTTGTCCACTATGATCTCGTCAAGAAAATTGAGCTGGCTCCCGCCCCTCTTTTTCTCAAAATTCTTCATGGCTTATCTCCATTCGATAGCCTGCCCACACTGCCCGCAGAAGTTCTGCTCATTCCCGTCCTCATTGTGCAGGTATTCGCCGCTCCCGCAGCGGGGGCAGGCCATGATATTTTTATCGCCGTCAGGATAGGGGCGCAGCGGCACCAGTTTCCCCAGCGCATCCCGCCCCATCCGGCAAGCCTCATTTACAGCCTCCATGCCGTCGTAGTTCTCCCGATGTTCCGGGTCGAGAATTTCCCGTGCTCTTTCAACATTCATGCTTCATTTTCCCCTCTCTGATTAGCTCCACTTTCGCCTTGGTCAGCAGCCATGAATGGATGCACCGCTCGCAGATTTCCGTAGTCGCATATACCCTGCGGCACTTGTCCACATCATCGTAACGGCAAAGTCCATCTGCCTGCATAATTTTCGCGGCAATCTTTACTGCCCGAGCTTCCACGGTTTCAGTTTTCATTTTCCGGTGCATCCTCCATCCCGATCTGCTCCGCGTCCGGCTCCTCGGTCTCCTGGGCCGCAAACTCACCCCGCGCCCGCTCGCGGTAAAACTGCTCGGTGCATAGCGCCTGAAACTCCGACAGGTCTGCCAGATACTTTTCGGTCACAATCCGCACCGGCATGATCGCCGCCAGCACCTCGAACCCGTCATGCACCACCAAATACCGCTGGCCGCTCTCCATTTTTCTGACCGTGTACCTGATGTAGTCGCTTTCCTTGATCTGCTCCGCCAGGGGAGAGAGCATCGCCTCGCGGTAAAAAATCAGCTCACCATCATCCATGCTCCGGCGGCAATCGCACCAAAGCCCATCCGGCGCTGCCATCACTTTCAGTTTTTCGGTGTCCTGCTCGCCGTCCGCATAGTCAGAAAGGTTCATCCCAAAGATGCTTTTAACTGTGCCCTCCCAGCGCTCGTCAAAATGAACTTTCTCCCATGCCTTTTCCGGCATATCCAGAACCGTGCGCACCTGTTCTTCTCCCACCATGTCCGGCAGCTCGGTTGCTCGGAAGATTGCCGATCTGGTTCCCAGCCAAATCCCGCTATCTTCCACATGGGCGACCATGCAATATCCGCCGCCCTTGACCAGCTTCACATACTTTGACAGCTTCATGTCTGCCCCTCCTTATCCAAACAGGTACAGAATACAGAGTTTCAGCAGTGCAGGCCCGGCCAGAATAAGGGCTGCGGCCCAAGTTACCGTCACCGCTAAGAACAACGCAGCAGACAAGATTTCAAAAAACTTTTTCATGCTTGCCCCTTTCTCACTCCAACAGTCACATACGCGTTACCTTTGCTGTTC
>DXNX01000257.1 GCA_019413245.1 Oscillospiraceae bacterium
TGCTCAACACCATGTCCTCCTGCTCCATGATGGCGCAGAGCATCGGTTCGGCGATCTCCGGCACCACCTACCCCTCCGATGACCCGGAGCTGGTGGCGGTGGAGGCCGACTACGCCGCCAAGGAGGCCGCGCTGCAAGCCGAGATCGACAACATCGAGAGCAGCCACCCCGGCTACGACGAGTACCGCTATGACCTGGACATGATCGGCCACGACCCGCATGAGCTGGCGGCCTATCTGTCCGCCGTCTTGCAGGGCTACACGCGGGCAAGCGCCCAGGCGGAGTTGGAACGCATCTTCGCAGCCCAATACCAGCTGACGCTGACCGAGGAAGTGGAGGTGCGCTACCGCACCGAGACCCGGACGGACAGCGAGGGCAACGAGTATGATGTGGAAGTGCCCTATAACTATTACATCTTAAATGTGACCCTCACCAGCAAGCCCATCTCCTCCGTGGCTTCGGAGCTGCTGACGCCGGACCAGCTGGAAATGTACCAGGTGTACCGGCAGACGCTGGGCAACAAGCCCCTGATCTTCGGCGGCGGGTCCGCCGACACCAGCGATTCCGAGAGTTTGGCCGGTGTGGAGTTTGTGAACGGCACCCGGCCTGGCAATCAGGCGGTGGTGGACATCGCCAAAAGCCAGGTGGGCAACGTGGGCGGCCAGCCCTATTGGAGCTGGTACGGCTTTAATTCCCGCGTGGAGTGGTGCGCTTGCTTCGTGTCCTGGTGTTACGGCCAGATGGGCCTTTCCGAGCCGCGCTTTGCCGCCTGCCAGTCCCAGGGCATTCCCTGGTTCCAGTCGCATGGACAATGGGGCGGGCGGGATTACGCCAACATCGCCCCTGGCGATGCCATCTTCTTCGATTGGGACCTGGACGGCAGAGCCGACCATGTGGGCATTGTTGTCGGCACCGATGGCAGCCGGGTTTACACCGTGGAGGGCAATTCCGGCGACGCCTGCAAAATCAAGAGTTATTCCTTGACCTACGAGTGCATCAAGGGCTACGGCTTGATGAATTGGTGATTTTTTGCGGAGGTATAAAAACTGAATATTGTATCCTTTGGGGGCGGCACGAACAGTGCCGCTCTTTTAGTTGGGCTTCATCAGCACAGGATTCCCGTTGACCTCATCACCTTTGCGGATACCGGGGCGGAACATCCCCACACCTATCAGTTCCTTGAAACTATGAACGAATGGCTCCGCGCCCACAGTATGCCGCCCATCACGGTGGTGGAAAAGATGGACCGCAACGGCAACCGCCTGACATTGGAAACAGAGTGTCTGCGATCCGGCACGCTTCCCTCCATCGCCTACGGCTTCAAGCGGTGTTCACAGAAGCACAAGATCGGACCGCAGGAAAAGTTCTGTAACCACCACCCCTTGTGCCGCGCTGTGTGGCAGGCCGGGAACCGGGTCACACGGTTTATCGGCTACGATGCCGGGGAGCGGAAATGGTATGAACATTCCAGAAAATTCCATGAGGCGGACAAAAAATATGAGAACCGCTACCCGCTGATCGAGGATTGGCACTGGACGCGGGACGATTGTATCCGGGCGATCCAGGAGGCGGGTCTGCCTTTGCCCGGCAAATCGTCCTGCTTCTTCTGTCCCAGCATGAAGCGAGAGGAAATCGAAGCCCTGAAACGGCAGCACCCCGACCTGTACCGGCGGGCGCTTGCCATCGAAGAAAACGCGATGCCCCATCTCAAAACCGTCAAAGGTTTGGGGCGCAACTACGCTTGGAAAGAGCGATATGGAGTGATTTGACTATGGCTAAAAACAAAATCGAGCGCATCGACCAGGAGATTGCCAAAACCCGCGAGAAGATCGCGGAACAGCAGGAAAAGCTGAAAGACCTGGAAGCGCAGAAAACCGAGGCGGAGAACCTGGAGATCGTCCAGATGGTGCGCGCCCTGCGCATGACCCCGGCCCAGCTGTCCGCCATGCTGTCCGGCGGCATGGTGCCCGGCCGGGCGGCGGGTCCCGCTGATTCTGAACAGGAGGAAATGACCCATGAAGAATAAGAAGATTTTCAGAACCTTTGCCGCCCTTTGCACCTGCCTGATGCTGATGGGCGGCTTCTCTGTGACCGCCTTTGCCCAGGGCGCTGACCCTGCGCCCACGGCCACACCGGCGGCGGACGCCACCAACGACAGCAACGTGGTGGTGGAGGAAACCGAGGACAGTCCGGCCCTGACCCCGGAGGGCAACGCCGCCCTGGTAGATGACTTTGGCGGCAACAAGCAGCTCATCACCGTCACCACCAAGGCGGGTAACTATTTTTACATCCTCATTGACCGCGCCAACGAGGACAAGGAGACCGCCGTCCACTTCTTGAACCAGGTGGACGAGGCCGACCTGGAGGCGCTGATGGAGGACGGCGAGACGGCGGAGGAAACGCCCGCCGTCTGCAACTGC
>DXNX01000258.1 GCA_019413245.1 Oscillospiraceae bacterium
CAAAGCGCTCATAATAGGGCAATGCGGCGGCTACCCGGGTCTGTTGCAGCATGATCTCGCTGACCCAGATATGGTAAGCCGAAGGCTCCTGCCGGAACGGCAGAAGCCTTCGATTCTGTTCAAACCAGGGCAGCAGTTTGGCGGCGACGCCCCGCATCAGAAACCACCGCAGGTGCGGGGGAACGGGATGACGTCACGAATGTTGGGGATGCCGGTGACGTACATGAGCAGGCGCTCGAAGCCCAGGCCGTAACCAGCATGCTTGACGCTGCCGAAGCGGCGCAGGTCCAGATACCAGTCGTAATCTTCCTGCTTCAGGCCCAGTTCCTGCATGCGCTGGGTCAGAACATCCAGGCGCTCTTCACGCTGGGAACCGCCGATGAGCTCGCCGATGCCCGGCACCAGCATATCCGCGGCGGCCACGGTCTTGCCGTCGTCGTTCATGCGCATATAGAAGGCTTTGATCTCTTTGGGATAATCGGTGACGAAGACCGGCTTCTTGAACACCTGTTCGGTGAGGTAACGCTCGTGCTCGGTCTGCAGATCCATGCCCCAGTACACCTTATACTGGAAGTTGGCATCATTCTTCTTCAGCAGTTCGATGGCGTCGGTGTAGCTGACGCGGGCAAAATCGCTGTTGGCCACCAGCTGCAGGCGCTCCAGCAGGCCCTTGTCAAAGAACTGGTTGAAGAAGGCCAGCTCATCGGCGCAGTGGTCCAGCAGATAACGGATGACATACTTGGTCATGGCTTCGGCGGTGTTCATATAGGTATCCAGGTCGGCGAAAGCCATTTCCGGCTCGATCATCCAGAACTCGGCGGCGTGGCGGGTGTCGTAGCTCTTCTCGGCACGGAAGGTGGGGCCGAAGGTGTAGACCTTGCCCAGCGCCATGGCCAGAGCCTCGGCTTCCAGCTGGCCGGAAACGGTCAGGTTCACCGGGCACTTGAAGAAGTCCTGGCTGAAATCCACCTTGCCTGCCTCGTCATGGGGCACATCGCACAGGTTCATGGTGGTGACCTGGAACATCTCGCCGGCGCCTTCGCAGTCGGAGCTGGTGAAGATGGGGGTGTTCACATAGGTGAAGCCGTTCTCGTTGAAGAAGCGGTGCAGCGCATAGGCTGCCTGACCGCGCAGGCGGAAAGCCGCCAGGAAGGTGTTGGTGCGCGGGCGCAGATGGGTCATGGTACGCAGGTACTCGGTGCTCATCTTCTTTTTCTGCAGCGGGTACTCGGGGCCGCAGGTACCCAGCACTTCAATTTCATCGGCGTTGATCTCAAAGGGCTGACGGGCGCCGGGGGTCAGTACCAGACGGCCGGTGACCGCAAAGCTGGTGTACAGGCCGCACTTGGCGATCTGGGCATAGTTTTCCAGGCGGGCCGCTTCGAACACGATCTGCACGGGCTTGAAGCAGCTGCCGTCGGTCAGCGAGATGAAGCCGATATTCTTGGAGTCGCGCACCGTTTTGGCCCAGCCGCAGACGGTCACGACCGTGCCGTCGGCGGGGGTATCGGTGTAAAGCTTGGACAACTCGATGCGGTTTTTCAGGTATTCCATGGGGTTCCCCTCTCCTCATAAACAATATAGATATGGGTATTATAGCGCATCGAGGCGGGAATGTACAGCCCAAAATTCTCAGGATTCGCCCCGGAACAGCGCTGCCAGCGCCCGGGCCGCGTACTCCCCTGCCCGCACAGCTTCGGCCAGGGTGTTGGCGTGGCCGCCGATCTCAATAAGCAGACTGCCGGTGGTCACATCCTGGTTATAGAACCGGTAGCCGCACAGCACCGGCCGGGTCAGGCCCGGGTACAGGGATTCCATCTCGGTTTCCCAGGCGGCGGCAAATTTCAGGTTCTGCTGCCAGTTGGGCAGGTTGACGGTGCTGCCGTTATCACACCCGGCGATGATCATGACCTGGGCAGCGTCCTGTCCGTCAATCTGGCACAGCGGCTTGACCCGCACCCCGTCGGAGGTCTCGATGGCGTCCCGGTGCACATCCAGGATCACCTTGATGCTGGGGTATTGCTCCAGCCAGGCGCGGGCGGTCTGGGCACTGCGGGCATAGCTTTCGGTGTAGCTGGGGGAATCGTGGAGGGTGGTATCATGCACGGTGCAGATACCTGCTTCGTTCAGGATCTCGGTCATGCGGTCCCCCACCGCGCACATGTTCTGGGCCGTGTCCGTGGTGCGGGCGGAAAAATCCGGGTCATAGACCAGGTCGTCCCATGGCTGGTAGGTCTCGGTGGCGTGGGTGTGCAGAATCAGGACCTGGGGTTCCTCGCTGTCCACCTCCACCGCAAAGGGCAGGTCTCCCTGCGCCGCCTCGGCCAGTTCGGCGTCGGTGTGCTGGGTGGAGTTCTTGATGCTGCCCGCTGCCAGCTGTACATAGCCGTTTCCGCTGCCCTGCGGGTAAAAC
>DXNX01000259.1 GCA_019413245.1 Oscillospiraceae bacterium
GACCCGGTCCAGGTGCCAGGCCAGCGTAAGGATAAAGCTGATCTTGGCCAGTTCCGCAGGCTGAAAGGTCATGCCGCCGATTTTATACCAGCTGTAATTGGAAGTGCCGCCCGCATCATAGCCGATGACCACGAACCCGGCGCGCACATTGCGCAAAAACAGGGTGGGCAGCACCATACCCCAGGCCACCACCGCGTGCAGCGGCCAGGCATGGGCCAGGGCCCGGTAATCCACAGTGGAAACGATCACCGCCAGCATGATTCCCAACAGGCTGGCAATAACCTGTACCGATGCTTTGCTGTACGCCCCGCCCAGCTGGCTGTGTTCCACCGACATCAGCACCACAACGCTGAGGGCGGAGCACAACAGGCACAGGGCAAGATACAGGGCATCGGCATGGCGCAGATACCGGCGGGCAAGGGTGAACATACGGGAGCTCCTTTCCGGAAAGTAAGGGGACAAACGCCTTTTGTGCAAAGGGTTATGACTGGGTCTATTATAGCGCAGACGCAGTTTTTGTGCCACATGCCGGGGCATATGGGGTAAAATTTTACAAATATCCCCAAACGTTGTATAATGAGTTGATTTGAGCTTTCAACACAAGGAGTATGCGCGCCATGCAGGAATATATGACACACAGCCGCGAGGAAACCGTGGCTTTGGGGCGCCGTCTGGCCCCCACCCTGGCGCCCGGGACCCTGATTACCTTTACCGGCGGACTGGGTGCGGGCAAGACTGCTTTCTGTCAGGGACTGGCCGAAGGGCTGGGTTGCACCGACCCGGTGTCCAGCCCCACGTTTGCCATCGTCAACTATTACCGCGGGCCCCGTCCCCTGGCGCACTTTGATCTGTACCGCATCCACACCGAGAACGATCTGGCTTCCGCCGGGTTCTACGACTATCTGGACAGCGGCGCCATCGTGGCCGCCGAATGGAGCGAAAACTGCGCCGACATTCTGGCGCTGGAGCATCCCATGCGCATCCACATCGAACGGCTGGATGATACCACCCGCCGGATCACCATTGAGGACCCGGCCTGAGTGCCGACTGGGAGGAAAGCATGAATATTCTTGCCATTGATACTGCCGGCCGCACCGCTGCCGTGGCTGTGATGCGGGACGACACCCTGTTATACGAATCCAACACCAACACCGGGCTGACCCACAGCGAAACGCTGGTGCCCATGGTGGACACCGCTCTGAAAGCCTGCGGGCTGCGCTGCAAGGACATCGACCTGTTCGGCGTGACCGCCGGGCCCGGCAGCTTTACCGGGCTGCGCATCGGACTTTCGGCTGTCAAGGGCATGGCCTTTGCCGGAAATGTGCCCTGTGCGGGCGTTTCCACCCTGGAAGCACTGGCTTTTGGCCTGTGCGGCGAGGGCACCGTGGTGGGGGCTCTGGATGCCCGCCGGGGTCAGGTATACTGGGCCGGGTTTGACCTGGCCACCCATGAGCGGCTGACCCCCGACACTGCCGCCCCGGTGGAGACCCTGGAAAAATTTGTGGCCGATTGCAAAAAGCCGCTGATTTTTGTTGGCGATGGCGCTGCGTTGTGCTACAATAGATTTGGAAATGCCGACGGTGTACTGGACTGCCCGGCGCCTCTGCGCGTTCTGCGCGGGGCCGGGGTGGCGCTGGCTGCCCGCCGGATGTGGGAAAACGGACTTGCCGTGCCCCCTGCCCAACTGCTGCCGGATTACCACCGGCTGAGCCAGGCGGAGCGGGAACGGGCCGAACGGGAAGCCCGTGCAAGCAAAGAGATGTAATGCAAAGAGGAGTACAGAAAGTATGAAGGATTTCCACACCGCCCCCGTGGCGCTGGCTGCCGATCACGGCGGCTTTGCGCTGAAAGAAGCCATCAAAGCCCACCTGGAGAGCCAGGGCATCGCTTACCGTGATTTCGGCACCAACAGCACCGACAGCTGCGACTACCCTGATTTCGCCGCTCCGGCCTGCGACGCCGTGGTTGCCGGCGAATGCTCGGTCGCCATCCTGTGCTGCGGCACCGGCGTGGGCATGTCCATGTGCGCCAACAAGGTCCGCGGCATCCGCGCCTGCTGCTGCAGCGACACCTTCAGCGCCGAGTTCACCCGCCGCCACAACGACGCCAACGCCCTGTGCATGGGCGGCCGCGTGGTAGGCGAAGGCCTGGCTCTGTCCATCGTGGACATCTTCCTGAACACCCCCTTTGAGGGCGGTCGTCATTCCCGCCGCGTTGAAAAGATCATGGCTCTGGAAACGCGCTGAACCTTGTACCCCGAACTGCCGGGCAGTCGAACATATCATTCACAAATAAGGAGCTACCACTATGAGCGTTGTTGAAATCGTCGATCATCCCCTGATCCAGCACAAGATCAGCCTGCTGCGTGACCGCAACACCGGCACC
>DXNX01000026.1 GCA_019413245.1 Oscillospiraceae bacterium
CTGTTCGATCATGCGCACAAAGTCGGCAGCCTCCACCAGGCTGTCCATCGTGCCGGTGTCCAGCCAGGCGTAACCGCGGCCCAGCAGCTGCACATCCAGCTGACCGTCTTCCAGGTACATCTCATTGAGGGTGGTGATCTCCAGTTCCCCGCGGGCGCTGGGCTTGACCTTTTTGGCGCGTTCCACCACATCGTTGCTGTAAAAATACAGACCGGTAACGGCATAGTTGCTCTTGGGTTCGGCAGGCTTTTCTTCAATGGACGTGGCCCGGCCCTCCTCATCAAAAGCGACCACACCGAAGCGCTCGGGGTCATTGACGAAATAACCGAACACGGTGGAACGGCCGGCCTCGGCGTTGGCGGCAGCAGCCTTCAGCCGCTTGGAGAAGCCAGCCCCGTAGAAGATATTGTCGCCCAGCACCATCGCGCAGGCATCCCCGTCGATGAACTCCTCACCCAGCAGGAACGCCTGGGCCAGCCCGTCCGGCGACGGCTGCACCTTGTACTGCAGGTGCAGGCCATACTGGGAGCCGTCGCCCAGCAGCTGTTCAAAGCGCGGTGTATCGGTGGGGGTGGAGATGATCAGGATATCCTGAATGCCCGCCAGCATCAGGGTAGACAGCGGATAGTAGATCATGGGTTTGTCATAGACAGGCAGCAGCTGCTTGGATGTGACCATGGTCAGGGGGTACAAGCGTGTACCGGCGCCGCCGGCAAGGATGATACCTTTCATAGTTATAGCTCCTGTTTCGCAGTGCGCCCGCCCATCCCGAAGGGGCAGAAAACGGCACGGTAATTATTTCTTATGATTATAGCGTAAATTCAGCATTCTGACAAGTGGCTCCTTAAAAAAGAGAAATGGCCCCGAAAGAAAAACAGACAAAATTTTATGCCATAATGCAGATGGGTTTGCATATTTCGTACATTTTTGGTAAAATATGGGGTATAAAATACGAATCGATCAATAAACACAGGGGCTGATTTCCCCTATATTCTCTGATCTTTGCAAAACATTTTTCTGCTTTAGCGGTTTAAAGGCGCAGCCAGAGAGCTTCCGACATTGAGAAGTTTTCTGTTTTTTGTGAATATTCTGCTGTGCGGTGTGCGCGGTGACAGCGTAGCCGCGTACCGCACACGGGAAGGAAGTGATTGGGAAAATGTTGACCTTCAACATGGACGTGGAGCCGAGCAGCCGGTGGCTTCGGACCACGCCCGGTGCCGCGGCGCTTGCCCAGCCATATTTCTGCACTGAGGCCGGTCTGTTTTACGGCCGGGAACGGTTTGCCACCGCCCGCACCGACAAGGAATCATATCTTCTGCTCTACACGCTGGATGGCACCGGTCTGATTGAACAGAACGACACACAGGTGGCACTCGGTCCGGGATGCGCGCTGCTTCTGGACTGCCGTGCCCCCCAAAGCTACGGCACCGCACCGGGACAAATCTGCTGGCACCATTACTGGGCCCTGATCGAGGGGACCGGTGTGCATGCGCTGGTCTCGGTCCTGTGTCCGGACAAGCACCCGTGTGCCGTTCCGCTGCCGGAAGCGCAGTCTCTGTTTACCGAACTGCTGGACAGCATGGAAACAGAAACTGCCGGGAGTGCCATTTCCACCGCGTTGGTCCTGCACCGCCTGCTGGCTGCCATGGCGCAGCACCAGCTGGCCGCCGACGCAGCCACCGCCAACCGCAGGATGATCGACGATGCCGTGGCGCACATCCGTGCCCACTATGCCGAATCCCTGTGTCTGGATGAGCTGCTGGCCAGCGCCCACATCAGCAAGAGTTATTTTCTGCGTCTGTTCCGCCAGTATATGGGGACCACGCCGTATAACTTTTTGCTGTGCTACCGCATCACCCGAGCCAAAGAACTGCTGGCCCAGACCGATCTGCCCGTGGGCGCCGTTGCCCATCAGGTGGGTTTTGGCGACGAGAGCAATTTCTCCACGCGGTTCACGGCCATGGTGGGGCAAAGCCCGCTGCGGTACCGTAAAAGCGCACTGCGCGCCAGATAGGACACTTTAACTATGCATACAGCAAAATACCCCACAGAGTTCGTGGAAAGTTCCTCGAGCTCTGTGGGGTTTTCTTTTTTTGCCTCGGTCATCAGACCACGTCGAATTGGACGGGCGTCAGGAACAGCCGGGAAACCTCTTCCCTGTCGCTCACCTGTCCCAGCGCCCACATCAGTTTGACGGCAGCCGCTTCCGGCGTCATGTCCCGGGCTTCCAGCACACCAGGCAGAGCCTTGGCGGCACGGCCCACCTCGTAGACGGCCAGGTCACTGCCCTCATGGGGGACCTGGGTGGTAAACACCACCAGGCGCCCGGCGGCACACCAGTCCCGCACGGCAGCAAACAGTTCGCCGTCATCGCCGCCGGGCAGACCACCTACGCCGAAGCTTTCCAGAATCAGCGCCTTGCAGTGGCCGGCCAGCAGCGGAATGATATCTGCCCGCATGCCCGGAATCAGCCGCAGCACAAACACCGCCGGGTCCAGTTTTTCATAAAAGCGGACCTGTCCATAGTTCTGCGGACGCGGCAGGAAGGGAATCAGCCGCAGGTCCCGGAACTCGGCAGTATCGGGGTAGTCGATGCTGGAAAAAGCATTGAAGCTCTTGGTGCGGGTCTTGCGTGCCCGGGTGCCCAGAATGACCTTGCCATCAAAGACCAGCTGCACGCCCCAGGCTGCATCGTGGCAGGCATACAGTACTGCACGGTACAGGTTGTTGCGGGCATCGGTATCCCGGTTATAGATGGATTTCTGGCTGCCGGTCAGCACCACTGGTTTGGGGCTCTGCTGAATCATGTAAGAAAGTGCCGCTGCGGTATAGGCCATGGTATCGGTACCGTGGGTGATCACAAACCCGTCGTAGTCATCGTAGTTGCGGCGGACTTCCGCAGCGATCTGGGCCCACTGTTCGGGTCCCACACTGGTGGAGTCCAGGTTGAACAGCTGCACGGCGTCGATGTGGCAGACCCCGGCCAATTCCGGCACGCATGCCAGAAGTTCATCAGAGGTGATCATGGGGGCCAGGCCGCCCGCCGCAGTGGGCCGGCTGGCAATGGTGCCGCCGGTGGCAAGAAGCAGAATATGTTTCATGGATTTGTCTCCTTTTGGTTGCTTATGTCCGATTATATCACAACCGCGCTTCCATGGACAGCTTGATTTTTTTGTTTTTTGGCTCCAGTCAGGCTTGACAGTGTCCATAGCTGCGTGATACAGTGATAGCAAGCGGAAGTCTATTTGGATAGACCAAGCAAATCAAACCACCCTGCGCCGGAATTTTGGCACAGGGTTCAGTATAACATCACGAAATGAGGTCTTACTTTCATGGAAAAGATGCTGCGCCTGGCTGAAGGCGAATACCGTTTTGCCACCCTTGTATGGGAAAATGAGCCTCTGCCCAGCGGGCAGCTGGTACGCCTGGCGGCCGATGCTCTGGGTTGGAAGAAAAGTACCACCTACACCGTGCTGAAAAAGCTGTGTGAGCGGGACATCCTGCAGAATGACGGCGGTGTGGTCACCTCTCTGGTCAAGCAGAGCGCCGTACAGCAGCAGGAAAGCACCGCCGTGGTGGACCGGACCTTCGGCGGCAGCCTGCCCCGGTTTGTGGCCGCCTTTTTGAACGAAAAGCCCATTACCAGCGCCGAAGCCGCCGAGATCCGGGCCATGCTGGATGCAGCCCGCACCGAACAGGAGGACGAGCCATGACCGATTTTTTATGGTCCCTGCTGACAGCCGGCATAGGCGGCGCAGCGGCCGCCTTAGGCGCACTGGTTGTCTGTGCCCTGCTGCGGCGCGCCCGTGCTCCCGGCTGGCTGCTGTGTGTGTTGTGGCTGGCGGTGGGGCTGCGTTTTGCAGTACCGGGCGGGCTGGTCCCCGTCACACTGCCCCAGCCGAAAAGTGAGTCTTTGCAGCAGCTGGCCGCCGCAGCCGAGACGATACAGGAAGGCACCCCCGCCCAGGCAGCCGAACAGGCCGTTCATGTGCTGGACCTGGCCGGGCTGGAGCTGACGCCCTCCGCCGAAAGCAAAACACCGGTCATTGACTGGGTGCCGCTGTTGGGAATGGTCTGGGCGGCCGGCACCCTTGTCTGCCTGGCGCGGGCCAGCATTTCCGGTTTCCGTCTTCGCCGCCGGGTAGCTCTGGCCTGCAAGACAGACGACGGTTGTTATACCTGCCCGGAAGTGACGACACCGTTCACCCTGGGGGTTGTGCATCCGCGCATCTATCTGCCTGCCGACCTGCAGGGAGAAGCCCGCCGGGCGATACTGCTCCACGAGCGCACCCATATCCGCCGGGGCGACTGCCTGACAAAACCCCTGTATTATCTGGTGGTCTGCCTGCACTGGTGGAACCCTCTGGCCTGGCTGGCCTTTGCCCAGTTTGAGCACAGCATGGAATGTGCCTGTGATGAAGCCGCCGTGCGCGGCTGCACCACGGCCCAGCGCAGCCAGTACTGTGAAAGTCTGCTGCGCTACGCCACTATGCAGGCCCCCGGCGGCGCCCTGGCTTTCGGTGCGCCGGGAGCCGGGCAGCGTATTCTGCATGCCCTGCGCTACCGGGCCCCCGGCAAGGTGATGCTGGGTATCTGCGTGGTAGTGGCCGGACTGACGGCCGCCCTGCTGCTGGCACGGCCCACCCTGGCACAGGAAGCGGCGCCCGCCGAGAGCGTTTCCGCCTCCGCTTCCGCACCGGCCACAGAAACGCTTCCTGCACCGGAGGAGGTTTCCCTTCCGGATGATACCACCGTACAAGGAAGCGTTGCGGAGAATGGTAGTTTTGACCCGGTGGATGCGTTCATTCTGCCTTTGTCCCAGTACCGGTATTACTCCCGGATGATGGGGCCCTATCACAAGGGCGATGACATCGCCGCCGAAGCCGGTGAACCGGTACTGGCAGCCGCAGGCGGTACCGTAACCGTTGCCCAGTACCATTACAGCTATGGCAACTACATCATAATTGACCATGGCGCAGACGATCAGGGACAGCACTGGTACACGTTGTACGCGCATCTGGCCGACATCCTGGTACGGGAAGGCCAGACCGTGACCCAGGGCGAGCAGATCGGCACGGTAGGCAGCACCGGCAGCACCACCGGCATGGCCCTGCATTTTGAGCTGCGCTGTGGAGATACCCTGCTGGCTCCTACCATGTACCTGCCCTATACCGAAACCATTCCTGTGCTGGCGGCAGAGCAGGGATTGCTGCTGCCCGCACTGCTGGAAGACCCCGTCATCTCCAACGCCATCGCCAAGCGGGCCATCGTGATCAAATCCCCGGATACCCTGGCTTATCCCCTGCCCGAAGACAGTAAAATCACCTGTACATATGATCCGGAGAGGCATGAAGGTCTGGACCTGAAACAGCCGGAAGGGACCGATGTGCTGGCCGCCGCCAACGGCATGGTCCTCTTTACCGGCTGGGATGATACTTACGGCTGGACGGTGGTGCTGGGGCATGGCAGTGACGATGCCGACCAGCCCCTGCTCACCATGTATTCCCATCTGCAGAGCCAACCTTCTGTTCTGATGGGACAGCTTGTGACCGCCGGGCAGACCATCGGCCAAGTGGGCAGCACCGGTTTTGCCACCGGTCCGCATTTGCATTTTGCCGTACTGCTGGATGGCCAGTCGGTCGATCCGCAGCGCTGGCTGTCATGAGGAACGCAGTACAATGAAGCAATACCATCGCAAAAATACCGTATTCTGGGCGGCGGCCCTGTCCTTTTGCATCACCTTCAGCCTGTTCGGTTCCCGCTTTTCCGCCTTTGCGGCCACCCAGCAGGAGCTGCAGCAACAGGCGGACGACGCCAAGAAAGCCTACGACGAAGCTGCCCAGAAGCAGGAAGATCTGGAAAACCAGGCCAAGGAAACTGAGGAACAGATCAGTGATCTGAACAGCAAGTCCGACCAGATCTCTGCCCAGCTGAGCACGGTGTATGCAGCCCTGACCGACGCCCAGACCCAGCTGGACGCGGCCCAGGGCGAAGCGGAAGCCGCCCAGGCAGCCCTGGAACAAAAGCAGGCCGAGTATGACACCCGCTGGGAGGAATCCAAGGAACAGCTGGCCGCCATGCAGCAGCTGCATTACAGCGGCAGCCTTTCGATTCTGAGCCAGGCCACAGACCTGTTCCAGCTGCTGAACTTTGCCCAGGCTCTGGCCGACATCAACGACAAAAACACCGAGGTACTGACCCAGCTGGACACCGAGGCCGCCGAGCTGGAAGAAGCCCGGGAACAGGCCCAGGCAGCCGCCGACAAGGCCGAAGCCGCCCGGGACCAGCTGCAGACCCAGCAGGATACCCTGCAAGCCACCTCCGCTCAGCTGGCCGACGCCCTGATGGAGGCCAACGCCGATCTGGACCAGCAGCAGGCCGACGCCGAGGCCCAGGCCCAAATTACCGAAGAGGCCAAAAAAGCCTATCAGCAGGCCACCGCTGAGCTGGACGCCTACGCCAAGAGCCAGAACAACAAATACACCACGCCCACACTGTATTGCAGCCTGGATTTCGGCTGTGCCCTGGCCCCCGGCATGAGCATCAGCTGCAATTTCGGGGACCCGGACGGCATTGACGGTTCCCCCCACGGCGGCACGGATTTTCCAGCCGCCAAGGGTACACCCATCTACGCGGTGGCGGACGGCGTGGTAAGCGCAGCCCGGGCCATGGCCAGCTACGGCAACTGTGTCCAGATCAGCCACGGCACCGCCGATGACGGCAACAACTATGCCACTTTGTACGCGCACATGTCCTCCATCGCCGTGAGCGAAGGCCAGACGGTCACCAAGGGACAGGTCATCGGGTACGTGGGCAACACCGGGGATGTCAGCGGCAAAAACGGGGGCTATCACCTGCACCTGGAACTGCGCATCAACGGTACCCGGGTCAATGCCATGAACTATATCCCCCACTGATAGTTCTCCCGGCTTTTCCTTAACAATATTTGGTCGGCAGCTTTACCTTTTTTGATTTCTATGGTACAATGCCGAATATAGTTAAGTGAAGCCGGGAGGTTTTTACGGATGGACCATATTGACCGCAAAATCATCGATATTTTGCAGCGGGACGCCCGCGCACCCCTGAAACAGATCGCCGACCAGGTGTTTCTGTCCTCCCCTGCCGTGTCTGCCCGCATTGCCCGGCTGGAAAAAGATGGCTGTCTGACCGGATACCAGGCCCAGGTGGACGCAGTGAAGATGGGGTATCTGGTCAAAGCCTTCATCAATCTGGATATGGCCCCCCAGCGCAAGCCGGAATTTTACCCCTACATCCAGGCCTGCCCCCAGGTGGTGGAATGCTGCTGCGTGACCGGGGATTACAGCATGCTGATTGAAGTGCTGTTCGCTACCACCCAGGAGCTGGACGCCTTCATCAACCAGCTGCAGCAGTACGGGCGCACCCGCACCCAGATCGTATTCTCCACCCCGGTGGAACATCGGGGCGTGCCGGTCAGCCGCCCGGAAGAGGAAAAAACGCAATAAAAAAGACAAGGCCCTCTGCTAGCCAACGGCAGAGGGCTTTTTCCTTTTGTCAGGGGAGGGCATCCACTTCCGCGGCAGTCAGCGGGCCCAGGTTGATGTCATTCTCGTACTTTTCCCCATGGGGATACATCAGGTCAACTCTGTAATAGGCAATGTCCAGGCCGGCCGCATCAAAGGCAGCTTTGGCATTTTTGAGCAGGGCGTTGGCGTCAGCTTCAGTGGGCAGGCGGTCGTTATAGATCAGGTAAACCCGTACGGTCAGAGGCGGCAGATTTCCGGGGTCGTAAGCCATATCCAGCGTGAAGCCCCAATCCTCCGGCGCGCCCTCCCCATCTTTGCCAGGCAGTACATCCAACAAGTTCGGGTTCATACCGGCGTTTTGCAGCGCCGTGGTCATGTCCTGCCGGGCGGCTTCGATGATGCGCACCCGGGTGTTGTTCAGACCCGTCACATCCTCCTCATAGGTAGTGCTGCGCACCACACCCCAGGAAAGATACACGTCAAAGCTGGTGTCCTGGCTGGTCATGGACTGCACCCGTACCCGGTAGCGGTATCCCATCTCGTTATAGGCATAGACAGCGGTAAAATTGTTGCCGGGCCACTGTTCGTCGGCGTAGTCCATGGCGTGGTGCCGGGCCCAGGCCAGGCTGACAGGGTCCCCCAGCACATAACCGGCCACAAACAAAATCAGCAGCACGATGAGGATACCGCCCGCCAGGGCTGCGGCACGGCGGCCTTTGGTGCGGGGATGTTCAGGGGTCCTGACGGATGTCTTCTTCCAATGCGTCATGTGGGTCTTCCTTTCTCAGTGCATAGCGGAACAGGGCGGCGGCCAAGGTACCCAGGGCACACAGGGCTCCAAACAAAAGGCCGTACAGAATGCTCAGGCCCAGGATGGCAAAAAAGTTGTACCAATCGCCCTCAGCAAGGCGGCCTAACAGATAGTGGGCATTGGGACACATGGTCACAGCCGTGATCAGTCCCCAGACCAGCAGCGGCAGCCATCGCGCCCGCCGGGGCGAAAGCCACTGCACCGCAGCCCCCAGGACCGGCAGCAGCAGGATATTGTACCCCGCCTGCCCGGTGTTGGCCAGAACCATGCCCAGGATCAGCCCTGCGGCGGTCATGGCCCCCTGCCAGGCGTACAGGCGGCGGCGAATGCGCCCCAGCACCTGTTCCCGGTGCAAGGGCGGCGGCGGGGCTTCCTCTCCCCAGAGTTCACGGCAGGCCTCGCAGTGGGCCACATGTTCCTCCACCGCCCGGCAGGATGCCTCGCTGGCCACGCCGTCCCGCACCAAAGGCAGCAGGTCGCGGCAGATATCACAGGGCAGGTCATGTTCGTGGGTCACAGCAACCCCTCCTTTCGCAAAGTTTCCTTGAGCCAGTGGCGGGCCCGGCAGTCGATGACCCGGGCCGACCCCGGGCTGATGCCCAGTTCCGCGGCGATGCGGTCGTAGGGGATGCCCTGCACCCGCAGCGCCACCACCCGCCGGGTACGCTCGTCCTTCTGTTCCAGCAGCGCCCGGATGCGCGCCAGCAGTTCCCGCTGCACGGCGGTATCGGGCAGGGTGTCCTCCACATACAACCCCAGCAGGTCATCATAACAGACGGTGGGACGCTGCCGGCGCAGGTCCTGCAGCCACAGATGCCGGGCAATGCCGAACAGCCAGGTCTTTTCCCCCGAGCGGGCCTCAAACCGGTCGATGCTCTGCAAAGCCTGCAGGAAGGTTTCGCTGAGCAGGTCCTCCGCCCGGACCGGGTCATGGGTCAGGCTGACCAGGTAGCGGTAGACATCGTCGCGGTAGGCGGTGTACAGTTCTTCCATCATCTTCACGGCGGTGTCTGACCTCCTTTCCCGCTCTTTGTCTATATGTCCCTTTCAGAACCTTTGTGTTACAGAATCCGGCAAAAAAAGTGCCGGACCCATCCAAAAAGGCAGGTCCGGCCAAAACGGTTTGCAATTTATACGCCGCGCACGATCTGGCGCAGCAGGGACAGAAAAGCCGCTGCCACCGCGGGTGCGAACAGCAGCAGAAGCCACTGCCCGCCATCGGGCACCAAACGCCAGTACCAGGCCACCGGCGGATTGAGTTCCACCCCGGTCAGGCGGGTGGGCACACCGCCCACGCTGTCGGGGTCGATGCGCAGCCCGGAAACGGTAACACCGCCCAGGTCAAACACATAGCTGCCGTCCTCATCCTGCCAGGCATAGACTTTCTGAGTTTCGCTGTAATCGGTCTGGCCCGGTTTGAGGTAATACAGCGTTACGCTGCCCGGAGGCAGCAGCTGTTCCACCTGCAGGCGCACCGTTTCCACATAGGCGTCCCCGGTCCAAAGAATGTGGGGATCGTTATCGGTGGACAGATACCAGTCTCCACGGTCATCCGGGGCGGTGCTCCATGGGTCTTCGTCATAGTTGCGGAAGCTCTCATACGTCAGGTCCGCAGGCGTCAGGGTCTGCTGCCGCATGGTGCCATCCATCTTGTGGCGCAGCATCAGGGCGCTGCCAAGAAGCGCATACACCAGCCACAGCATGACAGCCAGGGTATAACACAGGCCCAGCAGGCGGCGGGGCTGGAACACCAGCGTCCACCGGTCAGGAGCAGAGTTGCGTTTCATTGCATCACCCCGCTTTCTGCCACGGCCACCGGCACAAAGGCATATTCGGCATCGCTGCCCATAAAGCGGTACAGGGTCGCCGGCTGTCCGGCGGTGATACCGCCCTCAAAGCGGGCGCTGAAATCCCGTTCCAGGTAATCATCGGCCCGGTCCAGCACCAGGTAATCGCAGTTCTTTTCTTCCATATAGGCTTCCAGAGAGTTGACCGAGCAGACGGCTTCATGCTCGTACAAATCCCAGTTCAGGCTTTCCACCAGGTTCATGAAATCGGAGTCCCAGCGGTTGGAGTAATCGCCGTCACCCCACCAGACGCCGCCGTAGCCATTGACCACCTTGGCGGTGAGCTCGTATTTGTAGTAGTACCAGCGGGTGGCGTCGTCGCCCTGGCTGATAACCAGGACCCGGTCCCCCCAGTCCAGGACTTCATTCATGACGGAAGCCCGTTCCTTTACATCGGTACGGATGGAATAGACGCTGTCCGCTCGGGTCCAGAACCCGGCAGTGGGCACGCCGCGCCAGGCAAAGACGCCCAGCACACCGGCGGTTCCCAGAGCCAGCACGGCCGCACCCACGCGGCGGGGCCAGGCTTTCACCGGCGCAACACTGGCGGCCTGTCCCAGCAGGCAGAAGGACACCAGCACCCATCCCTGCAGATAGGGTCCCAGGTAGCGCTCATAATCCTTGAGGGCACTGCCTTCGGCCTCAGAGAAGTTGTAGAAATACAGAATCAGGTGGAACACATACAGGGCCGCGAAGCAGAAAGCCATGGCCAGGAAGGAGGCAATGACCCGGCGGCGGGCCGGACCCTTGGATGCACTGACGGCGGCGGCTGCCGTGATGACCAGCACCAAGGCTACCACCATGACCGGCGCACCGATGAGGCAGACGCGGCGGGTGAAGAAGGCCTCTCCCATGGCTTGCATGATCTGGGCAAAGCGGGGTTCCCGCCCGATGCCCAGCAGCTGCCGGATGCCGCCTGTCAGAACAGCGCCATAGCCCATCTGACTGCTGCCCACGGTGGCAGCGCCGGAAGAGGGTGCCACTGTGGCGGTATAGCGGCTCCAGCTGAGGAACACCGCCAACACCGGAACGGCCAGCACCACGGTGCGAATGAATCGGCCTCCCACCTGCCGTCTGTGGGAGATGGAGGTCTCATAGGGCGTACCGAACAGCTGGTCGATGCCGATTACAAAAACAGCAATCAGGCCATAGGCCATGCCGATGTCCTTAGTCATGGCCAGCATGGCCAGCGGCAGCGCCGTGGCATAAAAGCAGCTGCGGCGCCCGCCCCCGGCATAGTACAGGCACAGGCTGCCACCGAACAACGCGGCCAGCGGCAGGTCCGCCATAGCGTTCTGATACACCGTGCTGGCGGTGCCGATGGAAGCCGTGCTGAAAAAGAAGGGCAGCACCGCCCCCACGGCAAAGACCAGCACGCCCTGCGCCCAGCGGGCACGGGGCAGCACAGTGGCCGGAGCCAGGGCGGCCAGGGCCAGGATGTCGATAGCGGCCAGGCACTGCCATTCGGAGAACTGGCCCGGCGTGCGCTGGAACAGGTAGGAAAGCAAACTGGTGGCCGGGTAGGTAAAGGAGGCGGTCAGGTTGACCGGGTCCGCCACATACAGGGCAGAACGCTCGGCCACCATCTTGGGAGCCAGGCCCCAGGCGGTGAATTCATCCCACTGGGTGAACATGGGCTGCAAGATCCCGAACAACACCCAAAGGAAGGCGGCGCCGCCCAGGAACAACCAGAAACCGGCGCTGCCCATGGCGTCCCGGATGGCCCGGGCACCGGCACGGACGCCGCAGTACACACCGCCCGCCAGCAAAATGGCGATGACGGCAAACAGGCCCACATGCAGCATACCGGGCAAAGCCGAGATATACAGCACCACCACCGCACCGCATAAGGTCGGCAGCGGCAGCAGGGCGGCATCATACCGCGTGCAGGCGGAAAAACAGATACAGAAAGCCCCCAGGAACGCCAGCGCGATCAGGCCGGTCAAAACGGGTATCAACGGCATAGGGCAAGTCCTTTCTTCGTGAAAAGCAACCGTGGCACGGTGCCTTTCCCTTACAGCTGGATGGTGTAAAACGGCCCCACATAGTAATGCTGGAACAGCAGAACTGCCCCGAACAGGGCATGAGCGGCAAACAGCGGCACAGCCAGGCGCTCGGCCCGTTCTGTGGACGCCGCCGGGACCAGCACGCGGCGCAGCACGGGGGCGGCCAGCAGGGTCAGAACCAGGAACACCGGCAGGAAGTACCGGGCCTGCAGGCCCACCACGCGGACCATGGCCACCGGCGTGTAGGTGATATACATGGCGGCAATGGCGCCCAAAGCATAGACCACCGCAAACACACCCAGGCCGGCGCAGCGGCGGCGGCCCAGTGTCGGCGTCTGCGGGGCACACAGCAATGCGGCAGCCAGCAGCATGACCGGTCCCAGCAGGTTCAGTGCCTGAACAGGCATATCCTTCCAGCCGAACAGGCCCAGCTGCCCGATGAAGAATTCATTCTCGCACAAAGTCCCCCAGAAGGTAGCCACGCTGCGCAGCGGGTTGGACAGCACAAACAGCAGCTGTTCCATGCCGCTGACAGCCTCTCCCCCCTGTCGGGCAATGACAGGATAATGGTACCGCAGCACACGGCCGTAGGTCTCAGTGGCCATGGTCACAGCCAGACTGCCTGCCAACGCCCCCAGGGCCCAGTGCCAGCGGCAGCCTTTGGCACGCCAGGCCCGCAGCGGCACCAGCAGGAACAGGACCACCCACAACAGGTTCAGGTATGGTTTGGCCACGCTGACAAACAGACAGGCCGCCAGATACAGCCCTGCCGTTTTTGTGGTCCATTCGTCCCGCAGCAGCAGAGAAATCATCAGGTAGTAGCAGGCCAGCAGAGTGGCATCATAGCTCAGCGAGCCGCCCATGAACAAAGACAGCGGCAGCAGCATGACGCCCAGCAGCGCCGGGCGGTATTTCTGCGCCTGCCGCAACGCCAGCCAGCAGATAGCCGTGTACGCCAGCAGGTTGCCCAGGCGGCCGCCGTACAGACAGCCCAGCGCACCGAATCCCAGCAGCCGTGCCACTGCCATACCGATGGCACCCGGTACAAAGGGCAAGATCAGGAAGCTCACCGGTTCATGCACCGGTTCTTCTGCCGGGGTATCTTTCGTGGCAAAATACTGTGCAAAGCTGTCGGTAATGCTCTCGATGGCACCGTCACTGCCGTACTGTTTGAGGGCATAGCCGGCGGTATCGTAAGGCTTTTCCTCCCCGGTATCGGGGTCGGTTCCCACCCCCACCGAGGTGTGGGCATTCACCCATCCGCCGGGGAATGCCTCCACGAGGGCGGCCACGTCATCCGGGTAGGTACGGTCATAGTCAAAATCGAACCGGCCCATAGAGATGGCATAGGTGCGCAGATAGTGGTCGGTTTCGTCCGGCGTCTGCAACGGCGGATTGGCAAAGCAGAACAGCGCCCCGCACAGCAGCAGGCAGACGGCGCCTTTGGCAGGCAAGGTGCGCAGGCGCCGCAGTCCCGCAGCAGCCAGCACCACCAGCAGGCACAGGGCCACACAGCCCAGGGTGGGCACCAGCGGAGAGACCCGGCTGTCCAGGTAGAAAAACACCCGCCAGTAGTATGCCCACAACACACCAACGACAACCGCCGCAGCGGCCGCCAGCCCCCAGCGGAAAGCCGGATGGGAGAGCGGGCTTTTATTCTTGTTCGGTTCCTTCATCAAGCGGAAACTCCTACTATATAAAATCGGGCCGCCGGAAGCGGCTGCAGCGGACCGGCAGACATGCCGTGCCCCAGGCTCCGACGGCCCCTGTGGGCGGACAATTACAGAATATACTGTCCGATTTTATACGAATCAAGATGGCCGCGCAGGAACTCGATGGTTTCGGCCAGACCCTGTTCAAAGGTGTACTTGGGTGCCCAGCCGGTCAGCTGGCGCAGCTGGGTGGAATCGCCCAGCAGACGGTTGACTTCGCTCTTTTCGGGGCGCAGGCGCTCGGCTTCGCAGACGATCTTGGCGTTGGGGTTGATCTGGGCAATCAGTTCGTTGGCCAGATCCCCGATGGAGTGCTCCACACCGGTGGCGATGTTCAGTTCCCGGCCGATGGCGGCGTCACAGTCCGCAATGGCCATGAAGCCGGCGGCGGTATCCTTGACGTAGTTGAAGTCCCGGGTGGGGGTCAGGTTGCCCAGACGGATCTCGGTCTGACCGGCCAGCAGCTGGGTGATGATGGTGGGAATGATGGCACGGCCGGACTGACGCGGGCCGTAGGTGTTGAAGGGACGCACAATGGACACCGGCAGGTTGAAGCTGCGGTAGAAGCTCTCAGCCAGACGATCGGCGCCGATCTTGGTGGCAGAGTACGGGCTCTGGCCCTGGAAGGGATGCTTCTCATCGATGGGCACATACTGGGCGGTGCCGTAGACCTCGCTGGTGGAGGTGACCATGATGCGGGCGGTATCCAGCTCACGGGCAGCGTTCAGCACGTTCAGGGTACCCTTGATGTTGGTATCCACATAACTGTCCGGGCTGTGGTAGGAGAACGGAATGGCGATGAGGGCCGCCAGGTGGAACACCCGCTCCTGCCCGCGCATAGCAGTGCGCACGCCGTTGGGGTCCCGGATGTCCCCCATGAAGATGTCCATTTCGTTGCGGATCTCCGGCGGCAGAGTGTCGATCCAGCCCAGGCTGCCGAAGGAGTTGTACAGGCAGAAGGCACGGACCTTTTCGCCGCGCTTGACCAGTTCTTCGGCCAGATGGCTGCCGATAAAGCCGTCGGCGCCGGTAACAAGAACAGTATGAGACATAGAGCAGTTCTCCTTTTTTAAGAAGGCACGGGCAGCATGTGCCCGGCACAGAGATTCCAATATATTACAAAATAGTATACCCGATTGGGCGTGTAATTTCAACCATGGCGCCGCAAAATGCCCGCTGCTTGACAGTCCTGCCCTTTTGCAGTATAGTTATGCTTACTATATGTTTTGTGTCAGGGGCATTTCAGTCCCGTTCCAACAGAAAGGAAATTCATTTTCTATGAACGCCGACGGTGACGGTAATCCGCGACGAAAAATGAATGATTGCGAATAGCAAAGGCAAAGCCTGTGCCCCTGTGGCACCGGGCTCTGCCTTTTTTTGCTGCACAAAATATAGCTATACCTTATAGATTGATTCTGACTTAAATTGAAGGAGTGTTTCATCCGTGGAGAATCTTCCCGCCCAAATATTGCTGCAGGTGGTTTTCATCCTGCTCAATGCCTTTTTTGCCGGGTCTGAAATTGCGTTTCTGTCCCTGTCCCCCATCAAGCTGTCCAAGCAGGCGGAGGACGGCGACAAAACCGCTGCTGCCCTGCTGAAAGCCGTGGAGAATCCCAACAGCTTCCTGTCCGGCATTCAGGTGGCCATCACCCTGTCCGGGTTCATGTCCGCCGCTTTCGGTACCGAGAACTTCTCGGGGTATCTGGACAATTTCCTGCTCAACACCATGGGCCTTCCCCTGCCCGCCGGCGTGGTCTCGGTCATTTCCACTGTGGTCGTCACCATCATCATTTCTTTCTTCTCCATCGCCTTCGGTGAGATGGTCCCCAAGCGTGTGGCCATGCAGAAACCCATGATGTTTGCCGTGCCCGCCATCAAGGTACTGCGGGTGGTCAGCGTGGTATTTGCGCCCATGACGGCCCTGCTGGACCTGTGCACCAACGGTTCCCTGCGTCTGCTGGGCATGAAGACCGAAGCCGAGGACGGTGTGGCCAGTGAGGAAGACCTGCGCCTGATGGTGGAATCCAGCGGTGAGCAGGGCACCATCGACCAGGACGAGCAGGAATGGATCGAGAATGTGTTCGATTTCGGTGATACCACCGCCAGCAACGCCATGACCCCCGAACCGGATGTGACAGCCTTCTCCCTGGAGGACAGCAACGAGGAGATTATGGAAACCATCCGCAGCACCGGTCTGAGCCGTTACCCTGTCTATGAGGAAGACATCAACGACATCTGCGGCATCCTGAATGCCCGGGACTTCCTGCTGAACCTGCAGGAGAAAGAGCCACGCCCGCTGAAAGACCTGCTCCGTCCGGCCTACTTTGTGCCGGAAAGTGTCCACGCCGACCAGCTGTTCAAGGATATGCAGGCCCAGAAGCAGCATCTGGCCGTGGTGGTGGATGAGTACGGCGGCACCGCCGGCATCATCACCATTGAGGATCTGCTGGAAGAGATCGTGGGCGATATTTTCGACGAATTCGACCCTGCCGAGCCTCAGGACCTGACACAGGTGGGCGAAGGCGTCTGGCGGGTGGCCGGTTCCATGCGAGTGGAAGATTTCGCCGAGGAAGTGGACTTTGAGTTGCCGGAAGAGCGTGATTACGATACCGTGGCCGGCATGATCCTGAGCTGCCTGCCCAGCATTCCGGAAGACGGCACCACCCCCACCGTGAAAGTGTGCGGCCTGCAGTTTGACGTGCAGACCATCGAAGACCGGAAGATTCTGTGGGCCATCGTGCGCAAGCTCGTTCCCGAACCTTCCGCCGAAGAGGAAGAAGCCCGCCGCAAACGCCGCAAGCACAACCGGGAAGAGGAAGCCCGCGGCGGAGCCAGCGAAAACGAATAATCCACACCGCGAACCAAAAAAGACCGGAAAGGCTCTTATGCCCTTCCGGTCTTTTCTCTTCTTAAGTAATCAGACTTCTTCGGTGTCCTGCAGGAAGGCTTCGCCGCCGTACCAGGTGCGGATGGACTCGTCTGCCTCTACCCGCACATCTTCCCGGTGGATATCCTGCCCGTTGATGCAGGAGAATCCGTAGACCTTGCCGGGATGGATGCCCTCCCCGGCGCAGGGGCGCAGGTCCCATCCGCCCACCGGCCACTTGCTGGCTTTGCGCAGGCGAATCCGCAGACGGCGGAAGCTGATGTCCTGCAGCATGCCGGGCTTTTCCGCATACAGGAAAACGCCGTTCTCACTTTCACAGCTGATGTTCTCAAAATGGACGTTGCGGACCCGCCCCACCGTCGTACCTTCATGCCGGGGCAGCACCGTAATGGTGACAGGTTCGGATGTACCCCACCAAAGATCCGAAAATCGGTGGGTCCGGATATGAAGGTTGGAGAAGGTCACATCCTGGATATTGCCTTTGTCCCGCAGCTGCAGAGAGATGCCGCGGTTGGTGCCGGTAATGACACAGTTGCTGACCGAAATGCAGCGGAAGTCGGACTCGCTTTCGGTGCCGATCTTGATGGCGGCACTGGTGGACATCAGGGTGCAGTTGGTCACAACAATGTTTTCGCAGGGGCCCAGTTCGGTATATTTTTCGGTGTTTTTCAGCACGATGCAGTCATCAGCCGATTCGATGTGGCAGTTGCTGATACGCACATTGCGACAGTGATCCGGGTCGATGCCGTCGCAGTTGACCATGCGGGTATTGTTCAGAATCCGGATTCCGTCGATCAGCACATCGCTGCAGCCCACCATGTGCACGGTCCAGAACGCGCTGCGGGTCAGGGTGACACCGGTCAGGGTCAGGTGGCTGACCTTATACAGCATCAGCAGCGGAATACGGGGATAGTATGTACCTTCGATATAATCCTCGTACTGCTGAGCGTAGAAGTTTTCCTCCGAGCCGTCAATGGTGCCGAAACCGGTGATGCGGACGTTTTCCGCTTCCTGCGCCACCACAAAGCACTTGGGCGGCTCACCGTCATAATCGCAGTTGACGTAATACTGGACCTGCTCGGTCTTGGTGCCCCAGTCGGCACGGCGGGAGCAGAAAGCCTCCGGGTTGGCACAGGCTTTGAGGACGGCCCCGGATTCCAGATACAGCTCCACATTGCTGCGCAGGAAAATGGTTCCCGAACTGTACACATGCCCGCCGGGCAGAATCACCCGCCCGCCGCCGTTGGCCGCACAGGCATCCAATGCTTTTTGAATAGCCGGCGCATCATTGGTGATGCCGTCTCCTTTTGCACCGTAATCCAAAACGATATATTCCACCAAAATTCCTCCTTTGGTTCAAAAAAATCCCCGTACCTAGCCTGTAAAATGCGGGATGGGCACGGGGTCTCAGCACCGGACCGATACTGTCTCAGCGCTTGATGTCGTAACTCATATTCATCAGGTCGCGGATGCTCTGGGCATCGTCGGTGATGTTGGCGTCGCCATGGATGGTATGCTTGATGGCACTGGATGCCACCGCAAAGTTGATCATATCCATGGGGCGATAATTGTGCATCATGGCATAGATCAGGCCGCTGGCGAAAGCATCGCCGCCGCCCACACGGTCCAGGATATTGAAAGTGAAGAGCTTGCTCTCGAAGGTATGGCCTTCGTACCACATGAAGGCTTTCAGGCTGTTTTCCGAACCGGAATGGGCGTACCGCACATGGCGGGCCAGGCACTTGATGTTGGGATAGCGCTCAATGAAGTGCTGGAACACTTCGTCCTGCTGCTCATAGCTGGGCTGCAGGGGCACGCCGTCCTTCCAGTCGCCCTTGGAGTGGTCCTCCTCATCCTTCCACAGATGATAAGGCTCAATGCCAAACAGCACATCCACATAAGGCAGGCACTTTGTGCAGTAATCCCGGGCTTCCTCCCAGGACCACAGGCTGCTGCGGAAGTTGCCGTCAAAGCTGACGGTCAGGCCCTTCTTCTTGGCGGCTTCCAGGCAGCGCAGCACAAAGTAAGCGCAGTTGTCGCACAGGGCCGGCGTAATGCCGGACAGATGCAGCCAGTCGTAACCGTCCAGCAGTTCGTCCACATCCACCTTGGTCAGGTCGTACTCCGTAAAAGCGCTGTGTTTGCGGTCATAAGTGACCTTGCTGGGGCGGATACCGTAACCGGTTTCCAGATAATAAGTACCCAGGCGATGGGTGGGTGTTTCCTCCGGCGTGGAGAGGATCATGGGCGTGCAGTGTACATCGTTGGAACGCAGCCAGCGCACCGCGCTCTTACCCAGGGAGTTGTTGGGCACCACGCTGAAGAAGCTGCTGTCCACCCCCAGGTTGGCCAGAGCCAGCGCAATGTTGGCTTCACTGCCGCCATAGCTGGCCTCAAAGCCGGTAGCCATGCGGATTTTTTCATAGTTGGGCGGGGTCAGGCGGAGCATGACCTCACCGATGGTGATGAACTTAGCCGGGCTTTCATTCCCCACCAGCAGAGGATTATAATTTTCCATAGCGTTCCCTCTCTTCCGCCGGCGCAGCGTGGGCCGGCTTTTTGCTTGTTACCTTCATTGTATTCGATTTTCTCGGAGATTTCAACGGAAATTTACGCCTGTTTCTGTAAAAACCGTGCAATATGACCCAGCTTCGCCAAATTGTCAGCCGGGTGGTTTTTGCTTTACACAAGGCGAAAAAAAAGGTATAATGTTATGATAGTATGTCACTAATTCAGTGGGAAAGGAGCCCCCTTTCATGGGCTTGCAAACCATCCAGTATATGTTCTTCCTGGCCGTGGCGGCCGGGATTTATCTGCACCTGCCGCATCGTGCCCAGCCGGTATTTCTGCTGGCGGCGTCCTGGGTATTTTACGCCCTGGCATCCGAAGGCTATCTGGCCGTGACCCTGGCGGTGGGTGCTTTTTCTTATCTGTGCGGATGCGGCATTGCCTGGAAAGGCGGTGCCCACAAACGTGGGTTCGTCCGGTTGGGCGTGATCGGCAGCGTAGCCATCCTGGCTTTCTTCAAATATTTCGGTTTTCTCAACACCGTACTGCCGCTGCCCTTCCGGGTGGCCATGCCTCTGGGCATCAGCTTCTACACCTTTGCGGCCATCTCCTACCTGATCGATGCAGGTCGTGGCGACTGCGAAGTGGAACGCAACCCGCTGTATTACTTTCTGTTCCTGACCTTCTTCGGTACTGTGACCCAGGGCCCCATCCCCCGGGCCGGGTCCCTGATTCCGCAGCTGCGGGCGGAGCACCGCTTTGACGCCGAGCGCACCGTGCGTGCATTGCGCCTGTATGCCCTGGGCCTGTTCAAGATGGTGGCCGTATCCGATGTGCTGGGCATGGTGGTGGACGAGGTGTTCGGCTCCTGGCAGAACTACGGCGGCCCCATGCTGATTCTGGCAGCGGTGTTCTACACATTCCAGCTGTACTTCAACTTCAGCGGTTATTCCGAACTAGCCCGGGCCACCGGCATGGTGCTGGGCCTGGAATTGCCCGAAAACTTCAAAACACCCTTCTTTGCCACCAACTTTTCCGGGTTCTGGAGCCGATGGCATATCAGCTTTTCTTCCTGGCTGCAGGACTACCTGTTCATGCCTCTGGCCTGGGCCGACACCGAGCGCCTGACCGGCGGCAAGCTGCGCCGTCTGCCCCCGGAAGTGTGTGTATTCATCGTTTTCTTTGTATCCGGCTTCTGGCATGGCAACACCCTGCCTTTTGTGGTATGGGGCCTGCTGCAGGCCCTGTACCGCGTAGGCGAAGAACTGCTGCACCGCCGCCTGGGCAAGCCTAAAAAGAAGGCGCCCGCCCGTGTTCTGTGGAGCAAGCGGGCCGGCGTGTTTGTACTGTGGACCCTGAGCACGGTGTTCTTCCGCATGGGGTCCGGCAACGGGTCGGTGGGTGCCTGCTTCGGGTATCTGGCCGGCATGGTCCAGGGCTTTGCTCCCGCCCGCTTTGCGCAGGAAGCCTACACCGCCGCGTACAATGGTTTCTACGCCAACAGCCTCATGGTGGCGGCGTACTATGCCTTTGTGGTGGTGGTACTGGCGCTGGCCATCTTCCTGGATTACCGCCGTTGCTTCGGCTTCAAGAATAAGCCCGCCGAAGTGATGGTCGCTTCCATCCCCGGCTGGCGGCGTCAGGTCCTGTACCTGGTGCTGGTCACCTTGATTCTGGTGGGGTACATCCTGCAGAACGGCGGCTTTGCGGCCGGTCTGGGCATGTATGCGGGGTACTGATGATGATGAATAGAAAGGCGGGTGCCCACGGCATGCTGCATATTATCAAACGCCTGGCTCTGCTGCTGATTCCGGTATATCTGTGGCTGGCGTTTTTTGTGGCATTTGAACCGAACAATTATTTCGGCCTCAAGGCCGATACCGATTCCTCCCAGCCGGTGGCCCGGGTGCGGGCTTACCAGAAAGACCCCGGTGATCGGCTCATCATCGGTGACAGCCGTCTAGCCCACTTCGACATGGACCTGGTCAGCGAAGTTTCGGGGCAGGAATGGCAGAATCTGGCTTTCGGCGGGGCAAGCCTGCGGGAGAGCCTGGATCTGGCGGATTTTGTGCTGGATTCCGGCAATGAGGTGGACGCCATCCTGTTTGAGCTTTCCTTTTACACCGTCAACGCCAACTATGACACCGACCGTTTTTCCACCCTGGAGGAGACCCTGAATAATCCCCTGGCCTACTGCCTGAACCTGGAATATAACGTCAACGCCCTGACCATGTTCATGAATATGGTGAACAACACCCCGGACAGCATCGAGTCCGGCGACTGGGGGCCGCCGGATTATTTTGACGCCGACGGCAATCCCATTCCCGTCCACCGCAAGCTGTACGAATATCCCGGCCTGATCGATGAGAAATGCCGCAGCTGGTCGGTGAACGAGGAAGAACTGGTGCGTCTGGGTGACCTGGCCCGCCGCTGCAGTGAAGAAGGCGTGGAACTGACCATCGTGCTGCCCCCCATGGCAGACCTGGTGCGCACCGAGGTGTGCGAGAAATACCACATCGACCAGCATATGCAGGAGGATGTGCTCCCCCTGCTGAATGATTGGAGCAATGATTACGGCTGTACCGTGCTAGACTACGAGTGGGGCGGCAGCTGCATCACCGATGACGACACCCAGTTTTTTGACGGATTCCACCTGGACGAAAAGTACGGCCTGCCGGACTGGACCCGGCAGCTGTTCACCGAGATGGGCGCCTGATGCGCCCGGTAAGGAAGCAAACCTATGGCTTTGGAT
>DXNX01000260.1:0-1512 GCA_019413245.1 Oscillospiraceae bacterium
CTCAGCCAGTGCCTCGACCGCACCCTTGGTGCGGTCGGTGGCAGCGGTATAGGTCTGGGCCTGAGCCAGCAGGGAGGCCGTTTCCTCGGAGACGGTGACGGCGCCGCCGGCGTTGATCTGAGAAATCTCGCTGGTGTCGATGGTGCGGGACAGGAGCCGCTCCAGACGGTTGATCTCCCGGCTGGCGTCCGTCAGGGCGGCTGCTGCGTTTTCACCGTAGGCGGTGAGGTCCATCACCGTGTCCATGGCGAAGACCTGTATGCTCTGCATCTCCTGCGCCGCAGTGCCGCCGCAGGCGGTCAGGCTCCCCGCCAGCAGCAGTGACGCCAGCAGTGCGCCCAAACGTTTCATAAGCAAATTCCTCTTGTCATCAGTATTTTTCGCAAAAAATCTCATAATAGAGGAGTATACCACGCCCCCGGGCAAATCTCAACCGGCAATCCTGACTCCTGTTGGAAAAAAGGGAAAAGTCTGGCTCCTTCCCCTTGCAAAGGCACGAAATATCTGCTATACTATCATAGTATGCCAGCGGAAGCGCATGTTTTCCCGCGGCTATTTTCGGAACAAACACCCTGGAGGTTGTCCTATATGTCCAAAAATCCTGTCAGTAAATCCAAGCCGGTAAAGCGGAACGAGCCCATGCACAACGCGCTCAAGTTTTTTCTGGCCGGCTGCGTGGCGGAGATCTATCTGTTGGTCATCCGCCGCTTCTATGTGAACGGCACCGCCAATGAGCTTCTCGCATGCGACGCCGCACTGCCCTATCTGATGGCCGCGGGTGCGGCAGTGGCTGTGATCGGTCTGGTCCTGGGCATCGTCTGGCGCCAGCAAACCAAGCGCCGCTGGATCGGCTGGTCGGTGTTTGCCGCCGGCGTTTTCCTGGGCGGTTCCGCCTGGATGATCCGCACCTTCTACGACTCCGCTCTCACCTTCCTGTGCGTGGTGGTTCCGGTGGTCATGCTGCTGGGCATTCTGTGGAATCTGTACGATCGGGAGTGCTCCTGGTCCCTGACCATCCTGGGTGCCTCCCTGATCGCCCTGTGGGTCTGCCGGCGGGTGCTGGACAGCATCTTCCTGGGTACCTATGTCCGGATCGCTGCGGTAGTCTATATCGTGGTACTGATCGTAGCGGCTTTCCTCACCAACAAGGCGGACAAGAATGGCGGCAAGCTGGGCAATCTTCAGGTGTTGACTGCCGGCGCGGATCCCATGCCCATCTATGCGGCTTGCGGCCTGTCCGTCGTGGCGCTGGCCATCGCTCTGTTCAGCAGCACCATCGCCTATTACGCCATGTGGGCCCTGGCCATAGTGGTCTTTGCCCTGGCGGTGTATTACACGGTCAAGCAGCTCTGATAGATCCGCAGCCCCCCTTCGGGCATTCCGAAGGGGGGCTGTTTTGTTCTCTCGCGTCCCGACAAAGGGCCCCCCTTTCCGCCGCCTTGCAGCGCAGTATGTCCCGCAAGGCAAGCCGCTTTTCGTGGGAAGAAACCGCTCTGCCGCCCTAAACGGCTC
>DXNX01000260.1:1522-2373 GCA_019413245.1 Oscillospiraceae bacterium
CGGCTCAATACGCACGGCGGAAGAAGCGTATGGTATTTCTTATAAGAGCCAGCCGCCAGGGCAGACGGTTGTTCTTCCGGCGGGAGGGTCCGGACTTTGCGGCATGAAAACTGCGCATCGGTGAGCGGAAAATTCGTTATCAGCGATCCGAATCCCAAAGCAGCAGGCCACTCTTCCACCAACCGCCGCTGGGCACTGCCGGAATTATAAAAAGCTTCTTCTCTGGCTTGACGTCCCTTCCAGGTCAAGCTGGAACAGTCCGCCGCCCCGGCACATGTCTGTGAGCAGATTCCAGCCATTGGGGACTGGACAGGATGCTGAAGAGTGCGGCCCCATGATCTGCGCTGCAATAAACAAAAGAAGGATTCCCCGTACGGGGAATCCTTCCGATAATCAAAGCAAAATCCGTCTGTGGGCAAGCCATAACCGCCGGTTAAGCCGGAGGCTTGCGTAGGCCCTATAAGAGCCTATTACCGGCAAGCGTCTCAAGATACATGGAAATTTATTCCGCTTGCATCACTTGCCATACAGCCTGTAAACGGGCAATCACCGTTCTAATAGCAGATTTCTATTAGCGGAAGGTTCATGTTAGCGGCTCACTTCACTCGATGTTTGATATTAAAGCTCTTTTTACGGGGCGCCCCACCGGCAGAGCTGATGGGGCGATCCAATGAGAAATCGCCGCAGTAAAAACTGCAGCGATTTCTAGTTTTGGCAAGGGGTAACAATCCAAATCCTCTCAGGTCGTTTGCAATTTTTCTTGAGAAGCACCCAACCGTCCTTCTGGCCGGCGGCGCCTTTGCGCCGTACAAGCGTTTTGCCTGTGGCAAAACGCTTGTACGGCGCAAAGG
>DXNX01000261.1:0-688 GCA_019413245.1 Oscillospiraceae bacterium
ACCCAGTACGCCAGCGCCTGGATGACTGCCGACATCTACCGCGACGGTTTCCACTACCATCTGGACTTCAAAAAGGGCGAGAATGTGGGCGGCTTGAAAAAAGAGCCTTTCAGCGGCCGCCGCACCGGCTCCATCATCCGCTGGATGCCGGACACCGATGTTTTTACCGACATTGCCGTGCCCTCTGAAACCTTCCGGGATATGCTCAAGCGGCAGGCAGTGGTCAACGCCGGTGTGACGCTGGTGTTCAACGACCGTTCCGGTGAGCGGGCGGAAAAAATCTCCTACTACTATGAAAACGGCATCGTGGATCACGCCGCCGAGCTGGCAGGGGATAACTCCCTGACCCCGGTGCATGCCTGCTCCGGCTCTGCAGTGGGCCGTGACCGGGAGGACCAGCCCGAGTATCAGGTCAAGATGAACGTGGCTTTCTGCTTCTCCAACCAGACCCAGGCGCTGGAATATTACCACAACTCCAGCTGGCTGGAACACGGCGGCAGCCCCGACCGCGCAGTGCGCCTGGCCTTTGTGAACCAGATCAACGCCTGGCTGAAGAACAAGGGCCTGTACAAAAAGAATGAGAGCGCCATCACCTTTGCCGATGTGCAGGATTGTCTGATTCTGGTTTCTTCCAGTTTCTCCACCCGCACCAGCTATGAGAACCAGACCAAGAAGGCCATCACCAACA
>DXNX01000261.1:698-1577 GCA_019413245.1 Oscillospiraceae bacterium
TCAGCTGGAAGTCTATTTCATTGAGAATCCCGACGAAGCGGAAAAGGCCTGCAAGCAGGTGCTGATCAACAAGCAGAGCCGGGAACACGCCGAAAAGGCCCGTATCTCCATCAAGAAGAACATCACCCAGCAGATGGACATCGCCAACCGGGTGCAGAAGTTTGTGGACTGCCGTACCAAGGACGCCTCCCGCCGGGAACTGTACATCGTGGAGGGCAATTCCGCTATGGGCGCGGTCAAGCAGAGCCGCGATTCCGAATTCCAGGCCATCATGCCCATCCGCGGCAAGATCCTGAACTGCCTGAAAGCCGACTATGCCCGCATTTTCAAGTCGGAGGTCATCACCGACCTGATCAGGGTCATGGGCTGCGGTGTGGAGCTGGGCGGCTCCCACAACAAGGACCTGGCCACCTTCAACCTGGATAATCTGCGCTTCAACAAGATCGTCATCTGTACCGACGCCGACGTGGACGGCTACCAGATCCGCACCCTGGTGCTGACCATGCTCTACCGCCTCACGCCCACCCTCATCAACAAGGGGTATGTGTATATCGCCGAAAGCCCTCTGTATGAGATCAACACCAAGGCAAAGACTTACTTTGCCTACACCGAGCCGGAAAAGGCGGATATCCTGCGCCGTATCGACGGCCAGAAGTACACCATCCAGCGTTCCAAAGGTCTGGGCGAAAACGACCCCGAAATGATGTGGCTGACCACCATGAGCCCGGAGAGCCGCCGCCTCATCAAGGTGCTGCCCACCGACGCCAAGCAGACATCCGAAGTGTTCGACCTGCTGCTGGGGGATAACCTGGCAGGCCGTAAAGAGCACATTGCGGAACACGGCGCCGAATACCTGGATGACCTGGATGTATCCTGACA
>DXNX01000261.1:1587-2357 GCA_019413245.1 Oscillospiraceae bacterium
CAAGGGGAGGAACCATGGCAAAGAAACGTGAAAAGAAACAGGCGCCTGCCCGCCCGCAGCTGGGGGACAACGTCGAGATTCTCTCGGCGGGCGAAGTGATCGAGAGCCCGATTACCCAGACGCTGGAAACCAACTATATGCCTTATGCGATGAGCGTCATCGTCTCCCGCGCTCTGCCGGAGATCGACGGCTTCAAGCCGGCGCACCGCAAGTTGCTGTACACCATGTACGGCATGGGCCTGCTCAAGGGCGCCCGCACCAAGAGCGCCAACATCGTGGGCAGCACCATGCACCTGAACCCCCATGGTGATGCGGCTATCTACGATACCATGGTGCGCATGGGCCGCTCCAACGAAAGCCTGCTGGTGCCCTTCGTGGATTCCAAGGGTAACTTCGGCAAGGCGTACAGCCGGGATATGGCCTACGCCGCTGCCCGTTACACCGAAGCCAAGCTGGAACCGGTGTGCGAGGAACTCTTCCGGGACATCGACAAGGACACCGTGGATTTTGTGCCCAACTATGACGGCACCACCACCGAACCCACCCTGTTGCCGGTGACTTTCCCCACCATCCTGGCCAATAACACGCTGGGCATCGCCGTCGGTATGGCGTCCAACATCTGCTCTTTCAACCTGACCGAGCTGTGCAATGCCACCATCGCCCTGATGAAGGACGAAAACGCCGACCTGATGCAGCTGCTGCCGGCCCCGGATTTCGTGGGCGGCGGCAGTATCCTGTACGACGCTGCCGAAATGCGCAACGTGCTGGAA
>DXNX01000262.1 GCA_019413245.1 Oscillospiraceae bacterium
ACCGATGGCAGAGTTGAACTGCACACGGTAGCCGCGGTTGACCTGGACCTTGCCGTTGTCATCGACCCAGGGCACGCGGAACATCACGACGCGCTCGGGCTCGACCAGGCGCTCGATCAGGCCGTTCTTCTCCAGCTCGGGACGAGCGGCGACGACCGGTTCCAGAGATTCCAGAACTTCGTCAACAGCCTGCAGGAATTCCTTCTGCTCCGCATTGCGCTGAGCCAGACCCGCGTACACGTTGGCCAGATAGGCATTTTGGATGGACATGGGTAACACTCCTTTATATAATTTTCTTTCACCGGATTTTATGTTAGCACGTTTGGAAACATTTGACAAGGTTTTTGCAAAACTTTTGTTGCTGCAGCGGGGCCATGTGTGCACGACATGGCTACACAATATGCAGAAGCTGTAAATTTTCACAAAATATCTATCCTTTATGTACATATGTGATGTATAATGGACAAAAAGCCGGCCAAGGGCCGGAATCTGCATTTTTTCTCTGCTTTTCAAGGAGGAAATCAACCTATGGAATCTGCAATTTCCGAACTTCTGGCCGGCATGACGCTGGAAGAAAAGGCCGGGCTGTGCTCCGGCGCGGATTTCTGGCATACCAAGGCGGTGGGTCGTCTGGGTGTGCCGGCCATGATGGTGTCCGACGGCCCCCACGGCCTGCGCACCCAGAAAGAGGGCGGCGGCGTGAACGAGAGCATCACGGCGGTGTGTTTTCCCGCCGGCTGCGCGGCGGCTGCCAGCTTTGACCCCGAGCTGCTGCGCCGGGAGGGCGAGGCCATCGGGGCCGAAGCCCGTGCCGTGGGCGTGGGTGTGGTACTGGGCCCGGCGGTGAACATCAAGCGCAGCCCGCTGTGCGGGCGCAACTTTGAGTACTACTCCGAAGACCCTTGCCTGGCCGGGACACTGGCCGCTGCCTACATCCAGGGCGTGCAGAGCCAGGGCGTGGGCACCAGCATCAAGCATTTTGCCGCCAACAGCCAGGAATACCGCCGGCTGATCTGCTCCTCCAACATGACCGAGCGGACCCTGCGGGAAATTTACCTCCCGGCCTTTGAAAAAGCGGTGAAGGAGGCGGCCCCCTGGACCGTGATGTGCAGCTACAACCGCATCAACGGGACCTATTCCAGTGAGAACAAGATGCTGCTCACCGACATTCTGCGCAAGGAATGGGGATTTGAAGGCTTCGTCATGTCCGACTGGGGCGCCGTGGCCGACCGTGTACGGGGTCTGTGTGCCGGACTGGACCTGGAAATGCCGGGCTGCGGCGGCGTCAACGACAAGAAGATCGTGGCGGCGGTGCGGGACGGCTCTCTGGACGAAAAGGTGCTGGACAAGGCCGTGACCCGCATCCTGAACATTGTGCTGCGCCACGCCGACCTGGCGGGCGCTGCGGTGGGGGCGGAACTGGACCTGCCCGGGGACCATGCCCTGGCGGCGTCTCTGGCCGCCGACTGTGCCGTGCTGCTGCAGAACCGGGGCACTCTGCCGCTGAAGCAGGACCAGAAAGTGGTCTATATCGGCGGATTTGCCGCCGAACCCCGGTACCAGGGCGGCGGTTCCAGCCATGTGAATTCCTACAAGGTGGAAAGCGCCCTGGATGCTGCCCGTGCCCGCGGCCGGGTGGTGGACTATGTGGAAGGATTCCCCGCCGACCGTGACCAGCGGGAGGAGACCGAGTTCCTGCGGGCGGTGGAAGCGGCCGAACATGCCGACGCTGCCGTCATCTTTGCCGGTCTGCCCGAGAGCTTTGAGAGCGAAGGCTACGACCGCCGCCATATGCATCTGCCCGACGCCCAGAACAACCTGATCGCCCGGGTGGCGGCGGTGCAGAAGAACACCGTGGTGGTGCTGCATACCGGCAGCCCGGTGGAATGTCCCTGGGCCGAGGATGTCTCGGCGGTGCTGTGCATGTATCTGGGCGGCGAGGGCGTGGGCCGCGCCACCGATGCGCTGCTGTACGGCGAGGCGGACCCCTGCGGCCGCCTGCCCGAGACCTGGCCCCTGCGCCTGGAGGACACGCCCTGCTATCTGGATTATCCCGGCAACGGCCGCACCGCTTATTACCGCGAGGGCGTGTTTGTGGGCTATCGCTGGTATGATGCCCGCAAGATGCCGGTGCGCTGGCCCTTCGGCCACGGCCTTTCCTACACAGGTTTCGTGTACAAGGCTGCGGCCCTGTCCACGGATACCCTGACCGACGACGGCAGCGTGGAGGTATCGGTGACGGTGCGCAATTCCGGCGCCCGGTACGGCCGCGAGGTGGTACAGCTGTACATCGCCCCGC
>DXNX01000263.1 GCA_019413245.1 Oscillospiraceae bacterium
ACCCCGACTGGGCCGTGTATCTCAACAAGAACGGTGAGGAAAAGCTGTACTTCGTCCTGGAAACCAAGGGTGACACCAGCTTTATGCACCTGAAAACCAGTGAGCAGCTAAAAATCCACTGCGGCAAGGAGCATTTCAAAGCGCTGGACGCAGGTGTGGAGCTGGAGACTGCAACCAGTTGGACGGAGCTGCGCAAGCGCATTTGACAGAGATAGAAAGAGCTTTTTATCTCACATCTCGTCCTTGATTCTTGCGCTTTCCCTTGTTGGAAATCTGCTGCTCCTTCTGCGTCTGGCGCACCATTCTCCGCACGGCCAACCGCTCTGCATCCTCGACCAACATCCGGGACACTTCCTTTTTACTGTCAAACATCAGAAGTGGGTTGTACTTCTCGCCGTAAACCTCCTGCGCCCGGTTCTCCGCTTCCTGCTCCTTGCTGGGGCGGATGGCCTGTCTTGCTTCATACAGCTGCACCGGATCAACGCTCTGTGCCTGCTCCCGAAGCCCGGCATACTCAGTCAGGGCAGCGTCCAGCTCGGCAGAATATTTCTGCTCCTGTTCTTCCAACCGTTTCAGACTCTGCTCCATGGCTGCAATGTCTTTAGGAAACTTATCGGCGGCATCTTCCTCGGTATATGCCAGCGACGCCAGAAGCAGATTTTTCTCAGAACGCAATTCTTCCAAATCCTCTGTCAGTGACGCAATTTTTGCGGCCAGCTCCCGGTGGCGGAATACATGGACAGCAGAGAGCGCCTTTTTCTCGGTAAGCAGGCTGCGGCGCTCCTTCGTCTTATCTCGGATGTCCTTTGCCAGCTGATTGTACTGTGTGAGGGCAGGGCGCAGCGTATTCAGCGAAGCGTTCAGGCGTTCCTTGCCCTTGCGGAGATACCCCAGCTGATAACAGAACAGCAGCAGATTTTTTCGCAAATTTTCCATGGCCTCGGCGATCGCCGGGATGGTATTTTTAACTGCCTGCGCCAGCTTTTTGACCTGTCCTCTCAGCTCCCGGAGCAGGGCATTGTCCGCCTTGATCTGCCGGTTTAGTTCGCACCGGTCAGAGATAATGCCCTTTTTCTCCATGGCTCTGGCAACCACACCCTCATGGACCGTGGGCCGCTCCAGCAGAGCACGCTCGGCATGGCTGCGGTGGTCGATGCGTTCTTCGTGCCCGGTGCGCTCCAGATGGCGGTTTGCCACATCCGCCCATGCAGCCCGCCACAAAACAAGCTGCTCGTCGCTGTTCCAGTGTTCCGTGATGGGATTTTGCCTGCCATATTTGGTGCTTTTAGGATATTTGGATACCCGTTCATAGCCCTGCGCCTGCGCTGCGGACGGGGCCATATACACCTTCTTTTTGCCCACTTTGTACTGGTACTGTTTCTCCCAGCCGTCGGCCTGTGCCTGTTTGAACTCAGCGGCGGTAAAGCCCTGTTCTTCGCCGTCTTTGACGCAGAGATATTCTTTCTCGGTCTTGTACTGCCATTTTCCCTTTTCATCCAGCGGGCGCACTGTCAGCAGGATATGGGCATGGGGATTGTGTCCGGGGGGATACGGGTCATGGATAGCAGCATCAGCGCACATTCCGTCTGCCACAAACTGCTCCTTGATGAAATCTTGCAGGAGCTGAATCTGTTCCTCCCGGCTTAACTCTATGGGCAGCGCCGCCACAAATTCACGGGCAAGGCGACTGTCCTTTGCGGTTTCGGTTTCCTCCACAGCGTTCCACAGGATTTCTCGATCCTGCCACTCTGCGGGGGCGGTGGCTGGCAGAAAAACCTGCCGCCACCCAAGGCCCTGTTTGCGGGTGTAGTCGTGCTGCACCCCGTCATACTCGTTGAGCATCCGGGAACAGCTCAGATAGGCCGCAGCAGCTACGGCGGAGCGTCCAGCTCCACGGCTGACTATTTTGGCCTCCAAATGATAAATCGCCATTGTCTATCGTCCTTTCCGAAGGGCTACTGTGAAACGCAGCAGCCCTTCTTCCGTACTCGATTACAACAGGTACGTCGTGAAATGCGACGTACCACCAGCAGGGGTGGAGCGAATCGTTCCACCCCTGTATCTGTGTCAAGCTGCCGGTGGCAGGTTGACGCAGGCAGGCGGCGGGATGGGGTGGCAATATACCACCCCATGAACAGGGGCTTCCAAAGTGGAAACCCCTGCGCCGACTGCATGGGCAAGGCTGGCAGTTTGGTAGAAATGCAGCCTTGTCCAGCGGCTCCCGCAGGAGTCGCAATCCCTCTCGGAGA
>DXNX01000264.1 GCA_019413245.1 Oscillospiraceae bacterium
CCCTGCAGGGCGCCAGCCTGACCTTTGACGGCAGCGCCAAGAATATCAGCTATGCGGGCATCGTGGACGCCCTGGACCTGTTCGAGGAAGAACAGGGCAGTGACAAGGTCATCTTCGTTCACCCCAAGCAGGTCACCCAGCTGCGCAAGGACCCGGACTTCCTCTCCGCCGACAAGTACCAGGCCGGCGTCATGGTCTCCGGCGAGATCGGCATGGTGGCGGGCTGCCGGGTGGTGCCTTCCAAGAAGGTGCCTCTGGTGGATGACGACGCCAACTACTCCTGCCCCATCGTCCGCCTGGAAAGCGACCCCGAGACCGAGGACGAGATCCCGGCCCTGACCATCTACCGCAAGCGCGAAGTCAACGTGGAGGCCGAGCGCAAACCCAAGGTCCGCACCACCGAGATCACCGCCGATGAGTTCTATGTGGCGGTGCTGTCCAACGAAGCCAAGGTGGTGCTGGCCAAGTTCAAGGTCTGAGAGGGGGCATCGCCTTGCCGGACTACGCTTTTTATACCGATGCCTATCTGGGTGAGGATATTCCCGAAGCCGACTTCCCCCGGTACGCCAAACGGGCCGCCGCCAAGCTGGCCCACTACAACCAGGTGTTCCGGGTAACGCCCCGGGAGGGCATCCCCGACGCGGAGGACAACGCCCTGTGCGCTATCGCCGACGCCATGTATGAGTTCGACGCCGAGGACAACCGCCGCGGGCTGGCCTCCGCCAGTGTGGGCTCGGTGAGCGAGACCTACACCGCCCCGGCGGAACTGTCCGCCACTACCCTCTATCTGCGGGAAGCCTATTTCCGCCAGGTGGCGTCGGATTTTCTGCTCATGAAGCGGGGTGTGCACCATGCGTAAGGGCTTTTCCTATCCGCTGTGCACCCAGACTGTGACCCTCTACCACCCGGATGAGGAAGCCGGAACGGTCACCCGCACCGTGGTGGCGGGGGTCTTCCTGGACCGGCGTCTGCGCATGACCCACACCGAGACCGGTCAGCAGCAGGCCCAGGCCTTTGTGCTGGTCATTCCCGCCGCGGCGGGGGTGCCCGGGCAGGGCTACACCCTGGAACCCGGGGACCGGGTGCTGGAAGGGGAAGGCCCGGAGATTTCCCGGGAAAGCTGGCCGCAGTTCGTGCCCGCGCTGCATCCCGGCCTTTGCTGTGTGCAGTATGTGGACCCCAAGACGGTGCGGGGGCGGTTCTGCCATCTGGAGGCCGGCGGCTGGTGGACCCGGTCCGGCAGCGGCGCCCACAGCCTGACCAACTAAGGAGGACCGCCCATGGAAGAAGAACAGCTGAAAACCCTCTGCGACTGGCTGCGCACCGCACCGGCCCTGGCCGGGGTGAAGACCCTGTGGGTGGACGGCACCCCGGCGGTGCCGGGCACGGCAGGGCTGTTCCCGGCGGGGGTCCAGGTGACCGAACGCCGGGTGAACCTGCTGGGCGAGGTGCGGGAACGCTGCCGCGCCGCCTTCACCCTGCGGGTGGTGCTGCCCTACGGCGGCCGCAGTGCCGAAACAAACGCGGCCACGCTGCTGGACCTGCAGACCTGGGTGCTGCGCCAGAGCGCGGCGGGACAGGCGCCGGTCTTCGGCAATGCGGACACCGACCGGGAACGGCTGACTGCTGCCGGCGCCAGACTGGAGCGGGCCACCGATGAGGGCACCGCCGTTTACGCCGTGCAGCTGAAAGCCGAATACACCATCCAGTACTGAAAGGAGAAAACGGTTTGAAAATTGAACGCAAATACATGGCCCACTATCTGAACGCGGCCTTTTCGGAGGAAGAGAGCGAGTACTGCCGCCTGGGCGCCGACCTGGAGGAATATTCCCCGGAACTGAGTGCCAATGTGGAAAAAAAGACCAACATCCTGGGCCAGACCTCGGTGGTCATCGACAGCTACCAGAAGCAGGGCGAAGTTTCGCCCTACTACGCCGAGAAGGACGACCCCCTGTTCGCCAAGCTGCAGGCCATCATCGACGGCGACCTGGTGCTGGACCAGCTCAAGACCGACATGGTGGAGGTCAAGCTGTGGGGCGATGAGGGCGACGGCGCCTACCCGGCCGTGAAGGAGGAAGTGTATGTGGAGATCGTCAGCTACGGCGGCGACACCACCGGCTACCAGATCCCCTTCAACGTCCATTACACCGGCGTCAAGACCGCCGGTACCTTCAACGTGAGTACCAAGACCTTTACCCCCACCCCGGCGGCGTAAAGAC
>DXNX01000265.1 GCA_019413245.1 Oscillospiraceae bacterium
CGGGAAAGGCGGTTGATCATCTTGTTGGGCAACTCAAATTTTTTGATCAGTTCGTCGGCGTAGTCCTGGTCCCAGTAGGGGCAGAACAGCCGCCCGGCCCGCAGGAAGTTTTTGACCGAAAGCCCTGCCAGCTCGCTGGAGGCAGACAGCTCCCGGGCAAAATGCAGGTTGCCCAGCACGGCGCTGTTCTCCCACACAGGCTGACCGCCGTACAGAGCCTGGCCGCCAGTGGCGTAATTCTGGCCGGACAGAATGCCCAGCAGGGTGGTTTTACCGGCGCCGTTGCGGCCGATCAGGCCGTAGATGCAGCCCGGTTCGAAGGTCAGGTCCAGATCACGCAGAACCTCCTGTTTGCCATAGTTCTTGCAAAGTTTCGCCGCCTGCAGTGCCTGCGGGGCGGGTGCTTTTGTGGTAGTCGTCATGGCAGTTGTTCCTCCTGTGCCTGGGCTTGTACCAGGCTGTATAGTTCTTGCTGGGTCAGTCCCAGCCGCTTGGCTTCCCGCACAAAGGCCTTGACCTGGGTGCGGGCGAAATCTTCCCGGCGGCGCTTGCGCAGTTCTTCCGCCGCACCGGGGGCCACGAACATGCCGATACCCCGGCGCTTGTACAAAAGACCTTCGTCCACCAGGCGGTTGATGCCCTTGGCAGCGGTTGCCGGATTGATGTTGAATGCCCGGGCCAGTTCATTGGTACTGGGCACCTGGGTGTCGGCGGGGTATTCTCCCCGCAGGATGCCATCCTCCAGCAGTTGGGCGATCTGCCGGTAGATCAGGCTTTGGTCATTGAGCGTTCCCTTCAAAACCGCGCCCCCTTTCTGAATCACGAACAGGCAGGAACCAGGGACCGGCCGCGCGCGCCGGTTTATTGGTTCATTACTTGTGTAATTAACCATAGCACCTTTTTGAGATTCCGTCAAGGGGACTAAAAGCTTTTTCTGCGGTTTTGCCGATATTTTTACAAAGAAAAAAGGCGGCGGACAGTCGCACCACAAAGGTGCAAAAGCTGTCCGCCGCCGAAGCTGCGGTTCTTATTTTATAAAAATCAGCCCAGGCTGATGCCCATGGAGCGGGCCACGTTGAGCATGGCGCAGTCATCGGGCACGCCGCGGGTCTTGCCCGCAATGTCCATCAGCGGGTTGGCAGTCACGTTGCCGTTGACCATAGCCACGGTCACACCGTAGTGTTCATCGGCTACCAGACCGGCGGCATAGGCGCCGAACTGGGTGGCCAGCACGCGGTCATAGGCAGAGGGAGAACCGCCGCGCTGCATATGGCCGGGCACACAGATACGGGTCTCAGCGCCGGTCAGTTCCTCAATCTGGCGGGCAATACGGTTGGTGGCGGTGGTGTAGCCTTCCGCCGCACGCTTGGCAGTCCACTCCTTGCGCTTCATCTTGGCCTCATCCACCGAAACGGCACCTTCGGCCACCGCCAGGATGGAGAAGTTCTTGCCGGCCTTGGCGCGGCGCTCCACGGCGTTGGCCACCTTCTTAATGTCATAGGGATGCTCGGGAATCAGGATGATGTCGGCACCGCCGGCGATGCCGGAGTACAGCGTCAGCCAGCCGGCCTTATTGCCCATGATTTCAATGCACATCACACGGCTATGGCTGCCGGCGGTGGTATGGATGCGGTCGATGACCTCGGTGGCGATATCCACGGCACTGTGGAAGCCGAAGGTCACGTCGGTACCGTATATATCATTATCAATGGTCTTGGGCAGGCCGATGATGTTCAGCCCTTCCTGGCTGAGGAGGTTGGCCGTCTTGTGGGTGCCGTTGCCACCCAGGCAGAGCAGGCAGTCCAGCTTGGCCGCCTTGTAAGTCTTTTTCATGGCGGCGACCTTGTCCACGTTGTCGTCCCCCACCACGCGCATCATCTTGAACGGGGTGCGCTTGGTGCCCAGAATGGTACCGCCCACCGTCAGGATGCCGGAAAACTCAGACGGGTCCATTACGCGGTAGTTACCGTTGATGAGGCCATCGTAGCCGTTCATGATACCAATGATCTCCACGTCGTCGCCCATGCGCTGATACAAAGCCTTGGCCACGCCACGGATGGTCGCATTCAGACCGGGGCAGTCGCCGCCGGACGTAAGGATACCGACACGCATTTTCATTGTGTAACCCTCCCGTTATGAGGCGGCGCCGCTGCCGGAACAGGCGCACCGCCAAAATATCTTTGGTCAATTTAAAGAGCTGTCTCTTATAC
>DXNX01000266.1 GCA_019413245.1 Oscillospiraceae bacterium
GGGTGGGGGCCACATACTCCTCGGCCTGGGTCACGTTCACTTCCAGGGTCTGGGGATTGCCGCTGCCCTTGCGGGCGATGCTCACCTTCAGGCTGCGGCCGGTGCCGCTGTACTCCACCCCGGCGCAGGTCAGCCGCAGGGTCAGGGGTTCCTCGGCCCGGGACAGTACCTCCACCGTGGGGGTACAGGCGGAAAAGCTGTCCAGCAGCTTGCTGAAATCGTAATCCTCCTGCTTGAAATCCCGGGTCAGGAGGGCGGTGTCCTTCACGGTCAGGGACAGGTCGGTCTTGTCACCCCGGCGGATCACGTCCCGGCCGGCGGTGTAGCTCAGGGTCAGAAAATTGGGGTCGGGCACCGGGGCGGTTTCGGGGGCCGCTTCGGCCACGGCGGGGACCGTGAGGTCGGCCGGAACTTCCTCCGCAAAAGCGGCGGGAGCCAGGGCCCCGGCGGCCAGGGTCAGGGCCAGCAGCAGGGCGGCGGATTTGTGTACCAGAGACATGAGGCGTCCTCCTTTTAGGAATGTCGGGTCTCATCGCTGACGATCTCGCCGTCGATGAGGCGCACGATGCGGTCGGCATAGGCGGCCATCTCCGGGTCGTGGGTGACCAGGATGATGGTCTGGTGGTAGCGGCGGGCAAAGCCGCAGATCATCTCCATGATCTCCACCGTGGTTTTGGAATCCAGGTTGCCGGTGGGTTCGTCGGCAAAGACCACGTCCGGCCGGGCGATAAAGGCCCGGGCAATGCCGGCGCGCTGCTGCTGACCGCCGGACATCTGACGGGGAAAGTGGTCCAGCCGGTGGCCCAGCCCCACCCGGCAGAGCATGCGGCGGGCGGCCTCCTCCCGCTCCTTGCGGGGCACGCCCCGGAACATCAGGGGCAGGGCCACGTTCTCGGTGGCGGTCAGGTTGGGCAGCAGGTTGTAGGACTGGAACACAAACCCGATGTGCCGCTGCCGGAACGCCGCCAGCTGGTTTTCATCCAGGCGGGAAATGGGCACGCCGCCGATGGATACCAGGCCGCGGGTGGGCTTTTCCATGCCGGCCAGCTGGTTCAGAAAGGTACTTTTGCCGGAGCCGGATGTGCCGAAGATACAGCAGATCTCGCCCCGCATGATATTCAGATTGATCCGTTTCAGGGCCACGACGGTCTCGTCGCCCAACGGGTATTCCTTGCGGATATCCCGCACCTCAATGAGCGGGCGTTTCCTCGGACAGGGGTTTTGCAAACCGGTCACCTCCTCCTTGCTTGACGGGTCCCAGTATACCGGGCCAACCTTGGTTCTTTCTCTAGGCAGCCTTAAGATTTGTAAAGAAAACAAAAGCCGGGGCGGAAAAGCAGCTGCTTTTCCGCCCCGGCAGGGCAGGTTTTGGGTTATTGGGGCAGGGGCAGGCGGATGAGGAAGGCCGCGCCCTCCCCCGGGTGGTTGTCCAGGGTGATGGTGCCGCCGTGGAGTTCCACCAGGCGGCGGGTGATGGAAAGCCCCAGCCCGCTGCCGCCCCCGCTGCGGGCATCGCTGCCCACCACAAAGGGCTCAAAGATGGCGGCGGCCCGCTCGGGCGGGATGCCCTCGCCGTTGTCGGCCACGGTGAGCAGGGCGGACCCGGCTTCCGGTTCCAGGCGCACGGTAAGGATGGTGCCCAGCCGGTTGTACCGCAGCGCGTTGCCGATGAGGTTGTCCAGCGCCCGGCTCATCTGGAAGGGGTCCAGGGAACAGGGGCAGGGCGTTTCAGGAATGGACACTTCCAGGGCAAAGCCCGCCAGCTCGATGGCGTCGTACTGCCCGGCCAGGTATTCCCGCAGATACTCGCACAGGTCCACCTCCCGCCGCTGCAGGCGGAACTGGGGATGGTCCACCTTGCTGTATTCGTGGAAGGCGTTGATGAGCCCCGTCAGGGCGTCGGTGCGGCTGCGGATGGCGGCCAGATACCGCCCCTGTTCCTCCGGCGGGATCTTGCCGTCGGCCAGGGCGTCCACATACCCGGCGATGACCGTCACCGGGGTCTTCAGGTCGTGGGAGATGTTGGCGATCATCCGCTGCCGCTCCCGGTCCATCTCCTCCCGCTCGTGCTCGCTCTCGGCCAGCCTGGCGGAAAGGTCGTCCAGACTGCGGCCGATGCGCTGCAGTTCCTGCACCCCGCCGCAGTCCCCCACCGGTACCCGGC
>DXNX01000267.1 GCA_019413245.1 Oscillospiraceae bacterium
AGCCAGAAGCGGGTTTTGCCGGAGCCGGACGAGCCGATAATGCAGCAATTCAGGTTTCGGGCATTTGCGGGGATTTTCGGGCGGGTGTTCATCGTGAGAAACTCCGTCCCGGTCAAAATCACGTTGTTTTCAAACCTTGGATCAACAAACGGTTTGATGTCTTTTTCCGTTCCCCACCGGGCGCTGCCGTATTCTGCATCCCGCCGAAACTTCTTAGCGTTCTTGCTTTTGAAATAGATCAGCAGCCGGAAACCAACGGCTCCTACAATACCGACAAGCCAATCCAGCGGAGCAAGACCGGGTGCAAAGTCAGCAAAGGCCGGGCCAATCGTCTGGCCCAGCCCGATGAGCTTATGTGCAAAATCGTTCCCCGCCGCCAGCCGGTAGGCCGTTCCCAGCTTGAGGAACGCCCACAGGATGAACAGATAGGGAATGTTCGGAATGAGATATTTTCTGATCTTATCTGTCCCCATGGGCCACCTCCTTTGCACGTTCTTTCTGCTTCGGCTTTTCTTTGGAAAGCTGATCCGCCGCCTGTTTCAGTTGTTCCCGGATGGGAACACGGTTCGATTTTGCTTTGCTTAACACCTTCCGGGAATACTCAGAAAAGCAGGCGGTCATTGCGTCTGCCTGTCCAGCCTTGAAAAACAGCAGGTATTTGTCCGGCCCGGTTTTATAGAACGCATAGTCTACATTCCATTTCCGGGCCACGCGGTCAAAGGACTTGGCATCCCCGGATAGCTCAATGCTGTTGGTAGCTGTGCCGTGGGCCATGAGCTTTCGCACACTTTGTTTGCCATGAGGTACTTGCCGCCCACGGTATGCCTTGCGGATCTTCCGGCCCACCATGCCCAGCACATACGCCAGTCCCCGCGCCGTCAGCTTGGTTGTTTTTACGGATATGGCTATCGTGCGCCGGGAAATATCTTCATCAATCAGTTACACCGCCTCCTTCCTTGGGACAATTTGTCTCGAAGTACCGTCACCGATCCCCACGGTCTTTTTTCTGCATTTGACGGTAGCCCTCCAAAGAAGAACCGTCTATGATTTCCTGATAAGCGGCCATTTGCTCCCGGATAGAGAGCTTCGGGAAAGAGAACACCTTATGCTCCTTGGGAATATCCTGCAAGCCGTGATACACTTCCACGAAATGATCGCTTTCTTTGACAACATAGCCGCCCGGGGCAAAATGGCCGTTTTCGTGGATGCAGGCATCCCGGCCATACGCCTCATAATCGAAATACGGTTTTACCTGATCCGGCACATCCAACATTTCCAGATCGTCCACATAAATACGCCCCAGCGTTTCCTCATCGGATACGCCGGGGTAAAAGCCGTAACAGTCCAGATTTTGTGTCAGATTGATGATGTCCCGCACCGAAGAACAGTGATCGCCGCTGTCGAGGACGGCCTCCAGTGTTTCCAGCTCCGATGAGGTAAGCTCGGAAAGCAGGCAGGCCAGATGATTAAGCTCGTCCAGATTTTCATACTCGCTCAAATGGTCATAGAGCCCCAGCACATCCCCATCGAAAGAGGTAATAAAAATTTCCTGATAGCGGACGCCATCCACGCCGATCCGTTTCAAGAGAGCCTCCACCTCCTGGGCGGTTGTGGGAAATTTCAGTATTTCACCCACAAGCTGGCCCTCGCTGTACTTTCCGGCGTTGGTAACGTAGGCTTCAAACAGGGTCGCCATCAGCGACGGCCCTGCCCCTTGACGGTCAGGATACCCTCAAGGGTTGTTGCCGTAATTCCCAGCCGCTGGGCCACGGCAATATCATTTTTCATGGATTCGGTCATACTGTGCCCGCAGACAACCAGCACATGAGAACGGCGGAGCAGGTCACGGCTCATGTCGATGCCGCTTTTATGCTCCTCGGGAACAGCATCGTTGAGAAACAGGGGCAAGTACAAAGGCGGACAAATAGGAGAAAAGCCTGCCTCATACACGGTGCGGCAATACTGCGCCGCCAGTTCTGCGTTTTCGCTATCGCCGCCGAGCCATGCAGCGGTGATATAAGCAAGGGGTCGTTTCATCGTTCATACCTCCGATATTTTAATAAGAAAGTTCAACCCAAACCCCACGCCCTTTCCCAGTCTTGGGAAAGGGGGCGGCTCTGGAGGATATACCCCCGCCGCTTGCCGGGGAAAT
>DXNX01000268.1 GCA_019413245.1 Oscillospiraceae bacterium
TCCGGCAAAAGCTCATCGCCAAAGGTATGCCCGCCGAGCAGATCGCCTTTATCCATGAGGCCAACACCGAGGTGCGCAAAAAGGGGCTGTTCTCCAAGGTCCGCACCGGCCAGGTGCGCGTCCTGCTGGGCAGCACGGCCAAAATGGGCGCGGGCACCAACGTGCAGGACCGCCTGGTGGCGCTGCATGACCTGGACTGCCCGTGGCGGCCCGGTGACCTGGCCCAGCGCAAAGGGCGCATCGAGCGCCAGGGCAACCAGAATGAGACCGTCCATGTGTATCGCTACGTCACGGAGGGAACTTTCGACGCCTACCTCTGGCAGACGGTGGAGAACAAACAGAAATTCATCAGCCAGATTATGACCTCCAAATCCCCGGTACGGAGCTGCGACGATGTGGACGAAACGGCGTTGTCATTTGCCGAGATCAAGGCTTTGTGCGCAGGCGACCCGCGCATCAAGGAACGAATGGACCTGGATGTGGACGTGGCGCGGTTAAAGCTGATGAAGGCCGACCACCAAAGCAAGCAATACCACTTGGAGGACCAGCTGCTCAAAACCTTCCCGGAGGAGATCGAGAAAAACAAGGGCTTCATCGCCGGACTGGAAGCCGATATGGCGACCTTGGCCGCCCATCCCCACCCGGAGGACGGCTTTGCCGGGATGGAAGTCCGTGGCGACACCCTCACCGACAAGGAAAACGCTGGGGCCGCGCTGCTGGACGCCTGCAAGGAGGTCAAAGAGGCCGACCCGGTGCCGGTGGGCAGTTACCGGGGCTTCACCATGTCGGTGTCGTTTGACGCTTTCCGGCAGGAGTATATGCTCCTGCTGAAAGGCCAGATGACCCACCGGGCGACGCTTGGCACAGACCCCCGTGGAAATCTCACCCGTATCGACAATGCGCTCAGCCAGATGCCCCAGCGGCTGGAGGCGGTGAAGAACCAGCTGGACAATCTCTACCAACAGCAGGCCGCCGCCAAAGCGGAGGTGGGCAAGCCCTTCCCCCAGGAACAGGAGCTGCGGGATAAATCCGCCCGGCTGGCCGAACTGGACGTACTGCTGAACATGGACGGCCGGGGCCGCCCTGCGCCGGAGGCGGTGCTTGCCAAGAGCAGCCGCCCCTCGGTGCTGGAGGGGCTGAAACGCCCGGTACCGCGCAATCCCGAAAAGAAACCCAAACACCACGAACAGGAGGTGCGATAACATGAATACAGACAAAAACACGGCCCTCTATGAGAAGATGGCCGCCGAACAGGACAAGTTCCGGGACTGGCTGAAAAGCCAGCCCCCGGAAGAAATCCTAAAGCATACCTATGAGTACACGGTCCGGGAGGACATCCTGATGGCGATGGAGGAGCTGGACCTGCCCCAAAGCCGGGCCGCCGCGCTGCTGGCGTCGCCGTCTCCGCTGGCGGATGTCTACAAGGAGTTTGCCGACCGGGAAACTTCCTACATGGATGTGGTGCGGAACAGCATCGAACAGCGGGCCGAGGCGGCGCTGGACGCCCAGCGGGAACTGCCGCTCTACCGGCACGACGCCTCCTATGCCCGCGAACAGGGCGACCTGGATTTGTACCGGGCATCCCGCCGCGCCAACATCGCCTGCAAGGAGGCCATTGAGGCGTCCATTTCGGAACATTACCGGGACAACCGGCTGGACAAGGACGCGGTGCCCCAGGTGATCGAGCGGTTCGGCTACACCCGCACCCTCTATGTGCTGGCGAACACCGTGCAGCAGAAGGAATGGGATGGACGGTTCAGCCCGGCCAACAGGGCGTGGGCCAAAACGGTGGACATCCCGCCCAACCCGGACGGCTTTGGCGGCGAACGCAACCTGGACTTTGTGGTGGACAGCCACCCCGGCCTGGTCGATCTGTTTCTGACCCAGGCGCGGCAGGACTATCTGCGGCTCCAGCCGCTGACGCCGGAGGAAATCCAAGCCGAGGCCGCTCGGCTGTTGCAGGAGCTTCGTGCGCCGGGTACACCCAACAGCCCCCACGGCACCCATTACATGGCCCGCGTTTCGCCAGACTTTCTGGCCCGCGCAGGCACCCAGGCCCATGACCAGCTGATGACGCTGCTGCCGTTCCGCAGTCTGGCGATCACCGGCATGAAGGAACTGCCCGGCACCTATG
>DXNX01000269.1 GCA_019413245.1 Oscillospiraceae bacterium
CAGCAGAGGCTCAAACTGCTTGACGATGGCCAGATACAGCAGCACGCAGGCCACCACCAGCATGACGGCGTACTTCCAGCCGCCTTCCACAAAAAAGATCTGGGCCCAGCCGGAATTGGCAAAAATTTCCGAAATGTTCTGAATAATGCTCATATCATCACCTTTTGCCCTTATGCCATGAACGGCGTAGTGTTAGCCACGACACCGGCATCGCCCCAGTTGCCCCGACGGGAACCGGCGGCAGGCGCACGGCGCACGGCACGGATCACAGAACCGCCTTCGGTGCAGGCCACGGCAGCGGCAATGGCCGCCACGACCTCTGCGGGGATTCCGGCTTCCACGGCCGGAGCAGCGGCAGGGGCAGGCGCCGCAGGCTTGCGGGCAGGCGCGGGCGCCGGCGCAGCAGGTTTGGGCGCAGCAGGCTTGTTTTCAGCCCGGTCCATCATCTTGCCTTCCAGCGTGATGATCAGGCACAGTGCGACCAGCATGCCGAACACAAGCACCAGGCTGGTCACAACTACATTCGCATCGCCGAATTCCAGGGCGAGCATCGCGACGTGTGACATAGTTTTGATTCCTCCTTGCAGCATACCGCGGCGTCATCCCCGCGAAGTACAGGCAGTGGCCGCAGACGCGGCCAATTTAGAAATATTATAGCACGTTCCGCACGGTTTGTGTAGCACTTTTTTCAAAAAATTTGGTATGTTCGCCAACAAATGTACCAATTTTGGTAACACAGTCACAGAACTGCGGCCCCGTTTGTAGTATACTAATACAATAAGCTCCGACCCATACCGGGCCGGGCCTTTCCATCTCCTGACCAAAAAGGAAGGTTTGCCATGAGTATTTTTGATATGTTCCGCCGTTCGGATATCAACGAAGGCTTTCAGCGTTTTCAGTCCACCCCCGGTGCCGTGCTGCTGGATGTGCGCACCACCGAGGAATACGCCGCAGGGCATCTGCCCGGCAGCCGCAACCTGCCCCTGCACCTGCTGGACACCCCGGGTATCGACCTGCCGGCAGCCGATGCCCCCATTTTCGTGTACTGCCGCAGCGGCGCCCGCAGTGGGCAGGCCACCAGCTGGATGAAAGCCCACGGCTTCACCAACGTGGAAAACATTGGCGGCATCATGAATTACAACGGCCCCGTGGAACACGGCGCCCGGTGACCCACAGCAAAAAGGCCCCGCCCCGGAAGGAAAAACCTTCCGGGGCGGGGTCCTTTTTTATGGAAGCAGATATGGGAAAGCTCAGTTCTGCGCCGCGGGCTGTTCGCCCTTTTCCCCGGCCGGCAGCTGGGGCACGGCGGTCAGGATGCGCATGAATTCTTCGCCGCTGATGGTCTCCTTTTCGTACAGGTACTGGGCGATCTCATCCAGCTTGCCCCGATTGTCCCGCAGGATCTGCAGGGCCTTCTGGTGCTGAGCGCGCACGATCTGCACCACCTGGCGGTCGATGTCGGCGGCGGTGGATTCGCTGCAGGCCAGGGAGGAATCCCCGCCCAGATACGCGTTGTTCACCGTTTCCAGGGCCACCATGTCGAAGTCGTCGGTCATGCCGTAGCGGGTGACCATGGCCCGGGCCAGGCGGGTGGCCTGCTCGATGTCGTTGGAGGCACCGGTGGTCACCGAGCCGAAGACCACTTCCTCGGCGGCGCGGCCGCCGGTGAAGGTAGCGATCTTGGCCAGCAGCTGTTCCTTGCTCATGAGTACCTGATCGCCCTGTTCCACCTGCATGGTGAAGCCCAGAGCGCCGGAGGTACGGGGCACGATGGTGATCTTCTGCACCGGGGCGCTATTGGTCTGGATGGCCGCCACCAGCGCGTGGCCCACTTCATGGTACGCCACGATGCTGCGTTCCTTGTCGTTGAGGATCTGGTTCTTCTTCTGCGCACCGGCCAGGATGGTATCCACAGCCTCCTGCAGATCGTATTGGGTGACGGCCAGCCGGTTGTGGCGCACCGCGCCCAGGGCGGCTTCGTTGATGATGTTTGCCAGCTCGGCGCCGGAAGCGCCGGAGGTCATACGGGCCACCACCGAGAAATCGCAGTCGGGGCCCAGTTTGACCTTCTTGGCATGCAGGCGCAGAATCTCTT
>DXNX01000027.1:0-4823 GCA_019413245.1 Oscillospiraceae bacterium
AGTCAATGGTTTGCGGCCAAAAAAGCCGGCAAGGACCGCAACTTTGGTTAAATGCATAAATCGAAACATTCACTTTTGTGCAAACGTGAAAGAGGGAGCAGCCTGCCGGGCTGCTCCCTCTGGTTGGTATTTTGCTGTATCGGGCCGTTTTTTTACCGGGGAACTCACAGGCTGCCCAGAAAGTCCTCCACCGGCAGCAGGGCCGCACCAATGGCCGAAGCACCGACCTTGTGACGGCAGAACCGGAAATAGGTGGCGTCCGGTTCAAAGGTGTTGCGCGCCGCCAGCATTTCCCGGAAATGACCGCCGAATTCCTCCAGGTAACTGCCCACATATCCGCCGGCCACCACATTGCAGTCAAAGGACATGTGCAGGTTGTTGACCGCTACGGCCAGATGGTCCAGATATTCATTCCAGGCGTGGGTGCACTGGGGCTGCCCGGCCCGCAGCCCTTCAAAGAACAAGGGCAGGCTGCCGCCGGTCAGTTCAGCCAGGACGTTGGCGTTGCAGTAGGCATCCAGACAGCCGCGCTTGCCGCAGTAGCAACGGCGCCCGTCCGGTACCAGTGTGTTGTGGCCGAACTCACCGGCCCGCTGGTGACTGCCGGTGTACAGGTGCCCGTCAATGAGGATGGCCCCGCCCACACTGTTGCTCAGGGACAGGTATACCAGACTTTCCCGGCTGTCATGGTCATACACTTCGGCTAGACCGGCAGCGTTCGCATCGTTGATGAAAAAGCAGGGATAAGAGATATACCGGCTGAAATTTTCGGTGGCCACGTTGTATACATGCAGCACATGGGAGGAAGTCAGCATGGTGCCGGTGCTGTCCAGAATGCCGGGCAGGGAAATGCCCACGCCCAGAATCTTGTCCTCTGGGATCTTTTTCTCCTGAATCAGATTGTCCACGGCATCCCGCAGGGCCTGCAGATAGTCGGTGGTCATGGAGAAGGGAAGGCGGCTGCGCTCATGGCAGACCAGCTGCCCGGCCAGATCGATGACCACCAGCCCCAGGTGGGTGCGGGTGATCTCCATGCCGATGGCCAGATGGGCGTCATACACCGGGGCAAAGGCCTTGGCCTTGCGCCCGCCGGTGGAATCAAACACCCCGGCTTCGGTCACCAGCCCCAGGGCAATCAGCTCCCGCACGTTCTGCAGCACGGTAGGGCCGCTGTGTCCCAGCCGGGCAGCCAGCGCCGGCTGGGAGATGCGTCCGCAGGACAGAATGGCACGCAGTGTATCAATGCGGTTGTTCTTTTTCACGTCCCGGTTGTTGCTGCTCTTGACGATCATGACAGGGTCCTCTCCTGAATAGAATTGAATTTATTAAAGAGTTTATTTAATTATAACGGAGAGAATGTCCCTTCGCAAGAGGCCCGACCGGGATTCCGGGCAAAAAAGAACGCGGGGAGGCCAAGTCTCCCCGCGCATACGGCGGATTCAGTCGATGGGCTGGCAGCTGAACCAGTCGAAACGGGCGGTCGCATCGGTGGCGACCCCGTTGGACGAAGCATACAGCCCGGCGGTGCAGCCGGTAAAGCCGCCGGCGGACTCGGTGCTCATGAACCGCAGGTCCACCGTCTCCCCGATGGCCTGCCAGCCGCCGGTGGTGCGCCAGTACAGCCGGGCGTCCAGATCCCGTACCACCGCCCGCAGTTCCAGCCGTCCGGTGGGAACGGGGACCGCGGCGGTCACCCGGTCGGTGCCGTTTTCACACAGGACCAGCCGAAGGGAAGGTGTGCCGTTCAGCAGACACTTTTCCAGCCGGATATGGTTGGTGTTGTTCTGCACCAGAGCCAGCCCGGCAGATTCATTGCCGGCGGCAGGGGTGAACTCCATGGCCAGCATGGCCTGGAACCGGTGATGCTGCCAGCGCAGGGCCAGGTAGGCCGGAGCGGACAACTCTTTCAGGGTGGCGGGCAGCAGCCGTACGGTCAGCTGCCCGGTGGCGGCATCGGGGCGGAAGGTATCCGCTGCAGGCGCCCGCAGGGTCAGGAATTCCTGCGGCAGCTCGGGCCCGGCAAAGGTATGCACTGCGGGGGCGGGGAGCGTCTGATGCGGGGCAAAGGGAAGTTCTACCGTGTCTTCCAGACGTCCCACGCCGGGATTGACCACCGGCCAGCCGTTTTCCCAGCGGACCTTGGCCAGAAAGGTCTCCCGCCCCAGCAGGGTGTGCCCCTGGCGGGGGCGGCAGGCCAGCAGCACCATATACCAGCTGCCGTCGGGGGCTTCCACCAGGTCCCCGTGCCCGGCGCAGGTCACCGGGTAATCCCGGCCCAGATGGCGGTGGGTCAGAATGGGGTTGTCCGGATTGCCCACATAGGGGCCGTATATCTGCTCCGACCGGGCAATGCTTACACAGTGGTCGGGGCCGGTGCCGCCCTCGGCGTTCATCAGGTAGTAGTATCCGTCGTGCTTGTACAGGTGGGGGCCTTCCGGCCAGATGACGTTTTTCATGGCGCCTTTCCATACGGCATGGCTTTCCCCGGTCAGACGCATGGTCTTCAGGTCCAGCTCCTGGACCCAGATCTCCCAGTCGCCGTTGTAGCGCACCCCGGCGGGGTTGGGCCGGGTACCCACATAGTAGCAGCGGCCGTCCTCGTCAAAAAAGAGGCTGGGGTCGATGCCGGGGGCGTCCTCTCCCAGCCAGCAGGGGTCGGACCAGGGCCCGGCGGGGTCTTTGGCGGTGAGAATGAAGCTGCCCGGACCGGAAGAATAGGTGGTGACCAGATAGAAGGTCCCCTCATGGTACCGGATGGTGGGAGCGTAGATGCCCTGGGAATGGCGGCAGCCCTCCAGGCAGAGCTGGTCCGGGCGGTCCAGGGCGTTGCCGATCTGCTCCCAGTGGGCCAGGTCGGTGCTGTGGAACACCGGCAGCCCGGGAAAATAGGCAAAGGTGGAGTTGACCAGGTAAAAATCCTTGCCCACGGCACAGATGGACGGGTCGGGGTAAAACCCGCTCAGAACAGGATTGTGTGCAATTGTCATGATTTTGCCTCCTGCCCGGCAGTGTCGGGCGTGTAATACCGGGAACAGATGTTGTCGGGCCGGTCCCAGCAGTCTCCGGCCAGCCCTTCCAGAATGCTGGCACAGGCCCAGGGCATCAGGGCAAACCAGGTGCTGGCCGGGCTGCCGTCGGGATAGCGCTGGACCAGCAGCCCCTGCCCGAAGCAGAACCGCTCGGACATCCAGCCTGTGCGGCCGTAATCGTACTCCCGGTCAAAGGTGTTGTGGTTCTGGCGGCTCCAGTCGTAGGTGTCCTGCAGGCGGGCGGCCAGATAGGCGTCGAGGCGATGGTCCAAAAGATACAGCATCTCGTCCAGCACGGTGCTGGACATGGGATGAATGTGGGGATTGGCCACCGAGGTCACGCTGCCCCCGCAGCAGGACCAGCCCAGGCGGCCCAGGGGCGGGGTCTGGATGGGGGTGTTGTAACAGAACTTGAAGGTGAACTCATACCCAAAGGCATCCCGCAGATGGTCCAGATATACCTCACGGCCGGTCAGCTCATGGAGCAGCCGGGCCGCCCGGATGTAGGCCAGGATGCCCTCGTTGTCGATGGCCTTGTCGGTGTCCAGCGGCCCGCCGTAACATTCGGCTCTGGCCACATAGGCACTGTAATAGTGGGCTTCGGAGCGCTCCATCTCCGCCAGACCGGACTTGTCACCGGTCAGCCGGGCGTACAGGGCTGCCGCGGCCAGGCACCAGGCGCTGCCCAGGGAATCATATTCCAGCCCGGCGCCGGTCTCCTCCGACAGGATGAACGGATATTCCCCGTCGGTGTTCTTCACGGCATTCAGCCGGTCAAGGATCGATTCGGCCAGGGCCAGCCAGTCCCGGCGTTCCACCATACCAAAGAGCTGCTCGTATTCGAAGGCTTTCAGCAGGTAATACAGGCTCTGCCCGGCCAGATACCCGGAATGTCCGCCGGTGTGCATGCCGTCGAACCACCAGCCCCGGTTGCTGAAGCCCTGCTCGTCCCAGCTTTCATACAAAAGGCCGGTACGGGGATTCAGGGCATTGCGGGCAATGTACTCGATAGCTTGCAATGCCTGGGCACGGATGGTCTCGTTTTTCAGCCGATGGGCCGCCAGCAGTATGGGCACAGCCACCGAAAGCCCGTTGGTCCAGCTGATGGAGAAGATGCGGTTGTAGTCCAGCGTTCCGTCCGGGTTCTCCCGCACGATGCCGCAATAGCTGTTCTCCTCCGGGAGCCAGGCATCCCGGGCCACCGCTCCTGCAATATCCGCCACGGCATGGCGGGCATCGGCACCGTTGCGGGGTGGGGTGTGCCAGCGACGGTATACGGCGGCCACTGCGTCGTAAATCACCCGAGGGTCATCGGCGGGCAGGTCGTACACCGCCACAGTATAAGCAAACCGCTCGCCTGGCGCCAAGGTCAGGCAGTTGTCCCCCAGCGGGGTGCGGTCCCGTACATTGTGAGACTGGATAAACAGCCAGGGGGCGTTCTCATACCCCAGGGTGTGGGCCACCGTGCCTTTTTCCAGAGAACAGGCAAACCCGGCAAACTGGCACAGCCGCCCGGGAACGCCGGGGGCCCAGGCCTGCCGGTGCCCGTCCAGCTCCACCAGATAAGGTGCGGCGCTCAGCCCGTACAGCCGACCACCGTCCAGGGCAAAGGCCGCTGGATGGGTCAGCCGGTCACCGCGTACCATCCAGAAGGGGGCAGCAGGGCGCTGGGCCGGGCCCGGGCGCAGGCGGGGAAACTGGTTGTCCACCCGCAGGGGCGCTTCGCCCCGGTTGCGGCCGTACAGAAAACCGGGCAGGAAAAAACGGGGATTCTGCCTGGGAAAGACCAGTTCC
>DXNX01000027.1:4833-21088 GCA_019413245.1 Oscillospiraceae bacterium
GGGCTCGGAGATGTGTATAAGAGACAGGCCAGGTGGTGGGTGCCGGGTTCTCCAATTCCACCCGGTAGAGAGCCGGGTCCGCCAGCGTGCCGGTGCCGCCCATGGGGGAAAGGGCTGCACGCAGACCGGCTTCCTCCGCCGGCAGATAGGTGTCCTGCCCCAGCGGCCGGGCGCGCAGACAAAATTCGGTCATGCCTGTGCCCCCTTCCCGGGCATCCAGATGCGGTACCGGCCGCTCAGGGCCAGCAGGGCAAACAGATACAGGCAGTTGTCATAGTACCGCCGCGGTCCGGTGCGCAGAGGTGTCTTCCAGAACCGGCGCACCCATTCGTCGGCGCAGGGACCTTCGGATGCCAGGGACCCCTGGGCCAGGGTGGCCAGCAGGCCCACCGGGTGCAGCGCACGGCCCTCCACGGGGGTACCGTCGATGAGGAACACCCCGTCGGTGTGCCAGCCGCAGGATCTGGCAAAGAAATCCTGGATGTGCCGGGCCACTTCCCGGGCGGGGCTGTCCTGCCCGCCGAACCAGCAGGTGTCCAGCGCCAGATTGGCCAGGGTGCGGTAGGCGTCACTGTAAAACCAGTCGTGGCGGTCGGGACGGTTTCCCCGGTGGGGACGCCCGTCATATTCGGCGTATTCGGCGCAGAGGCCGGTGCGGGGGTGGCAGGCCAGACGCAGATACGCCCGGCTGGCTGCGGCGGCTTCCCGCCAGAAAGGCCGGTCCGCTTCGTCGGCCCACAGGGCGAACAGTTCATAAAAATGGGGCAGGTGATAGGAAGGGTCGGTAAAGTCGCAGTTGGGTACAAACTTGATCAGATGGTTGTCCGGGTCCCACATGGGCTGCCCGGTGCCGGTTTTTTCTCCTTTATGTACGCAGGCATGCAGGATGCGCCGGGCCCAGGCGGCATAATCCAGAACCCCTTCCCCGCAGCCCCAGCGGTGGGCGGCAAAAAACAGGGCCATGGCAAAGTACTCCTCTCCGTCGGGGGCGGGGCCGTTGGAGTTGCGGCTGCCGTCGGTATGGCAGGACCAGGCAAAATATCCGGCGTTTTCTCCCTCCGTTATATACATATGGTCCACGACCCACTGCCACAGACCGTCAAACTCGGCTTTGCGGTCCATCTGCACACAGAACATCATGCCGTAGGACATGCCTTCGGTGCGCACGTCATGGTTGCCGGTGTCCTCCATGTACCACCGGCCTGCTTCGGCGGGATGGGCGATGCGTTCTTCCTCCGGACCATAAAACATCCGTGTAAAGGTGTCTTCCAGCTTCTGTGCGATGTCCTCTTCCCGGTACCCGAGTGCCGCAAAACGGTTGGGGTACCGGCCGGTGTGATAAGCTCCTTCCATACTTGTATCCTCCCTTTCCCGGCGCCGGATGGGGGGCGCCGATGCATGGCTCCGGAATGCAGGCGAAAATAATCTGCTGTGCAGACCGGCTATGTTGCGCACACTATAACAGGTTTTTTCACCAAAAACAAGCCTTCCAAGGCCCAAAATTCGTGCTTTTGACCAGCGCAAAGAACGCTTTTGAGGGTTGAAAAAGCAATAAATGATAAGAAAACTTGGCTGGAATATGCGTTTTCGTGCTATCAAATGTTACGAGAATCACTCTCAGTTGGGCAACATTTGCCGCCGAGTCAAAATGGACATTTTGGCCTGTACTGCGTAAAAAACCTGTAAAAATGCAACAAATACACAAATTTGGAAACAAATTATGCAAAATGATTCAGGACAAAAAGCGCAGAAAGGGGGGCAAGGAAAGGTAAAAAGAAATTGCTTTGTTGAAAATAACCAAAAAGATGCGTCTGTGAGGAAAGAATACAGCAAAATTCGAGAATATAAATAGCAATAAATGAGAAGCGATGAGTCGAAAAACATTTTATCATTGATAACAGAGAAAACCCCTGCCAGAAAATGACCGGGTACGAAAGGGTGTGGCGACGGTGCTGGATGAACGTATTGCACCGCGTGACCCGCAGAAGAAGCGGGCCGGATTTTATGTTCTGCTGGACAAGCCGGTTGGCGGCGTCCCCAACAATGACGGGGTAGGGCGGCATCCCATTTATATCAATGACGACCGCCTGGTGACCTTCGCCAAGATGGTAGGCGGCGTTACCGATGAATCCATCCTCGAAATGCTGCGTACTGCCAAAGGCTTCCGCAAGCTGGTCCACAGCATCGGCGTTTCCATCACCGGAGACCTGCCGGACAAGATCGTGCACTTCTCCCTCGGCTTCCTGGGGGACCGGGGCAGCGCAGGCAGCCGCCATGGCATGGATGCGGTCACCAACGGAGTGGAGAACATCCTGGATGTGTCGGCGCTGGAATGGTCCGATGACGACACCATCCCCGGCGAGTTCCTCTTCGAGCTGGCCAAGCCCAAGGATATCGCCACCGTCACCGTGAAGCTGTACCTGAATGACGGATACGAAGTTCCCGAAGTGGACCCTGACCCGCCCGTTGCCTTCGATACGCCGGAGTACCGGGACATGATCGCCCGCTCCTGCCTGAGCACCGGCAACAATGCCCGCATCAAGCGGGTGCTGGCCGACCTTCGCGCCGGCAAACCGGTGACGCTGGCTTTCCTGGGCGGTTCCATCACCCAGGGCGCCGGTGCGGTGCCGGGCCAGCAGATGTGCTACGCCCGCCGCACCTTTGAGGCTATCCGCGACAAGTACGCCGCCGCACCCGACAAGGTGCGTTACATCAAAGCCGGCGTGGGCGGCACGCCCTCCCAGCTGGCGCTGCACCGGTACGACCGGGACATCACCCGGGACGGTACGGTGCATCCCGATCTGGTGGTCATCGAGTTCGCAGTCAACGACCTGGCCGATGAGACCAACGGCATGTGCTACGAAAGCCTGGTCCACCGCATCTGGAACGAGCCGGGCGAACCGGCCGTGATCCTGCTGTTCTCGGTCTTCGCCAATGACTGGAACCTGAAAGAACGCCTGGCGCCCATCGGCTGGCGCCACGAGCTGCCCATGGTGGACATCCTGGAAGCGGTCAGCCCCCAGTTCCGCAGCGGTGTGGGCGAACGTTCGGTCATTACCCGCCGCCAGTACTTCTACGATGTGTTCCATCCGTCCAACAACGGCCACCGCATCATGCGCGACTGCCTGATGTACCTGCTGGAACGGCTCGACCTGGAGCAGCCCATGGAGCCGTCCAAAGAGGCGCCCGCCTACTACGGATTTGATTTTTCCGATCTGCGGGAATTTGACCGCAGCAACCTGCCGGAGGATGTGAGCGTGAACCCCGGCAGCTTTACCGAGACCGACGACGATCTGCAGTCGGTCCCGCTGGATGATGAAGAGCGCAACACGCCCCAGTTCCCCTACAACTGGAAAAAGGTCGAAGGGGACGAACCCTTCGTTATGGAACTGACCTGCAAAGCGCTGCAGCTGCTTTTCAAGGACTCCGGGTCGCCGGAATTCGGCGCGGCCATCGTTACGGTGGACGGAGAACAGGTAGGGCGTTATGACCCCCGGCAGGCGGGATGGACCCACTGCCATGCAACCATTCTTTTCAATCATGAAGAAGCGAGCCGCCATCGCATCGAGATCCGCATGGACCCGCAGGAGAAGGAAAAGTCCTTCACCATTCTCGGGTTCGGCGTGGTCCGATAAGATGGGGCGGTCCGCCTGAAACAAGGAGGAACGGCATACATGGAACCGAACAAGACCAAGATGGAGGAGTACCGCAAGCGCGCCCGCGAACTGGTCTCCCAGATGACCCTGAAAGAAAAGGTCAGCCAGATGCTGAGCTGGGCGCCTGCCATCCCGCGCCTGGGCATTCCGGCCTACAACTGGTGGAACGAGGGTATCCACGGTGTGGGTCGTGCGGGCACCGCAACGGTGTTCCCGCAGGCCATCGGCATGGCGGCATCCTTTGATGAAAAGCTGCTGGGCCGTGTGGGCCACGCTGTCGGCCTGGAAGCCCGCGGCAAATACAATATGTGCCGCAGCTATGAAGACCGCGACATCTTCAAGGGCCTGACCATCTGGGCCCCCAACATCAATATTTTCCGTGATCCCCGCTGGGGCCGCGGCCATGAGACCTACGGCGAAGACCCGTACCTGACCTCCCGTCTGGGCGTCAACTTTGTGGAAGGCATGCAGGGCGATGATCCCGATTACCTGCTGGCTGCTGCCTGCGCCAAACACTTCGCGGTCCATTCCGGTCCCGAAGACCAGCGCCATTACTTCAACGCTGAGGTCTCCAAGCAGGACCTGTGGGAGACCTACCTGCCCGCCTTCCGCGCTCTGGTCGAGGAAGCCGGTGTCGAGGCCGTCATGGGTGCTTACAACCGTACCAACGGCGAACCCTGCTGTGGCAGCAAGACCCTGCTGGTGGATATCCTGCGCGGCAAGTGGAACTTCCAGGGCCACGTTACCTCTGACTGCTGGGCCATCAAGGACTTCCATGAAGGCCATATGGTCACCTCCGGCCCGGTGGAATCCGTGGCACTGGCCGTCAACAACGGCTGCGACCTGAACTGCGGCAACCTGTACGCCTATCTGGAACAGGCCGTCGCCGAGGGCAAGGTGAAGGAGGAAACCCTGGACAAGAGCCTGGTCCGCCTGTTCACCACCCGGATGCGCCTGGGCATGTTCGACCCCGAGGACAAGGTCCCCTACAACAAGATCAGCTACGACGTGGTGGACAGCCGCGAGATGCGCGCCCTTAACCAGGAAGTGGCCGAAAAGATCCTCGTTCTGCTGAAGAACAAGAACAACACCCTGCCGCTGGACAAGAGCAAGCTGCATCGTGTGGCAGTGGTTGGCCCCAATGCCGACAACCGCAAGGCTCTGGTTGGCAACTACGAAGGCACCGCGTCCCGCTACTTCACCGTGCTGGACGGCATCCAGGAATACCTGGGTGACGATGTGGAAGTCCGGTACTCCGCCGGCTGCCACCTCTACGCCGAAAACATCCACGGCCTGGCCTATCCCAATGAGCTGATCAGCGAAGTGCGCGGCGTCTGCGCCGAGAGCGACGTTGTCATCTGCTGCCTGGGTCTGGATGCTGGCCTGGAAGGCGAGGAAGGCGACCAGGGCAACCAGTTCGCCAGCGGCGACAAGCCCTCCCTGAAGCTCCCCGGCAACCAGGAATCGGTGCTCAAGGCCTGCATCGAGAGCGGCAAGCCGGTGGTGGTCGTGGTCCTGAGCGGCAGCGCGCTGGCGCTGGGCACCGCTGAGGAAGGTGCCGATGCCGTTCTGCAGGCCTGGTACCCCGGCGCCCAGGGCGGCCGTGCCGTGGCCCGCGCCCTGTTTGGCGATGTGAACCCCCAGGGCAAGCTCCCCGTTACCTTCTACCGTTCGGACGATGATCTGCCCGAATTTACCGATTACTCCATGAAGGGCCGCACTTACCGTTACATGGAAAAAGAGGCCCTGTATCCCTTCGGCTACGGCCTGTCCTACACCCACTTCACCTTCCGCGATGCTGCACTCAGCACCGAAACGGCCGGGGAAGACGGTGTGGACGTGAGCGTGACGGTGGTCAATGACGGACCGCGCGCCGGCCGCGAGACCGTGGAAGTTTACGTCAAGGCCGAGCGTCCCGGTACCCCCAACGCACAGCTCAAAGGGCTGGGCAAGGTGGAACTGGCCCCCGGCGAAGAAAAGCGCGTGACCCTGCATCTGCCGCTCAGCGCGCTGGCCCTTTGCGATGAGGAGGGCGTTTCTCAAGTACTTCCGGGCAGCTACGCCATCTGGGTGGGTGGCAGCCAGCCCGATCCCCGCAGCATTCAGCTGACCGGTCAGTCACCGCTTCGCCTTGCGATGCACCAGACCGAAAAGGTGGTGATCGCCGACTGACCGCACTTTCGGCACAGTCCCACGGACTACCGAAAGGCGAATCCGTCAGAGTTGTATGTCAGACCTTAGGCTTCGCTGTGCAGGACGTTGAGGGCGAAAAAAGCGTCCCCGCAGCCCCCAAAAGGGTTTGGGATACCACATCAGAAAGGAGAGAGCCATGTCTAAAAAGGAAAAGAAACAGGCCGCTGTGGCCATCGACATTCCCAAGCAGTCTATTTCCAAGCACATCCGGAAATATTGGCAGTATTACGCAATGATGCTGATTCCCGTGGTGTACTACATCGTGTTCCGCTACATCCCCATGGCGGGCAACATCATCGCGTTCCGTCGCTACCGCGCCGGCAGCAGCATCTTCGGTGATGAATGGAGCGGCCTGAAGTACTTCAACCAGTTCGTGATGGACCAGAACTTCTGGCGCGCTTTCCGCAACACCCTGCTGTTGAACTTCAAATACCTGATCGTCAGCTTCCCGCTGACCCTGATCTTTGCTTTGCTTCTGAATGAAGTGAAGAATGTTGCTTTCAAGAAGGTCGTGCAGACCATCTCTTACCTGCCTCACTTCATTTCCATGGTTATCGTGGCCGGCATGGTGCGCGAGGTTCTGTCCACCAGCGGCCCCATCAACAACCTCATCAAGGCCATGGGCGGTGAAGCCATTACCTTCATCTCCCTGCCTGAATGGTTTACCTCGATCTTCGTGGTCAGCGGCGTCTGGCAGGGCATCGGCTGGGGCACCATCCTGTACCTGGCCGCCATGTCCGGCATCAACCCCGAATTGTACGAGGCAGCGGCACTGGACGGCGCCAACAAGTTCCAGCAGTGCCTGCACGTCACCATTCCGGCCATCCTGCCCACCGTGTCCACCCTGCTGGTCCTGAACGTCGGCAGCCTGTGCGGCTCGGCAGCCTTCGAAAAAGTCTTCCTGCTTTACAACCCCACTACCTATGAAACGGCCGATATCATCGCAACGTATGTGTACCGCATGGGCCTTGGCTCCGGTAACTACAGCTACGCAACTGCCGTCGGCCTGTTCCAGGGCGTCATCAACCTGGTGCTGCTTACGGTCGCCAACCGCGTGTCCCGCGCTCTGACCGGCAGCGCTCTGTGGTAAGAAAAGGAGGTAATGGATTATGGCAAAAACAGCAGTGGCCGATCAGCCCATCAAGATCCGCGAATCCAGGAGCTACCGGATCTTTACGGTCTGCAATACCATCCTGATGGTGGTGATCTGCATCGCAATGCTGTACCCCTTTGTGTACCTGGTTGCGCAGTCCTTCTCCTCCACGGAGGCCATTGTCGCCGGCAAGGTCAGCCTGCTTCCGGTTGACTTCAACATCGATACTTACAAGTACGTCATCACCGACGGCAAGTTCCTGCCGTACTACGGCAACACCATTATTTACTCCATCATCGGTACGGTCAGCGCCCTGTTCTTCTCCTCGCTGCTGGCGTACCCCCTGTCCAAGCCGGAAGTCTGGGGCGGCAAGGCCATCAACAAGTTCATCATCTTCACGATGTACTTCTCCGGCGGCATGATCCCCAACTACATTTTGATGACCAGCCTGGGCCTGCGTGACACCGTGGCATCCTTCATCCTGCCTGGCATGATCTCCACCTACTACGTCATCCTGATGCGTTCCTTCTTCGCCACCGTCCCCCATGAGCTGGAGGAAGCCGGCGAGATCGACGGCCTGAGCCTGTGGGGCGCTTTCTGGCGGGTAGCCATCCCCCTGTCCAAGCCCATCCTAGCTACCATGGCCCTGTTCTACATCGTGCAGTACTGGAACGACTGGTTCGACGCCTTCCTGTATTTGGATTCCACCAGCAAGTGGCCCGTTGCCTACTACCTGCGCCAGCTGATCAGCAGCGCCAGCGGTACCAACGCCGATGCCGGCGATGCCATGCAGATCGCTTCCAACATTAAGTCCTGCGCCATGGTGCTGACTGCGGCGCCCATCATCTGCATTTACCCCTTCATCCAGAAGTACTTCGTCCAGGGCATGATGCTCGGCGGCGTCAAGGGGTAATCCTAACCAAGTCTGAATGCCGCGCCACGCGGTTGAAAGAATCCGTATACCGACGCGCGAGGGCACGCCGGTCAACCAAAAAGAATGGAGGTAACAACATGAAAAAACTGACATCCCTGCTGCTTGCTACCGGCATGGTGCTGTCGATGGCTGCTTGCGGGACCACCGACTCGACCAAGGCAGACACTACCGCCGAAACGGCAGACACAGCTGTATCGGATGCCGACCTGGATTACGAGTACGGCGAGCATTTCCACTCCGATGAACCTGTCACCTACACCATGTTCTTCAACGACAACCCCGCTTACCCCATGACCGACCAGTGGCAGAGCGAAGGCATCTTCAAGGCCATCGAGGACGCTACCAACGTTCATCTGGAGCTGACCGTCGTTGACAACTCCAACTACAACGATAAGGTCTCCCTGGCTGTTTCTTCCGGCGATGCGCCTTACATCATCCCCAAAGTTTATGATGAGACTGCCTACGTTTCCGGCGGCGGCGTCGTGCCTGTTTCCGACTATGTGCAGTACATGCCCAACTATTCCGCTTTCGTGGAGAACTACAACATGCAGAGCGACCTGGATACCATCACCCAGGCGGACGGCAAGTACTATCGTCTGCCCGGCCTGAAGGAAACCTGCCTGCAGGACTACACCTTCCTGATCCGCAAGGACATCTTTGATGCCGCCGGCTACGATGTCACCGAGCTGGAAAAGGATTGGACCTGGGAAGAATTCGCCGACGTTCTGAAGGGCGTCAAGGCTTACATGGTCTCTCAGGGCATGTGCTCCGAAAGCGACTACATCTGGTCCGACATGTGGTGCGGCCAGACCTCCGGCTACGGCCAGGGCGGCAACCTGCTGAAACTGCTGGGCAACTCCTATGACGTGTACACCGGCTGGGCCATCACCCACAACTACGGCCTGTCCTTCGACTGGGACAACGACCAGTTTGTTTCCAGCTCCATCAGCGACAACTTCAAGCAGGCCTACACTGTGCTGCAGGACCTGGTCAGCAGCAAGATCATCGACCCCGAGACCTGGACCCAGGACGATGACACCGCTCTGAACAAGTTCTACCGCGGCGAGACTGCCATCATCTCCACCAACCGTGCACAGTACACCACCCAGGAAGAAAAGATCACTGCTCAGCTGGGCGAAGGCAACTTTGAACTGTATCGTACCCTGGTTCCCGTGGGCACCAACAACTACCAGGCTGAAAACGAACGCCTCGAATGCGGCGTTATGATTTCCGCCAACGCTCTGGATGAACTGGGCGAAGAAGAATTCATCAAGATGATGCGCTTCGTCGACTGGCTGTGGTACTCCGAGGAAGGCCAGACCCTGACCAAGTGGGGCATTGAAGGCGAGACCTACACCGTTTCCGAAGACGGCACTTACAGCCTGACCCCCGGCTACTACTGCGCCGGCCTGTCCATCGCCAAGACCTCTGACGACCAGATCGATATGCGTGAAGAGCTGGGCTATGCCTGCGGCAACTTCATGTACGGCGGCACCACCAAGCTGCTGACCTCCAACTTCACTCCCGACCTGCAGGACTTCTACGCCCGCATGGAAGAATACCGCGACCTGCGTCCTCTGGATCCCACCGTCGCCTTTGACGAAGATCAGCTGGAAATGCTCAACCTGTGGGGCACTCCCATGACGGATACCATCAACACCTGGACCAACAAGTTCGCCATGAACCAGGCTAATGTTGAGACTGACTGGGATACCTACGTTGCTGAAGTGGAAGCCCAGAACCTGCAGAGCATCGTCGACATGTACAACGACACCTATCAGGCCAGCAAGAACGCCTGATTCCCAACAGTAGCATCAATCCAGCACCGGTAGGCAATGCCCTCCGGAAAAGCTGATCGAGATGGCTTACCGGAGGCAGACCACCGCCACGGCGGAGGTCTGCCTCCGTGTGCCTTCTCAGGCTTTTTGAGCAGAAAGGTTTACCCATGAAGCGTGAAGATTTCAGTCTGCAGTGGCAGTTTGCCGCCGCAGAAGCCGGCTGCACGGCTACCCCGCCCGACGAGGCGTTTGTGTCTGTGGACCTGCCCCATGATGCCCAGATCCGCCATGCCAATGATCTGTATCGTGACGGCAATCTGTTTTACCGCAAGCGGTTTTCCGTCACCCTGGTGCCCGGCCGGCGTATTGCTCTCTGGTTCGGCGGGGCTTATATGGATACCACGGTGTTTGTCAACGGTGAAGAAGCCGGACAGTGGAAAAATGGCTATACCTCTTTCTGGCTGGACATCACCGGCCATCTGCGCGACGGTGAGAATGAGGTGCTGGTCCGCTGCGACCTGCTGCATCCCAATTCCCGCTGGTATTCCGGCGCGGGTCTGTTCCGCGGCGTGGAGCTGTGGGAGATGCCGGCCTGCCACCTGATGCCTGACGGCTTGTATGTGGCTGCCCGGGAAGGGGAAAACGGCCGCTGGCAGGTACAGGCTTCGGCCGAAATCGGCTGCTGCGGAGAAAAAGCGGCCGACGGTTCGGTGGAACTGCGGCTGATGGCCCCCGATGGGACCCTGTTGGAAAGCCGTACCGTGGACGCCGCGGACTGGAAGTCCTGCGAGGCGGACGCCGCCTGGCGTACCGGCACCGAGACCGACATCCGTCGTGCCGAGACCGAATTCACCCTGCAGGACCCCGCGCTGTGGGACCTGGATGCCCCCAACCTCTATCACCTGGAAGCCGTGCTCCATGCAGCGGAGGAAGACCGGCTGGACACCCGCTTCGGCTGCCGGACCATTGAGCTTTCTCCCGAGACGGGCCTGCACCTCAATCATCGGCATGTGTATCTGCGGGGCGTGTGCATGCACCACGACCTGGGGTGCCTGGGTTCGGCCTTTGAGCGGGACGCGGCGGCCCGTCAGATGGACCTGCTGCGCCAGATGGGGGTCAACTCCATCCGCACCGGCCATACGGCTCCCGCACCGGAACTGATGGACCTGGCCGACGAGATGGGCATGCTCATTGATTCCGAATCCTTCGACTGCTGGCGCAGCCCCAAGAACCCCTACGATTATGCCCGCTTCTTTGATGACTGGCAGGCCCGGGACGTGGCCGCCTGGGTGCGGCGGGACCGCAACCATCCCAGCCTGCTGTTCTGGAGCATCGGCAACGAAATTTACGACACCCACGCCGGTCCCGAAGGAGCCGATACCATGCGGATGCTGCTGGCTGAAGTGGCGGAGCATGACCCCGCCCGCAACGGCATCCCGACTTTCGGCTCCAACTATCTGCCCTGGCCCAACACCCAGGCCTGCGCCGACATCATCAAGGTGGTCGGCTACAACTACGGCGAGCGTATGTACGATGATCATCACGCCGCCCACCCGGACTGGGCCATCTACGGCAGTGAGACTGCCTCGGTGGTCCAGAGCCGCGGCGTATATCATTTCCCTCTGTCCCAGTCCCTTCTGTCCGACGATGACCTGCAGTGTTCCAGCCTGGGCAACAGCCGCACCAGCTGGGGTGCCGAGAGCCTGGACATCTGCCTGACCACCGAGCGCAGCCACCCCTATACTCTGGGACAGTACCTCTGGACCGGTTTTGACTACATCGGGGAACCCACGCCCTACCATACCCGCAGCAGCTATTTCGGCATGATCGACACTGCGGGCTTCCCCAAGGATGCTTTCTATGTCTGCCAGGCCGCCTGGCTGGACCCGAAGGACCACCCCATGGTCCACCTGTTCCCGTACTGGGACTTCAACCCGGGCCAGCGCATCGACCTGTGTGCCTGCACCAACGCGGCCAGCGTGGAGCTGTTCATCAACGGGGAAAGCCAGGGCCGCCGGACCATCGACCCGGACAAGGGACGCACCGCCGCCTGGCAGGTGCCCTACCATCCCGGTACGGTGCGGGCTGTGGCCTATGATGAGCAGGGAAACCCTGTGGCCGAAGAGGAGCAGAGCTCCTTCGGAGACAGTGCTGCGCTCTGCCTGGAAGCCGACCGCACCGAACTTTCCGGTGACGGACGGCAGCTGGCTTTCCTGACCATTACGGCCAAAGATGCCGACGGCCACCCGGTGGCCAATGCCAGCGACCGCGTTACGGTGCGTGTGCTGGGCGCAGGTGTTCTGGTGGGCCTTGACAATGGCGACAGCGCCGACCCGGACGAATACCAGACGGTCAGCCGCCGCCTGTTCTCGGGTAAGCTGCTGGCTGTGGTGGCCGGTTCCGGTCAGGCAGGGGAGATGACGGTGGAAGTGAGTGCACCGGGCCTGCAAACGGCCACCCTGACGCTGCACACCACCGGATTTGCGGGGCAGGCCCGCCATCGCCTGCCGCCGCTGCCCGCTGCCGAGGACCCGGTCCGTGTGCCGGTGCGCAAGCTGGTACTGACCGCTGACCGCACCCTGCTGGATAAGGAACATCCCACCGCCCGGGTGCAGGCCCAGTGCCTGCCTGCCGGTGCCGACCCCGAACCCATCGAGTGGAAGCTCACTGACGACCGGGGCAACCCGGTGCCCAACGCCAAAATGCACCCGGATGGGGACAGCCTGGTGGTGGAAGCCCTGGGCGACGGCCCGGTGCGGGTGCGGGCGCAGGTATGCAATGGCCGCGAGGCCCCGCAGCTGATCTCCCGCCTGGAAATGGATGTCAAGGGGCTGGGACAGCTGCACAAGGACCCCTACGAATTTGTGTATGCCGGCCGGTATGATGCCTCCTTCGGGGACATCGGCAACGGCAACGAGCGGGGTGTTTCCACCTCCCGTACCGGACGCAGCTGGATTCTGTTCCAGGACATCGACTTCGGCCCCGACGGCGCCGATGAGGTGGAACTGCCCATCTTCAGTCTGGACGGCGAACCCACGACCATCCGCTTCTGGGATGGGGAACCGGATGCCCCCGGCAGCACTATGATCGGAGAACGCATCTACCACAAACCCAAGATGTGGAACGTCTACCAGCCGGAGACCTTCCGGCTGGACAAGCGCCTGTGCGGGATCGGGTGCTTTGCGGTGGAACTGAACGTCAAAGTCCATATCAAGGGCTTCCAGTTCCGCCGTCATTCCCGCGCCTGGGACTGCATTGCCGCCGGCAGCTGTGACAGCATCTGCGGTGACAGCTTTACCCGCAGCGGTACGCAGGTATTGGGCATCGGCAACAATGTGTCGCTGGTGTTCGAGCGTATGGATTTTGGTGAGAAAGGGTGCACAGGCCTGCATCTGCGCGGGCGCAGCGATCTGCCTGCCAATACCGTTCACCTTCTGTTTGAGCCCGATACTCCCGACGGCGGCGAGACTGAGCGCCGGGTGGTGGAGTTCGGCCCCCAGACGGAATGGGGCGAACAGACCTTCCAGTTTGCACCGGTCACCGGGAAACGCCGTCTGACCTTCCTGTTCCTGCCCGGTACGCAGTTCGATTTTGACAGTTTTATGTTTGTTTGAGGCAGTCCGATGAATGAGATGATCTATGCCGACCATGCCGCTACCACACCGCTGGAACCTGAGGTGTGGGAAGTGATGCGGCCATGGCTGACCACCTCCTTTGCCAACCCGGCGGCATTGTACCGCAGCGGATTGGAAGCCCACCGTGCAGTGGAGCAGGCGCGCCAGAGCGTGGCCCGCTGCTTGGGCTGCAGTCCGGCGGGAATTTTCTTCACCTCCGGCGGCAGCGAAAGCAATACCTGGGCGGTGATGTCCGGCTCGGCCCGCCCGGGCCCCGGCAGCCGGGAAGTCATTACCACCCCCATCGAGCACCATTCGGTCAGCGGTGTGTGCAATTTCCTGCGCCCGCAGGGAATCTCGGTGCGCACCCTGCCGGTGGATGAATGGGGCAGGGTGGATGCTTCCGCATTGGAACAGGCCGTGGCACGGCATCCCCGCATGGTCAGCATCCAGTACGCCAACAACGAAGTCGGCGTCATTCAGGACATCCCCACCCTGGCGAAAATCTGCCGCAAGCAGGAAGTACCCCTGCATGTGGACGCCGTACAGGCCACGGGTCATCTGGAACTGGCACTGGATGGCGTGGATATGCTCAGTGCTTCCGCCCACAAGTTCGGCGGCCCCAAGGGCATCGGCTTCCTGTATGTCCGCCACCCGGAACGGATGCACCCGCTGATCTTCGGCGGCCACCAGCAGCAGGGACTGCGCCCCGGCACCGAGCCGGTAGCCCAGATCGTGGGCCTGGCCCAGGCGCTGGAACTGGCCTGCGCCAAGCGGAAAGAACGGGCTGCCGCCAAACGGGCCCTGGCCGATGAATTCTGCCGCACTTTGCGGGAGGGCTGGCCCCAGGCGCGCTTCCACAGCCGCCCGGACGGTCTGCCCGGCCTGGTCAGTGTGGGCATTCCCGGTCACGAAGGCCAGAACCTGACCTACCGACTGGATGTGGCGGGGGTCTGCGTTTCACCCGGTGCCGCGTGTGACAACACCGGTACCGCTGCCCCCTCCCATGTGCTGCTGGCACTGGGCGGGGCTGCGGCGCAGGATGCTTTGTGTACCCTGCGGTTCAGTTTCGGCAGCGCCAACCGTCCCGGCGACGGGACCGAGGCCGCCCGCCGTCTTGTAAAGATTCTCCAATCCCCGGTCTGATCTATCACCTTACTATAAACGGAGGAAACCATCATGGCTTACACAAAATGCTGGCTTGCATACCCGGCCATTCCCGATGCAGCCTGCCCTGCTCTGACTGTCTGTGCCGAGGGCACCGACGCTGTCTCCGCTTCCGCCCGGGCGGAACTGGAACGCGGCCTGTCCGGTCTGTACGGCGCGACCCTTTCCGATGCCGATAAAGCGGAGGCCCAGATCTGCCTGTCGGTGGATGAAACCCTGGACCCGGAAGGCTATCGCCTGACGGCGGAAAACGGCCGCTGCAAGATCGAGGGCGGCAGCACTGTGGGCGTCCTGTACGGTGTGTTTGCCCTTCTGCGGGCAGCACAGATGGCCCAGTGCTCCTGGCAGGACCTGAAGGTGCAGGAAGAAAAAGCACCTTCCAACCGTATGCGTATGCTCAACCACTGGGACAATCTGGACGGCAGCATCGAGCGCGGCTATTCCGGTGATTCTTTCTTCTTCAAGGATGATGTGGTGCTGGTGGACGAAGCCCGTCTGACCGATTATGCCCGTATGCTGGCTTCGGTGGGACTCAATGCCATCGCCATCAACAACGTCAACGTCAAACAGGCCGCTACCTGGCTCATCACCGACCGGTATTATGCTCCGCTGCGCCGTTATCTGGAAATCTTCGGTGCCTATGGCGTCAAGATCTATCTGTGCATCAACTTTGCCGCTCCCATGGACCTGGGCGGCATGGATACCTGTGACCCTTGTGACCCGGCCGTTGCCGCCTGGTGGAAGGAAAAGGCCGCCGATGTGTGGGCCAACCTGCCCGGCCTGGGCGGCTTCCTGGTCAAGGCCGACTCCGAAGGCCGTCCCGGCCCCTTCACCTACGACCGTACCCAGGCCGACGGCGCCAACATGCTGGCGGATGCTGTGGCACCTTTCGGCGGCCATATCATCTGGCGCTGCTTTGTGTACAACTGCCAGCAGGACTGGCGGGATACCAAGACCGACCGCGCCTGCGCCGGCTACAACGCTTTCATGCCTCTGGACGGACAGTTCCGGGACAACGTCACCCTGCAGATCAAGAACGGTCCCATGGACTTCCAGGTGCGGGAACCGGTGTCGCCCCTCATCGGCGGGCTGCAGCACACTCATATCATGGTGGAATTCCAGATTGCCCAGGAATACACCGGTCAGCAGCGCCATGTCTGCTACCTGATGCCCTGGTTCCGTCAGATCCTGGATACCGACCTGCGCACCCGTCCGTCCGACAGCACCGTGGCGGCCCTGATCCGCGGCGCCGGCAACGGTATGGCTGCCGTGACCAACACCGGCAACGATGACAACTGGACCGGCCATGACCTGGCCGCCGCCAACCTGTACGGGTTCGGCCGCCTGAGCTATGACACGACCCTGGCCCCGGAAGATATTGCCGACGAATGGCTGCGCATGACTTTCGGCAAAAATCCGCCGGTGGAAAACACGCTGCACAGCATTCTCATGCGTTCCTGGCCCACTTACGAAAAATACACCGCACCTCTGGGTGTGGGCTGGATGGTCAACCCCAACTACCACTACGGCCCCAATGTGGACGGGTACGAGTACAGCCGCTGGGGCTGCTATCACCGTGCGTCCTTTGACGGCATCGGCATCGACCGCACGCCCACCGGCAGCGATTACTGCCACCAGTATGCGCCGGAGCTGGCCGAGATGTTCGCCAACCTCGAAACCTGCCCGGAAGAACTGATCCTGTTCTTCCATCATCTGCCCTACGATTACCGCCTGAAAAGCGGAAAAACCGTGCTGCAGCATATCTACGACACCCATTTTGAGGGTGCCGAGGAGGCAGCACGGTTCTATGACGAGATCGT
>DXNX01000270.1 GCA_019413245.1 Oscillospiraceae bacterium
TTCTATCTGCGGGCCGTGGCCCGGGCCACCGCCATCGAAAGCCGGTTGTTCGGGGTGCGGTATCTGGTGCTGGTGCTGCCCTGCCGGGATACGGTGTCCGACGCAGCAGTGAGCGCCGACCTGCGCCGCATCTACCGGCTGACGGTGCCGGACCCCTACTACCGGGGCAATGTAATATTTTACGGCGGCTGAGGGCATACTGGGAACATCCACCTATTTATATAAAGGTATAAAGGTATAAAGGAAGTGTTCCCGTGAAACTGGACCCGCAACGCTACGACAAAATGGTCCGGCGCGCCTCGCCCCATTCCCCGGTCGGCAAGGATTGCCTGTGGGCTTTCTTTGTGGGCGGGGGCATCTGCCTGGCAGGAGAGATTCTGCGCCAGACCTATCTCACCTGGTACGATGCCGAAATGGCCGGTACCCTGACCAGCATCACCCTGATTTTTGCCTCGGCAGTGGCCACCCTCTTTGGGTGGTACCAGAAGCTAGCCACCCGTGCGGGGGCCGGCACTCTGGTGCCCATCACCGGCTTTGCCAACTCGGTGGTCAGCCCGGCCATTGAGTTCAAGACCGAAGGCTGGGTCACCGGCATCGGTGCCCACATCTTCGGCATCGCCGGGCCGGTTCTGGCATATGGTACCCTGGCCAGCTGGGTCTGGGGTGTCCTTTACTGGGCTATGAGCAAAGGAGGGTGAGGAAAATGTCCGTTCGACGCGGGGATACCATCGTTTTTGCCCATCCGCCGGTCATTGCAGCCTGGGCCGCCGTGGGCGGCAAAAAGGAAGGGGAGGGGCCCCTGGCCGCCGGGTTTGACCAGCTGGCGGAGGATACTGCCTTCGGAGCGGAGGGCTGCTCCGGCTGGGAAAGTGCCGAAAGTCTGCTCCAGACCAAATGTGCCAAAATCTGTTTGCGCAAGGCGGGCATCTCTGCCCAGGAGGTCACCCTGGCCTTTGCCGGGGACCTTCAGGCCCAGTGCACCGCCAGCAACTATGCCATGCGCGCGCTGGGGGTGCCTTTTGCCGGACTGTACGGGGCCTGCAGCACCATGGCGGAATCCCTCTGCCTGGGCGCTGCCTTTGCCGGGGCCGGATACAGTGAGCGCACCCTGGTCATGACCAGCAGTCACTTCTGCGCTGCCGAACGGGAGTTCCGCACACCGCTGGCTTACGGCGGCAAGCGTACACCCACCGCTCAATGGACCGCCACCGCTGCCGGAGCCTGCCTGCTGCGCCCGGCGGGAGCGGCGGGCATCCCGGTATTGTCGGCCACCTTCGGCCGGGTGCATGATTACGGGGTGCACGACATCAACAATATGGGAGCGGCCATGATGCCGGCGGCTGCCTCCACACTGCTGGCCTATTTCCGGGCTTTCGGTGCCGCTCCGCAGGACTTTGACGCTGTCCTCACGGGGGACCTGGGGGAGGTGGGCAGCGACCTGCTGCGCACCCAGATGGCCCGGGAAGGATACGACCTGTCCAACCATCTGGATTGCGGCTGCCTGTTGTATGATACCACCCGCCAGAATGTGCAGGCAGGCGGCAGCGGACCGGGATGCAGCGCCGCGGTACTGTGTGCCCTGGTGCTGCCCAGGCTGCAGCGGGGAGAGTGGAGGCGGGTGCTGTTCCTGTCCACCGGGGCCCTCATGAGTCAGACCACCTTCCTGCAGGGGGAGAGTATTCCCGGTATTGCCCATGCGGTGGAGCTGGGCACGCCGGTCAAGGAGGGGAAAGCATGAGCTATCTGTGGGCGTTTGTCATTGGCGGAGCCATCTGCGTGGTGGGGCAGCTGCTGCTGGACTATACCGCATTGAGCCCGGCCCGCATCCTGACCGGGTATGTGGTGGGCGGTGTGATCCTCAGCGCGGCGGGCCTGTACCAGCCCCTGGCTGACCTGGCCGGGGCGGGGGCCAGTGTACCCCTGCTGGGGTTCGGGCATCTGCTGGCCCAGGGGGTCTGTCGGGCCGTGGACGAAACAGGCTTGCCCGGCGCCTTTACCGGTGGGCTGTGCGCAGCGTCCGGCGGTGTGACGGCCAGCCTGGTATTCGCCTTACTGGCGGCGCTGGCGGGCCGCAGCCGGGACCAGAACTGAAAAC
>DXNX01000271.1:0-1198 GCA_019413245.1 Oscillospiraceae bacterium
CTTGAACATCAGGTTGAACTTGCGGATGGGGGTGAAGTCATGCTTGCCGCAGACCGGGCAGACCACCTCTTCATGGGAGGCGATGAAAGCGTCCATTTCGTCAAAGGTCATGGCATCCACATCCACACCCTTGCCCTGCTCGCAGTCGGCAATGAGCTTGTCGGCGCGATGGCGGCTCTTGCAGGAACGGCAGTCCAGCAGAGGGTCGGAGAAGCTGGCCACATGGCCGGTGGTGACCCAGGTCTGGGGGTTCATCAGGATGGCGGCATCCAGACCCACGTTGTAGGGGCTTTCCTGCACGAACTTCTTCAGCCATGCCTTCTTGACGTTGTTCTTGAACTCAACGCCCAGGGGACCGTAGTCCCAGCTGTTGGCCAGACCGCCGTAGATCTCACTGCCCGGGTAAATGTAACCGCGGTTCTTGCAAAGGTTGACGATCATGTCCAGAGTCTTTTCACTGTTTTTCACTTTGTACTCTCCCTCCCGCATGGCTGGCTGCCACACAAGCGATGTATTCCCATGCCTTACGGCATAACAGGCTTTTATTATAGCACATTGCCCGCCCATGGGCAATAATATAAAAGTGCGGCAGACTTACAGCAGCTGTGCCGCGATCTGCCGGGCCAGCCCCAGCAAGACGGCCGGCTGGTCCAGTGCGGGGTCCGCCTGCACCAGGCGGGACAGTTCCTGCATGACCCGCTCCGCCTTGCGGGCGGGGATGCCGATGCGGCCCAGCTCCCGGGGAGTGATGCTCACCGGCACAAAGTCCTTGCCCGCGCTGCACAATGCGTGGGGATTGAAGCCGAAAATCAGGCTGCTGCGTTTCATAGCGGGTTCCTCTTTCGGTATTTTTAAGGCCGTTTGGAGACGGTCGGAAGAGTTTTTTCAGCCTTATTCTCCCTTTTTTCAAAAAAAGTGTTTATTTTGCGGCCGAAAAATACTATAATCATTATATCATGCATAAAAGCAGAATCAACCTGTCCCCGCCGCGGGCGGGCAGGCATTTTTTTGAGGTGAGGACCGATGCCTTCTTTTTATGATACCTACGACCCCAAACTGCTGGACAACGTCAAACATGTCCACCTGATCGGCTGCGGCGGATCGGGCATGTACCCCCTGATCCAGATCCTGCATACCCGCGGGCTGACCCTGTCCGGTTCGGACGTAGAGGAAACCAAGATCACCCAGTCCGAGCGTG
>DXNX01000271.1:1208-2043 GCA_019413245.1 Oscillospiraceae bacterium
GGGCATGACCGTGACCCTGGGCCACAACGCCGCCAACATTGAAGGCGCCGATCTGGTCGTATACAGCGCCGCCATCCATGACGACAACCCCGAACTGGCCGCCGCCCGCGCCCACGGCATTCCGGCGGTGGAGCGCAGCGTACTGCTGGGCTATGTGAGCCGCATGTATCCCATGACGGTGGGCGTTTCCGGCACCCACGGCAAGACCACCACCTCCGGCATGATCACTACCATGCTGGAACTGGCCGGGCGTGACCCGGCGGCGGTCATCGGCGGCAAGCTGCCCCTGATCCACGGGTACGGCAAGTCCGGCAGCGGCCAGACCGCCGTCATCGAGTCCTGTGAATACCACGAGACCTTCCTGCACCTGACCCCGTATATCGGCGTCATCCTGAACATCGACAATGACCATCTGGAATACTACCACACCATGGGCAAGCTGAAGCTGGCTTTCCAGAAGTTTGCGCTGCTGTCCCGCACGGTTGTGTTCAACATGGATGACCACAACACGGTGGACGTGGTCAATTCCATCGACCGCCCTGTGCTGTCCTTCGGCATCGAGGAAGAAGCCCGCTTCCGCGCCGTGAACATTCAGGAGTATCGCCCCGGCTTCTATGAATTCGACGTCAACGAGCTGGATGATCACTTTGCTCATCTGCGTCTGGGCGTTCCGGGCTACCACAACATCTACAATGCCCTGGCCATGTGCTGCTGCGTGCGTCCGCTGGGTCTGGACCCCGCCGATGCCGAACGCGCTGCCGAGAGCTTCAAGGGCACCGGCCGCCGCTTTGAAGTCAAGGGTGAGACGCCTTCCGGCGCTGTGGTTGTGGATGAT
>DXNX01000272.1 GCA_019413245.1 Oscillospiraceae bacterium
GGTCAATGTCCGAAAGGGCGGGGCGGCCGGTGCCCTCGGAATAGCGGAAGGTCACGTCCCGGAATTCGATGCGGCCGTCGGACACGGTGGTCAGGGGCGCTTCCGGCTCATCCAGGGCCGGGCGCTCCTCCAGCACCTCCCGGATGCGGTGGGCGCTGGCCAGGGACCGGGTCAGCAGCAGGAACACGTTGGAGAGCATCATCACCGAGTTCATGACCTGCAGAACATAGCTCAGAAAAGCGGTCAGCTCGCCCACGGTCATGCTGCCCAGCAGGATGAACCGCCCGCCGAACCACATGATGCAGACCACCGCCGTGTACATGACCACCTGGAACACCGGCTGGTTCAGGGCCGCATGGCGGAAAGTGTCCACGCTGGCGCCGGTCAGCTCCTGATTGACTTCGTCGAACTCCTCGTCCTCATGTTCGCCCCGCACAAAGGCCTTGATGGCCCGGATGGCGGTCAGGCTTTCCTGGATGCGGCCGTTCAGATGGTCCACTGCCGCCTGCTGGCGCACATACAGCGGCCCGATGCGGGTGACAAGAAAGGCCAGGGCAATACCCAGCACCGGCGCCGCCACAAAGAACACCACCGACAGCGCGGGATTGAGCAGAAAGGACATGCCCACGCCCATGAACAGCATCACCGGGCTGCGCACCAGCGGCCGCAGCCCGCTGGTGACGGCGTTCTGCATGACGGTCACATCGGTGGTCATGCGGGTCACCAGGGAGGAGGTGGAAAACCGGTCCAGGTTGGAAAAGTCAAATTCCTGCACCTTGCGGTACTCAGCCAGGCGCAGCTCGGCGCCGAACCCGTAGGCCGCCCGGGCAGCGTACCGGGCATACAGCAGCCCGGTGATCAGGGCCAGGACGGCACACAACACCATCTTGCCGCCCTGTCCCAGCATGTAGGGCACGTCATGATTGGGCACACCCACGTCCACCAGGCTGGTCATCAGCATGGGAATGCTCATCTCGAAAATGCACTCCACAAACACCAGCCCCACAGCGGCGGCCACCTGGCGCCGGCAGGAACGCAGATAGGTGAAAATATACTTCAAATCGTCCATTCCGGTCGCCTCCCTTTACAGCTGCCCGCCCACGTTGCGGTAGGCGCGCTCCAGAAAATTCCGCAGCTGCGATTTTTCTTCCTCCGAAAAGCCGTCCAGCATCCGGGTCTCAAAGGAAAGACACCGTTCCTCCCAGGTTTGCAGGGCGGCCCGGCCCTTCTCGGTCAGGTGCACCTCGCCGGTGCGGCGGTCGGCCTTGCTGGGGCGGCGCTCCAGCAGCCCGGACCGCTCCATGCCGTCCAGCAGGCGGCAGATGGCCGCGGGGTCCACGTCGCACCGGTCGGCCAGTTCCCGCTGGGAACAGGGCCCCTGGGCGGCCAGACATCGCAGCACCTTGGGCTGCCCGGTGGAAAGCCCCAGCTCCCCCAAAGCGGGGCGCAGGGCGTTCTGCTGCCGGTGGGCGGTGCGGATCAGCAGTGTGTGAATGGGATAAGACATACAGACACTTCCTTGCAGCGCCAAATCATTGACGCTTTACTAATTGATATATCAATGAATTGCGTATTCATTATATGCTTCCCGTTCCGCAGGGTCAAGACCCGGGCAAGAAAAGGAGCCGCCGCAGCGGGTACAGCGCTGCGGCGGCTCTTTCAACGTTTACAGGGTATTTTGTGGAAAACTCAGCGGTATTTCCGGCCGCGGGGCCAGAACACCAGCACACCGATGACCAGAGCGGCTGCCAGCAGGCCACCGCCCAGGGCCACCAGGGGCCAGCGGTAGACCACCTTGGTGCCGGGCGCCGGTTTGGGCGCCCCGGTCTGGGGGTTCTGGGTGGCCTTCGGCTGCTCGGTGGCTTCCGGTGCCGTGGTGGGCGCCGGGGTCACGGTGGGGGCCGGAGTCACGGTAGGCGCCGGGGTGGCCGAAGGCTTCGCCGTGGCGGCCGGTGCCTTGGTGGCCGCGGGGGTCTGGGTGCCCGTGGGC
>DXNX01000273.1 GCA_019413245.1 Oscillospiraceae bacterium
CAGAACCCCGCCCGCAGTTCCTGGTTTTTCACTTCCCGCAATCGGGCGGCCAACGCGGCCGGGTCGGGGTCGCAGCAGGGCATGTACCGCACCCCCAGCACCTCGGCGCCGCTGGAAATATCCCGGTAGTTGGCCTCAGCCAACGGGGCCAGTTTTTCCAGATACCCGGCCCGGCGCTGCATGACCTCGGCCCCGGACTGGGCCATGGCCTCGTTGTAGGTCTCCAGCAGCACATCCGCCCCGGGGGTGATGTCGTAGGCTTTGAGCAGGGCGTTTTTCTGGGCCGTTAAGCGGGCATACCGCCGCAGGGCCGCCAGATACCCGGGGTAGAGCTGGCAGAGCGCCGCGTCCAGAAAGTGCCGCCGCCCCTCCGGCCCGGCCTTGACCAGGCTCAGGTGGTTGGGGTCAAACACCACGGCGGTGAAGGTCCCGGCCACCGCCGAAGCCCGGCCCCGGTCCGCCCCGTTCAGGCGGGCTCGGCGTCCGGGGCGCTCACTGGTTTTGGAGCCCACGGTCAGGCGCAGGGCCTGTTCCCGGCCCCCGCCCTCGAAGTCGGCTTCGATGACCGCAAAACTCTGGTCGCGGCGGATGAGTTCGGCGTCCTTGGCGCCCCGGAAGCTCTTGGCCCCGGTGAGCAGCCAGATACTTTCCAGCAGATTGGTCTTGCCCTGGCCGTTGGCCCCGCACAACACGGTCAGCCGCGGAGCGGGGTGGAGTTCGGCCTTTTCCAGGTTGCGGAACTGCTCCACCTGCAGGTGGTCCAGCCGCATCAGTTGCCCTCCGCGATTTTCACTTCGCGGCCGTCCAGCTCCACAACGTCGCCGGAACGGCATTTTTTGCCCCGCTGGGTGCAGACTTCGCCGTTCAGACGCACGGCGCCGCCCTGTACCAGCTCCTTGGCTTCGCCGCCGGTCTCACACAGGCCGGCGAATTTCAGCAGGGCATCCAGTTTGATAAATTCCGTATTGATTCTGATGAGGTCCATACTCAGCCTTCGTTCTTGAACCGGACGGGGAGCACCAGGTAGATGAAGTCCTTGCCCTCGGTGGGCAGCAGCTTCACCGGGCTCAGCGGTCCGTTGATTTCCATAAGCATCTTTTCACACTTGGAGTTACGCAGGGCATCCAGCATATACCGGTTGTTGAAGCCGATCTCCACTTCCTCGCCCTCCATGGACACGGGCGGGAACTCGTCCACCACCTTGCCCAGGGTGGTCTGGCAGCGGACGGTGACCTTGTCCTTGCTGAAGGTGATGCGCAGCGGGTTTTTCAGCCGCTCGGTGATGATCAGGGAAGCGCGCTCGATGGTTTCGATGAAGGGCTTGCAGTCCACGACCACCTTTGTGCGGGCACCCTGGGGGATGACGCTCTCATAGTTCAGGAAGTCGCCCTCGATGAGGCGGCTCATGATGGTGTAGCCGTTGGTGGTGAAGACCACATACCGGCGGTTGGCGTCGATCTTCACCGGCTCGTCCGGTCCGCCCATGATCTTCAGCAGTTCCTGCAGGGTTTTTGCGGGGATGATGATGCGGATGTCGCGGGTGCACTCCACATCCCGCTGCAGGATGGCCAACCGGTAGCCGTCCAGGGCCACGATGGTCAGACTGCCCGGCTCGATGACGAAGAGTTCGCCGGTGTGGGCGGGCTTTTTGTCATCCTGGGCGACCGCATAAATGGTCTTTTCGATCATCTCCCGCATCATGGAGCAGGGGATGGTCATGGTGTTTTCGGCGGCGGTGTTGGGCAGGGACGGATAATCGCTGGCGTTCATGGCCGGGATCTCAAATTCGGCCACGCCGCCGCTGATGGTGGCCATGCCTTCATCGTCCAGCTCGATCATCACGTTTCCTGCGGGCATGCGGCTGACCATGGAGCCCAGCAGTTTGGCGTCCAGCACCATTTCGCCGGGAACCAGGACGTTGCATTCGATAGTAGTAGTGATTCCCATTTCCATAT
>DXNX01000274.1 GCA_019413245.1 Oscillospiraceae bacterium
CTTCAGGTCGTTCAGGATGGGGGTCACGTCGGTGTCCGGCCCGGCCACGCAGACGTGACCCCCATCCTGAACGACCTGAAGACCCTGGGCGTGAACGCGGTGGTCAGCGCCAACGCCGCCGAGACCGACGCTTCCGGCAGTATGCCGGTCATTGCCGCCAACAGCGGCCTGGACGGCATCGGCAGCTTTGAACTGGTATTTGACGCCCGGGGCGGTGTGAGCGTGCGCAACGCCCAGACCCTGCCCTCCGCCACCCTGCAGAGCGGCCGGGAGTCCCTGAATGAGGACGCCAAAGCCGTGTATGATTCCGCCTCCAACAGCCTGGCCCAGCTGGCGGCCGGCGACACCGAGGTGGCAGGGCAGACCCTGTTCACCTTTGAGGAGGGCAAAAAGACCATCTCCTTCGGCAACTTTGTGGCGGAAGTCTGGCTGGCCTACGCTGACGGCGACAAGGACAACTGGCAGGGGATGGAGGACGGCCTGGCCGACCTGCCCCTGACTGCCGTGGCCGGGGGCGTGACCCAGCCGGAGTACGGGGACATCACCCGGGGCATGCTGCTGGAAAGCCTGCCTTCCGGCGAGCGGGTGCAGCTGGTCAAGACCACCGCCGAAGCGGTGTCCCAGCTGCTGGACAGCGGCACCGTGACCCAGACCTACGCCGACAGCCTGGTGGGCTATGAAGCCGAGGGCGACGCCCTGCTCGTCACCGACACCGCCACCCTGCGCACCCTCAGCGACCAGAATTATACCGTCCTGCGGGATTACGGGGACGTTTTCTGGGATGTGCGCATGAACATCAACGACCGCACCAACAACTTTGCCGACCCGTTCGTGCTGCCCGATGCCCCTGCCTACGGGGCGGGCCGGGTGAGCTGAACGACAACCGAATCAAGCAAATTCCACTTGCAGGAAGGAGCGTTCACCATGAAACTGACCTTTTTGGGAGCCGACCGTGAGGTGACCGGCAGCTGTACCCTGCTGGAAACGGGAGGACACCGCATCCTCATCGACTGCGGCATGGAGCAGGGGAAGGACACCTACGAGAACGCCGACCTGCCCTGTGCTCCCGGGGAAATCGACGCGGTGCTGCTGACCCACGCCCACATCGACCACTCCGGGCGCATCCCGTACCTGTACAAGAACGGGTTTGCGGGGCCCATCTACTCCACCGATGCCACCATGGACCTGTGCGACATCATGCTGGAGGATTCCGCTCACATCCAGGAGCAGGAGGCGGAGTGGAAGAACCGCAAGGCCCAGCGCAGCGGCCGGGACCTCATCGAACCGGACTACACGGTGGAGGACGCCCTGGCCGTCATGAATCAGTTCAAGCCCCAGCCCTACGGCAAGCGGGTGCCCATCCTGGACGGGGTGGAAGCCTGCTTCACCGATGTGGGCCACCTGCTGGGCAGTGCCTCCATCACCCTGTATGTGACCGAGAACGGCAAGACCGAGACCATCGTCTTTTCCGGGGACATCGGCAACCTGAACCAGCCCCTGCTGCGGGACCCCCAGTACCTCACCGACGCCGACTATGTGGTGATGGAATCCACCTACGCCGGGCGCAGCCACGGCCCCAAGCCGGACTATGTGGGGGAGCTGACCGCCATTTTGCAGCGCACCTTTGACCGGGGCGGCAATGTGGTCATCCCCAGCTTTGCGGTGGGCCGCACCCAGGAGATGCTGTATTTCATCCGCCAGATCAAGGCGGAGGGGCGCATCAAGCACCACGACGGGTTCGAGGTCTATGTGGACAGCCCGCTGGCCAGCAAGTCCACCACCATTTTCCGGGAAAACTATTCCGAGTGCTACGATGACGAGGCCCTGGCCCTGGTGAACAAGGGCGAAAACCCCCTGCAGTTCCCGGACCTGCGCATCAGCGAAACGAAAGAGGACTCGGTGGCCATCAACGCCGACCCCAACCCCAAGGTCATCATC
>DXNX01000275.1 GCA_019413245.1 Oscillospiraceae bacterium
CCCCGAACATCATGCTCCTTGACGAGCCTTTCGGACAGTTGGACGCCCAGACCCGTATGTTCATGCAGAAGGAGACCGCGCGCATCTGGGAACAGGAAAAGCGTACCGTCATCTTCGTCACCAACAACATCGACGAAGCCCTGTTCCTCGGCGACCGCATCGTCCTGATGGAAGGCAAGCTCCCCGGGACCATCAAGACCGAATACGTCATCGATCTTCCCCGTCCCCGCGAGCACACCAGCATGGAACTGCTGAAGCTCCGTTCCATCATCACCGACAACACGGCTCTGGTACTGTAATATGGAAACGACCACCGTCAGCCTGATTCTCGGATGCCTGTGCGCGGGGCTGATCTGGTGGCTGGTGCAGGGTCTTGTCCGCCGCTGGACGGCGGACAGGGCCCCGCAGGAAGAAGCGCATACGGAACGTGACGAGGTGCCTTGGGAACGGACCGGCATCGTGTACAGAAAGCTCCTGTACCTCCGAATCGCCAGCATCGCCCTGTGCGCCCTTGCCGTGGCGGCCCTGTTCTTCCGAATGGGTACGTTCCTCGCACTGGCCTTGGCGGGAGCCGGCTGCTGTCTGCAGTTCTGCGCCTACCACATCCGCACTCAGCATGTGCAGGCCGTCCAAAAGGCCGCACTGCTCGAAAAGGCATCCACGGAAACGTCTCACCGCTGAGCGGTTCCGCTTGCATACGGTCATGGCGCATGCCTCGCGCATGCAATGTGATACAGGGTAGAGGGATTTTCCTCAGGACAATTTCAACTTGGAGGAACAGGTATGCGTTTCAAGAAACTCATCAGTGCTTTTCTCGCTGCCGCTTTCTGCGTTTCGCTGACCGGTATGGCTTTTGCCGAAAAACTCACGAAGGTTCCCACCGCGTGGATGGACGAACATGAAACCTTCCTGATCTGGTACGCGAAAGAAAAGGGCTGGGACAAGCAGGCTGGACTTGACATCGACATCCAGTACTTCGGCTCCGGCATGGACATCCTGAACGCCCTTCCGTCCGGTTCCTGGGTTTTCGCCGGCATGGGCGCTGTTCCGGCCATGATGGGTAACCTCCGTTACGGCACCTCCGTCATCGCCATCGGCAATGACGAATCCATGACCAACTCCGTGCTGGTCCGCGGCGACAGCCCGATCGCCAAGGTGAAGGGCTTCAACAAGGACTTCCCCGAAGTGCTCGGCAGCCCCGACACCGTGAAGGGCAAGACCTTCCTGACCACCACCGTGTCCTCCGCCCACTACGCCCTGAGCTCCTGGCTCAAGGTTCTGGGCCTGACCGACAAGGACATCACCATCAAGAACATGGACCAGGCTCAGGCTCTGGCCGCGTTTGACAACGGCATCGGCGACGGCGTGGCCCTGTGGGCTCCCCACATGTACGCCGGTCAGGAAAAGGGCTGGAAGATCGCCGGCGACCTCAACCTGTGCAAGGTCGGTAACCCGATCGTTCTGATCGCCGATACCAAGTACGCCGACAAGAACCCCGAAGTCACCGCGAAATTCCTGAGCATCTACCTGCGCGCCGTGAACATGCTCCAGAAGGAACCCCTGGAATCCCTGGTTGACGAATACCAGCGCTTCTTCCTGGAATGGGCCGGCAAGAACTACTCCAAGGAACTCTCTCTGACCGACCTCAAGACGCACCCCGTGTACAACCTGGAACAGCAGCTTGCTCTGTTTGACGCCTCCAAGGGCGCCAGCACCGCTCAGAAGTGGCAGGGCGACATCGCGAAGTTCTTCGCCGGCGTGGGCAGCATCAACAAGGACGAACTGAAGAAGGTCGAAAGCGGCTCCTACGCTACCGACAAGTTCCTGAAGATGGTCAAGACCCCCAACCCCAGCTACAAGTAAGCTTGAGCAAGGTGTAGATTAACAT
>DXNX01000276.1 GCA_019413245.1 Oscillospiraceae bacterium
GCTGGCCCAGCATGGCAGCACGCACCCGCTCAAACAGCCAGGGATCGCCCAGCGCGCCCCGGCCGATCATCACCCCATCACACCCGGTGCGCTCCATCATCTCCATGGCGCCCTCAGCGGTGGTGATGTCGCCGTTGGCCAGCACCGGGATGGCTACCGCTTTCTTCATGGCAGCGATGGCTTCCACGTTCACCGGCGGGATGTACATCTGCTCCCGGGTGCGGCCGTGCACCACCAGAAGGTCGGCGCCGTTCTCCTCACAGGCGGCAGCCACCTGCACACCGGTGAGATGTTCCTCATCCCAGCCGATGCGCATCTTGACGGTGAGGGGGATATCGGGGCCCAGGGCCTGCCGGGCCGCCTTGACCATGGCCCCACACAGGGCCGGGTCCAGCATCAGCTTGCTGCCCGCCCCGCTGCCGGTGATCTTGGGGGCCGGACAGCCCATATTGATATCCAGAATATCGAATTTGACGCCTTTTTCCCGCACGATTTCAATGGCATGAGCCAGAATTTCCGGCTCGTTGCCAAACAACTGGATGGCATACAGACCGCCGGGGGCGTCATCCCGCAGAAGCTGCACGCTTTTATGGTCGCCAAAGGTAATGGCCTTGGCGCTGGCCATCTCGCTGACGCTCCACGCCGCACCGTGACGCATCATCAGATGGCGGCAGGCGGCGTCGGACAATCCGGCCATGGGGGCAAACACGGCCCCGGTCGGGATGTTCAGATTTCGTAACTGCATGGGGACCTCTTTCTTACAAAACGGTACGGGCGCCGCGCGCCCGGTCTGATTATTGTATCACACTCCCCACAAGTTCGCAATTTGTGATATACTGGTTCCGGCTGTTTCAGCCGAACTTTTACAACGGAGGACAAAATGAAACTGCTGGTACTGGATGGCAACAGCCTTTTGAACCGCGCATTCTTCGGCATTCGTGTGCTGACCACCAAGGACGGAAAGTACACCAACGCCATTTTCGGATTCCAGAATATTCTTCTGAATCTGCTTTCCACCCACAACCCCGACGCCGTGGCCATTGCCTGGGACGAAAAAGCGCCCACCTTCCGCCACAACGCCTACGACGGCTACAAGGCCACCCGTCACGGCATGCCCCAGGAGCTGGCCGAGCAGATGCCGGTGATGAAGCAGCTGCTCACCGACCTGGGGTTTGCCCAGGTGAGCCTGGCCGGATGGGAGGCCGACGACATTCTGGGTACCCTGTCCGCTGCCTGCGAAGCAGCCGGCGGGCAGACCCTGCTGGCCACCGGTGACCGGGACAGCCTGCAGCTGGTGGACGACAACACCACCGTGCTGCTGGCCACCAACAAGGAAACGCTGGTCATGGACCCCGCCGCCATCCGGGAAAAGTACGGCGTGGAGCCCATCCAGCTCATTGAAGTCAAGAGCCTGATGGGGGATTCTTCGGACAACATTCCCGGCGTGCCGGGCATCGGCGAGAAGACCGCCCTGGCCCTGGTGCAGAAGTTCGGCAGCCTGGAAGGGGTGTACGAGCATCTGGATGACAAGGCCATCAAGCCCAAACAGCGGGAAAAGCTGGCGGCCTCCCGGGATATGGCGGACCTGTCCCACATGCTGGGCACCATCCGCCGGGATGCGCCCATCGACACCGACCCGGAGCACTACCGCCGCACCAAGGGCGACCCTGCCGCTGCGGCCAAGCTGCTGGCGGAACTGGAGATGCACAAGCTGGCTGCCCGCTGGGGTCTGAACGACGCCGGAACCGCCGAGCAGGCACAGGCCGAACTGCCCAAGGTAAGCCCCGCTCCCCTGCCGCTGGTGCCGGAAGGC
>DXNX01000277.1 GCA_019413245.1 Oscillospiraceae bacterium
CATGGTCACCGACATCGACCAGCAGGGCCGCATCAACCTGTCCCGCAAGGACGCTGTGGCTGCCATCGCCAAGAAGCGCGCCGAACAGCAGAAGCAGCAGTAATTCTGCCGCTGTTCCCTACTGAATATAAATGAATCACCCCCGAACAGTCTTCCGGCTGTCCGGGGGTGATTTTGTATTTCTATGTTCGTCGGTTGCTTGTTAGAAAGGGCCTCAGAAGTAGCTGCCCACTGCCTTGATCTGGCCCGGCAGGTCGGCACGGTAGTTGGCGGCTTCGGGGTACAGGCTATTGATGGTCACGCCGTTATCCCCGGCCCGGCCGGTGGAGTGGATATATTCACCATTGCCCAGGTACATGGCCACATGGCCCGGGAAGTACAGCAGGTCCCCGGCACGGATTTCCGAAAGCGGAATCTCGTGGATGGGATATCCTTCCTTGATCTGGGCATCGCGCCAGATGACAATGCCGCACAGCAGATACGCCATGCTGCAAAGCCCCGAACAATCAATGCCCATGGGTGTTTTGCCGCCCCAGCGGTACTGTGTGCCTGCATACAGGCGGGCAGCCGCCGTCAGGGCCTTGCGCAGCTCCCGATGGGTATCGGCGCAGGGCGTCTGCCACAGGGTATCCAGTGCGCTTTCGCACACATATCCCTGCCGCCCGTCCGGCAGCTGTACCGGCTGCCAGCCGTCGGCTGCTTCGCCGCAGATTGCCAGCCGCGCCCCGCGGGGCACACCGACCTGCACATACGCCCCCTGGACCTTGGGCTGTGCCAGTACATCCACAAAGTTCTTGTGCAGTACGACCTTCTGGGGCAGTGCCATGAACGCTTGGGCCGCTTCCCCCTGTATCAGCGCGTCCGCCTCCACCCAGCCGGTGTAGCCGTAGAAGGTTTTGACAGGCAGGCGTCCCAGTTCGTCCGCCTCCCCGGTAACATCCACCGGCATGCCCAGCAAAGCCTCATCGGTGACGCAGGCTTCGCCGGGGTTGGCAGCACAGGTGGCAGCCGCATCATACAGCGGGCAGATAGAACGATTGATAATGGCTTGCATAGCACACTCCTTGTCTGTGGGCCTTAATCGGCCTTGGCCAGGGTTTCCCGGTAACCGTCCAGCTCCTTCTGGTTGCCCAGCACAAAATGGCCGGGCTCGATTTCACACCAGACAGGCTTGTCCTGAGTGTAATCATGGCAGGACGGGTCATATACCAGCAGTTTTTTGCTGCGCTCCGCAATGGGGTCCGGCTGCGGAATGGCCGACAGCAGCGCCCGGGTATAGGGATGCAGCGGATGGGCAAAGAGCTGTTCGCTCTCGGCCAGCTCCACGATATCTCCCTTATGAATGACGGCAATGCGGTCGCAGATGAACCGTACCACCGACAGGTCGTGGGCAATGAACAGGTAGGTCAGGCCGCGTTCCTTCTGCAAGGAGGACAGCAGGTTCAGCACCTGGGCGCGGATGGACACATCCAAAGCAGAAATGGGTTCGTCCGCCACAATGAACTTGGGCTCCATGATGAGCGCCCGGGCGATGCCGATGCGCTGCCGCTGGCCGCCGGAGAATTCATGGGGGAAGCGGGAAGCAAACTCCGGCAGCAGTCCCACATCCGAAAGAGCCTTGGCCACCTTTTCCCGGCGCTGGTCCTCGGTAAGATGATGTCCGGGGGCGTACAGTCCTTCGGCCACAATGTACCCCACCTTGGCGCGCTCGTTCAGCAAACTCATGGGGTCCTGGAAGATCATCTAGATGTCCCGGGTGATCTGGCGGTCTT
>DXNX01000278.1 GCA_019413245.1 Oscillospiraceae bacterium
ACGTCATCCAGCGTGGGCTGCGGGTCGGCGGTGGTCTTGTCCTTGCGGTGTGCTTCCCGGATGTCCCGGACGATGCTGTCCAGATCATCGTGTATGACGTGGCTGTAATAATCGCTTTCCTGCACCTGCCCCAGTTCCAGCGTCCGCATATAGAGGTCATCTTCTCCGGGCGCATACTTGCTGAGGACGGCCTGCCGGGTGGCTTCCATCACCAGATTCATCTGCTCCACCCGCATATTGGCGATTTGGTCGATACAGATTTCCATATCCACCATCAGCCGCCGGAAGTTCGGGTGTGTAGCCAGTTCGCAGAGAAGCCGATTGTTGATTTTGCCGCTCCGTAAAAGTTCAATCATTTCATCGTTCAAATGGAGCGACTGTACATCGGCGTTGGGAACCTCTTTATTATCGGTCAGTCCCATCAGATAGTCGGCGGACACGCCGTAAAAATCCGCCAGCGTCGCAATCGCAAATGGGCTGATGTCCTTGTAGTCATCGGTTTCGTATTTCCCCAGCGCAGATTTAGACAGGCCGGTCTGCTCCGCCAGTTGTTCCAGCGTCAGGTGCTTGTCCACCACCCGCAGGTCTTTGAGCCGCTCCGGGATTGTCAGCTTTGCGTACATCCAAAGCCCCCTCTCTCGTTATGGTTTTTCAGTGATTACACCCATTATAGCACGATTCCATAAGCGTGGAAATATGCGGATTTCAAGCGTTTTTCCGACGTTTTGGATATACGGGAAAGGGCCTCTTTTTTCGGTAAACTGGTTCTTGCAGACAGGCACTGAACCTTGAAAATTGAATGACCGGCTGCAAGGGGTATGGCCTCCGGGGAAGTGACGCCACGACAGAAATCGAGCGCACCAAAGAGGCCGATACGCCGGGAGAAATTCCGGGCAGGAGCGGCTTGCAGGCAGACCGGCGGACAGGAAACAAGTTTATCATGCGGGGCGCATGGCTCCGCAGCAAAGAAATGGAGGAAATCATTATGACACTGAGTATGAAAGAAAAGAAGATTCTCTACGCTTACGGCTGTCCCAGCCACCACAATACGGTGACACGGCTGAAATGGCTGACGGCCCTGACGGTTGACCCGGAGGCCAAACGCCGGATGCTGGGGTTGGCCCGTAAGGTGGAGACGGAGGTGGACGAAAGCTGGTACGAGGATTTTTACCACCATCTGCGCATGGAGATGGACGAGTACCGCCGTCTAAAGCGCAGCCTGCGAGTGCTGAAATCTTACACTGATTATGAGGAGGATTTATATGAGGAAGCTGTCTAAATATGAGAAAGAAACCATCATCAACTGGAACGAGGCGGAGAACCTTGCCAGCGTCTACACCTTCAACGCCAGCTTGAAGCGCAGGCTGGCGGAGTTCAGCCGGAAGTACCCGCTGCTGTGCCGGTTGGAGCGCAGTACGCCGGAGGGCAGCGTGACCTATGTACTGGACAAGTCCCGGCTGTCGATCCGGTTCATCCCGCCGTACAGTGAGGAACGGAAAGCCGCCGCCAGTGCCTACGCAAAGGAGCATGGCTTTCAGGTGGTAGGGGCGGAAGAAAAAATAGCCTGAAATCGGGGAGATTACGGTCAAAATGCCGGGGCTGCACCTGATGTTTTGACCGGCAATCCCCGCAGGCGTATTCCGTATCCACTTCCAGCCGAAAGGCGTAAATGTGTGGATGTGGAGCCGGTGAAACTGGCGGCAACCGCTTCTGCGGCGGAAGCCAGCTTCGCCGGTGCGGGAGTACAGAGGGCGGCGAGCCCTCTGAGGC
>DXNX01000279.1 GCA_019413245.1 Oscillospiraceae bacterium
CTTCAGGTCGTTCAGGATGGGGGTCACGTCGGTGTCCGGCCCGGCCACGCAGACGATGGCCTGGGCGCCGGCGGCTTTCAGGGCGGCCACCTGCTCGGAGGCAGTGGCGGCCAGGTCATCGGCGGACATATCGGCGGCGTGGGCATAGTTGCCGGTGGAGGCCAGGGAGAAGAACCCGATGGTCTTGCCCGCCCGCTGCAGGGTGTAGTTCATGCCGTTGGAGATGCGGTTGCGGCTCCAGCAGGTGGAGCGGTAGAAGAGCGGCGCGCCCTCGGCGGTGCGCAGGTTGGCGGCCAGGGAGGGTCCGTTGGCGGTGACGGCGTCATCCACCAGGCGCTCGGCCCCGAAAGCCAGGTCGCAGGCGTCAAAGGCCTGCAGGTCATACCCCGCCGCGGCGAAGGAGGAGGTCATATCCATGCCGCCGGTGAGGCTGGTGTTGGGGGTGCCCTGCACGCTGCCGCCCGCATCCAGCAGGATGGCGTCCTTGCCGGAAGCCAGGGCAGCCACGTCGGCCAGGGTCACGGTGCCGTTGTCGGTGGTGCCGCGCAGGTTGCCGGTGGCGTAGACGGGCACGGTCACCTCCCCCACCCGCACGGTGACATCGGCGGACTGGCGGCCGTCGGCCAGGGTGGCGGTGATGGTACATCTGCCGTCGCCCTTGGCGGTGACCACGCCTTTCTTGTTCACGGTGGCCACGTTCTCATCGCTGGAAGTCCAGAAGACCCGCTGGCCGCCCTCCTCCTCGGTGACTTCGTCGGTGGTCAGGGTGACCTTGTCCTTGGCGGCACCCAGCCACAGTTCGTTGGAATAGGTATCGTTGGTAAAGCTGGGCTGGGCCGCCGCGGCCTTGGCGTCGGTGATGCCGGTGATGAGCAGTTCTTCCATCACGAAGTCCACATCCACCGTGTCGCTCTGCACGCCGTAGTCGGCGCCGGGCTCGGTGTAGCTGGCCTGCCACATGGTGTACGGGCCGGTGTAGCCCAGGTCGGAGCTGAACCGGGCGATCCAGAAATTATCCCGCCACTCATCAAACCCGGCGTCCATCAGGCGGCCCCGGGTCCAGTTCAGGGAGGCATAGACCCCCTGCTCCCCGGTATAGCCCCAGCTTTCCAGCTGGTCGAAGAAGGCGGCGGTGAGTTTGGCCATCTCGTCCGGGAACAGGCCGGTGATGGCTTTGTCCTCCAGATCATAATACACGGGATAGTCCAGCTTGTATGCCTTGGAAGTGTAATCGGTCAGACCCTCGTGGTCGGGGGCTTTCAGGCCCAGCAGCCGGGCCACATGGTCGGCCTCGCTGCGGGCCTGTTCCTCGGTGGTGGCGTAGGAGTACAGATACGCCCCGAAAGGAATCCCCAGCCGGGTACATTCATCGGCGTTGCGCTCCCAATACTCGTCGTCCTGGGCGTACTCTCCTTCCCCGTTCCACTCGCTGCCGAAACCGCAGCGCAGAATGGCAAAGTCGATGCCGGCGGCCTGGGCTTTCTCCCAGTCCACCTCGCCCTGGTATTTGGAAACGTCGATGCCCTTTTTCACGGCGGGCAGCATGACTTCGCCCGCGTCGTTGAAGTAGAAGCCGTTTTCGTTCTTGGCCCAGGCACCGGCGGCGGTGCCCACATCGGGCACGGCGGGTTCCCTGGGGCCCCGGTCCCGCCCGGCCAGCACTACGATGACGATGGTCAGGATGACAGCCAGCACGCAGACGGCACACAGCAGCAC
>DXNX01000028.1 GCA_019413245.1 Oscillospiraceae bacterium
GGGCCGCAGCGTACAGGGGCAGGGCGGCCAGCCAGACCATCCACCCGTTGCGGCTCACCCGGGCCAGGGCTTCCTCGTCCAGGGGTCCGATGCAGATCAGCAGCGTGCAGCCACCGCCGTCGGTTTCAAAATCATACCGGAACAGGGTGCTGTGGGCCGGGTACGCCCCGGACAGGATGGCAAACTCCCGGGGAGTGTAGGCGGTCTTGCCGGGAATGATCTCCCCGGACAGCACCCGGAAATCGTCGTCCAGGGCCATGTCCCCGGTGATCTCGGCGGTGCCGTCCTCCCGCATGCGGGTGCGCAGCACCCGGTACCGCACCTCGCCCCCGTCGGTCTCGGGGAAGGCGTCCACAAACTCGTTGCCGTCATACCGGGCCACACAGGCCAGTTCCCCGGCGGTCAGGGGGGCCGGCGCCGTGCCCGCCCGGTACAGTTCGGCGCCGTTCTCGTCCAGCACCGCAAATCCGTCGCTGCTGCCCTGCAGGTATTTGTCCAGCCCGTCGTAGTTCCCCTGTTCCAGAGCCGGGTCGCTGATCAGGGCGTCCCAGTCCACCAGGGCCAGCGTCTGTTCAAACTGCCGGTCCCACAGCCAGTACACCCCGCCTGCCAAAAACAGCAGCACCAGAGTGAACAGCAGATAATTCTTGACCAGCAGGGCAAACAGGCGGTTTTCCTTACGCTTCAATCTTGTACCCCAATCCCCGGATGGTGATGATGTACCGCGGGTTCTTCGGGTCGTCCTCGATCTTTTCCCGCAGCTTGGAGATGTGCACCATCATGGTGTTGTCGTTACTCTCGAAAAATTCCCCCGCAATGCCCTCGTACAGCTGCACCTTGGTGAAGATGCGCCCCGGCGCCCGCATGAGCTGGGCCAGGATCTTGTATTCGGTGGGGGTCAGGGCGACGGGCGCCCCGTTCTTGTACAGCTGCATGGCGGCGGTGTCCAGGGACAGTTCGCCCACCGTCAGGGACTCCCGGCGGCCGCCCCCCGCCCGGCGCAGATGGGCTTTTACCCGGGCCACCACCTCCATGGGGTTGAAGGGCTTGGCGATGTAGTCATCCGCCCCCAGGTTCAGCCCCAGGATCTTGTCGTTGTCCTCGCTTTTGGCCGAAAGGATCAGCACCGGGATGTCGCTGGTGCGGCGCAGCGCCTGGGTCAGCTCGTACCCGTTCATTTTGGGCATCATTACGTCCAGGATGGCCGCGTCGGGGCTCTGGATCAGGGCGGCCTGCAGGGCCTTCTCGCCGTCAGGGGCTTCCAGCACCGTGTAGCCTTCGCTTTCCAGGTACAGGCGCAACACCGCACGGATGTCGGCGTCGTCCTCCGCGATCAGGATAGTCTGGGGCATGGGCTGCACCTTCTTTCGTGATTTTTTTCAGCATACAACAGGGATACCGCCCCTGTCAAGGAAAGCGACCGCCTCGCCCGCCTTCCGGAAAAAAACAAGGAAAAGCTGCCCGCCATACCCTTGCATCGGCGGCGGCACCGTGGTATGGTAAGGGCAGCCATGCGAAAAAAATTCCGGCACCCCCTTGACTCTGCCGTGCCGTCAACTGATACACTGAAGTCGGAAGGAAGGCAAACAGCATGGAGTATTCGATTCGTGATCTTTCGCGCCTGTCCGGTGTGTCCACCCGCACGCTGCGCTGGTACGATGAGATTGGGCTGCTGAAACCGGGCCGGGTGGCCCCCAGCGGCTACCGGTATTACGGGCCGGCCCAGGTGGACCGGCTGCAGGATATTCTGACCTATCGGGCCCTCGGGGTGGAGCTGGCCCGCATCAAGGATTGTCTGGATGACCCCTCCTTCGACCGGCTGACCGTGCTGCGGGACCACCTGACGGCGCTGCGGGACCGAAAAGCGCGGCTGGACACACTGATCCGGGCGGTGGAGACCACCATCGCCTGTGAAGAAGGGAAGAAAACCATGGACGACGAAGCAAAATTTGCCGTGTTCAAGCAGAAACAGGCCGACAGGAACGAGGCCGAATACGGGCAGGAAGCCCGGCAGAAATACGGCGACAAGGCGGTGGACGAAGCCAGGACCAACCTGCTGGGCATGTCCCGGGAAACCTACGATGCCTGGAAGGCGCTGGACGCGGAACTTCGGCAGCGGCTGGAAGCCGCGGTGCAGGCGGGCCGACTGCCCGAGGGGGAGGAAGGCCGGGCACTGTGCGAACTGCACCGCCGCTGGCTGGCCATGACCACCCCCGGCATGGACCCGGACAAACACCGGGGCATTGCGGAGCTGTATGTGCTGGATGAGCGCTTCACCCAGTACTACGACCGCACGGTCCCCGGCTGCGCCCGCTTCCTGCGGGATGCCGTGGCCCGGTGGGCCAAGTGAGCCGAAAATCCTATAAAACGTGACCCCCGGCGGGAAATGCCCCTGCCGGGGGCCTTTTTCTGCCCGCTTGCGGGGCGAAGATTGACAATTGCCGCGGTATCGTCCATCATGAATAGGAAACCATACAAAGAAAGGGGCAAACCACCGTGACCGGCGTCTGCAGGGCAATTTTCAAGGCCATTCACGAAGGCAAATGGCTGAGCGTGGAATACAAGAACCAGGCCGGGCAGACCACCAAGTACTGGCTGGGCATCAAGGGGATGAACCCCCGCACCGGCCAGATGACGGTGGACGGGCTGCATCTGGGCCGGTACACGGTGCAGGAACTTTCGGTGCGCATCGAGGGCATCCAGACCGCCGAGGTCATCGACGGCTCCTGGTGCCCGGTGAACCGGGCGCTGGTGCAGGATATTCTGGAGCATCCCCGCCGGTACGAAGTCTGGTTCGGGGATACGGCCAACCTGCGGGTGCTGGAATACCTGGCCCTGTGCAGCAAGCTGGATTCCACTCCGTACCGCACCGACTATGCCCTCATCCAGTGCCTGGACGCCGACCGCCTGGCCGGGGGCGGGATGGACCTGACCCCGGACCAGTTCACAGCCATTGTACGGCAGTTCCAGCGCCGCCGGGAAACACCCCGGGACGGCAGCCCCATCCGGCTGCAGCAGCTGGCCATGAACCTGCTCAGCGTGGACACCCCCCGGGGGCTGTATGTGCTGGCCTACCGCCCGGTATTCCTGGATGTGGCCGAACGCCGCCTGCGCGCCGGGGAGGAAACAGTCATCTGCCGGGAATTCACCATCGACGGGGTCAAGATCAGCGCCCACAGCTTTCTGGACGCCGAGGACTACGCCCTGCTGGAAGACTTCGACCGCAACGCCGAGGCCATCAAGGACTGCATCACCCGCACCAGCTGTACCCGCCGCGGGGTCAACGACCTGCCCTATCTGGTGGCCATCGGGCGGGACTGCCTGGTGGACCTGGAACACGAGTACAAGGGCATCACCGACCAGTTTGAAAGCACCGACGGCACCGGTCCCACCCCGCCTATCCGGGCCTTTTTCGGCCAGATGACCGCCCGGCCCCGGCGGCGCAAGTCCTTCCCCCTGGCGCTGCTCAACAACCACGCCAACCTGGACCAGCTGCTGGCCATCAACAACGCCATGCGCTATCCTCTGGCCTATGTGCAGGGCCCGCCCGGCACCGGCAAGACCAGCACCATCGTCAACACCATGACCACGGCCTTTTTCAATGAGCGCACCGTGCTGTTCGTCTCCTACAACAACCACCCCATCGACGGCGTGGTGGAAAAATTGCAGAATCTGACCTACCGCGGCCAGAAAATCCCCTTTCCGCTGGTGCGGCTGGGCAACCGGGACTGCGTGTGGCAGGCCATCCTGACCATCCGGCGCATGTATGATACCTGCCGGAACCTGACCATCTACGAAAAGACCCTGGACCGCAACCACGCCGAGCGGGCTGAGGGTGCCCGCCGCCTGACCGAACTGCTGGAACGGTACGAGGAGATCCTGGACCTGCAGGAACGGCGGGAGACCATCCGCCGCCTGCTGGAAGCCCGCAGCCACCTGAACTTCCAGTATGAGCTGCAGGCGGGCCAGCTGCCCCAGGTGGAACGGGAACTGGAACGGCGGGGCACCGTCACCACCGAGGACGCCCTGGCCCTGCTGGACCGGGACACGGAGGATTTCCTCAAGTACCTGTACTACACCTCCGCCCGTTACATCCGCCGCCTGGGCGAGCCCAAGAACAAGGACCTGCTGGACATCATCTTCAGCCAGGAGGAGGAAGGCAGGGTGGTCACGGCCTTCAACAAATACCTGTCCAGGACCGAAAACCTGAAAAAATTCCTGCGCATCTTTCCCTTTGTGGCCACCACCTGCATCTCGGCCCAGCGGCTGGGCGACCCGGAACCGGTGTTCGATATGGTCATCATGGACGAAGCCAGCCAGTGCAACACCGCCGTGTCCCTGGTGCCCATCCTGCGGGGCGAATCCCTCATGCTGGTGGGCGACCCCCAGCAGCTGCAGCCGGTGATTTTGCTGGACCCCCACGACAACGCCGTGCTGCGCCGCCGCTACCATGTGGGCGAGGAATACGACTACATCGAAAATTCCATCTACAAGTGTTTCCTGGCCTGTGACGCCGTCAGCGACGAGGTGCTGCTGCGCTACCATTACCGCTGTGACCCCAAGATCATCGGCTTCAACAACAAGAAATACTACAACGGCAAGCTGGAAATTGCCAGCCACGGGGAAAATCCCCGGCCGCTGGTGTATGTGAATGTGCCCGACGATACCGCCGCCGACAAGAACACCGCCCCGGCGGAGGTGGCGGCCATCGACCGGTATCTGGCCGCCAACCCGGAGGCTTCGGTGGGCATCATCACCCCCTTTGCCCGCCAGCGGGAGCGGATCGAACAGATGCTGCGGGACCGCCGGTACGAAAACGCCAGCTGCGGCACCGTCCATGCCTTTCAGGGGGACGAGAAGGACATCGTGCTGTTCTCTCTGGCCCTGACCGACAAGACCGGCCCCCAGACCTACCGCTGGCTGAAAAACAACAAGGAACTCATCAATGTGGCCACCTCCCGCGCCCGGGAACAGCTCATCCTGCTCTCCAGCCGGCAGGAACTGGAACGGCTCCACGCCGGGGAGACCGACGACGACCTGTACGACCTGTACCGGTATGTGCGCACCAGCGGCGTGTCCGAAGTGGCGCCCAAACCCGCGGCGTCCCGGGCGCTGGGCATCAAGCCGTACAGCACCCGCACCGAGGACGATTTTCTGGAAAATCTCAACCACGCCCTGGACAACGTCTTCACGGCGGGCAGCCGCTGCGTGGTCCGGCGGGAAGTGGCCATCGCCCATGTGTTTGAAAACAACCCCGGGGCGGTGGACCTGTTCTACACCGGCCGGTTCGATTTTGTGGTCTACCAGCGGGAGGGCCGGCAGCTCACCCCCCTGCTGGCCATCGAGCTGGACGGCCGGGAGCACCGGGAAGACCCCCTGGTACAGGAGCGGGACCGCCAGAAGGAACGCATCTGCCGGGAACACGGCTTCGAGCTCATCCGGGTGGACAATACCTACGCCCGCCGGTACCACTATATCAAGGAGATCCTCATCCGCTATTTCAACCACCGCTGACCTCATGCAAAAAAGCCCGGAAACCAGGGAATTGCCTGGCTTCCGGGCTTTTGTATGGTGGCTCAGTGTTCGCCGCAGTGGCCGCCGCAGCCGTGCTCACCGCAGGAATGGCCTTCCCCGTGGGCATGGTCGTGGTGGTCGCAGTGGGCGTTGGGGTCAAAGGTCAGACGGCCTTCGGCCAGGGCACGGGCGGCTTCGTCGGCGCTGCCGCTCACCCCGCCGTACAGCCGGATGTTGGCGGCCGCCAGCGCCATCTGGGCGCCTCCGCCGATGCCGCCGCAGATCAGGGCGTCCACATTCAGGGCGGTCAGCACCCCGGCCAGGGCGCCGTGGCCGCTCCCGTTGGTGTCCACCACCTGGGAGGACAGGATCTTGCCGTCCTGCACATCGTAGATCTTGAACTGGGCGGTGTGGCCGAAATGCTGGAAGATCTGGCCGTTTTCATAGGTGACTGCAATTCGCATGAGGGAATCTCCTTCCGGTTTCCGGTATTGCCGGTGATACTGTTGCTTGAAACACCCGGAGAACCCGCACCCGGTGCCCTGGCCGTCGCACAGGCGGTACTCACCGCCCTCGATGCGCAGCGTCCGCCCGTGTACCAGCATGTCTGCCAGCTTGCGGCGGGCGCTTTCGTAGATCTTCTGCACGGTGGTGCGGGCGATCTGCATGCAGGCGCTGCACTGCTCCTGGGACAGACCTTCTCCGTCGATGAGCCGGATGGTCTCGTATTCATCCACGGTCAGCAGAATGGGGGCCGCGTCTTCGGTCTGCCCGGCGGGGCAGAATTCTGCCATCCGGGGATAGTGGCAGACTCGTCTGCATTTGGTCGGTCTGGGCATGGGCATCTCCTTTGTGGTTTCTGGCATCCACTATACGCTTGTTTGTGACATATGTCAATAACGGATCGGGGATGGTTAATAATGGTTTTTTATCCATACAGGCAACCGGAAAGGTAGACTTTTTTATCCGGGAATTATATAATAAGAAAGAATCTGTTTGCGGGAACTTCGTTTCACATGCGTGTGAGGAAAGAGAAAATCGCATTTGTCCGCTGCGACTGGAGTGGTGTGTTCCTGCGTTTTCAGGGAAGAATGTTACTTCCGGTGTGTGTGCGGACAAACCAACGAAATGCTGCTGACGCTACAAAGAGGGAGTGCTTTTTCAATCACGGGAAAAGGCAATTTATGCAGTGGCTGCAACAGGGCGGAGGGGGACGATCAAAGTGGCAGTACAGGAAAAGAGGGAAAACTGTGCTGAAAAGGTGCTGACGGTTTCGATAGCGGCGTACAACGGGAAAGCCACGCTGCCCAAAGCACTGGAATCCTGCCTGGTGAGGAATGCGGAACGGCTGGATGTCATTGTGGTAGATGACGGGTCCACCGATCAGACGGCCCAGGTGGCCGGGAAATATGCCGGGCAATGGCCGGAGACCTTCCGGGTGATACGGCAGCCCAACGGTGGGTACGGCAGTGCCCTGATGACGGGGCTGACAAACGCCCGGGGCAAGTATTTCCGCACGCTGGACTGTGATGACTGGTTTGATACCGCCGCACTGGAAGAAATGCTGCAATATCTGGAAAACTGCACTGCCGATGTGGTTTTTTCCAATTATTGCACGGTCCGTGAAGACCGGGTGCAGAAAGTATTTGAGGTTTGCAAAGGGTACGACACCCGGCGCATCTATACCTATGACATGCTGGGCCAGAACATGCTGGATCTGGAGATCCACGGCATGACCTGCCGTACCCGCATGCTCCGCGCCGCCGGTATCCGGCTGCTGTCCCATTGCAGCTACACCGATATGGCCTATACCTTTATGGCCATGAGCGCTGCCCAGACCATGGCTTTCTGCCCGGTGCCGCTGTACCATTACCGTCTGGGGCGGGACGGCCAGAGCGTGAGTATTGAAAGCTACCAGAAACATTTTGAGGACTATGCGAAGGTGGCGGAGCAGATCCTGTGCCTGGCCGATACCCTGCCGGACGGGAACAAGGGCGACCTGCTGCGGAGCCGTGCCCGGGACATTGCCCAGTACGGCATTGAACTGCTGCTGCGGTTTGCGCCGGAAGCCAAGGTCCGCCAGCGCCTGGAGGACTATGACCGCAACCTGCGCAAGGAGCACCCGAATATTGCCAGACGGATGCACAACAAAAATACCCGCCTGCTGCGCACGAGCCGGTATTGTTTGTACGGTGCCCTGAACCGGTATACCAGAAAGAAAACGAGGAATCTGAAATGAATCTAACTTTGCAGAAGCTGCTGTGGCCTACTATTGGGGTATGTACGCAGGAAAAATTGTATTTCCATCTGGAAAAGGCATTCCAGAACGGTGACACCATCGAATTCCATCGCGGGGGCGTCGCCTGGTTCACCACCTATTTCAACTGCTTCAGCGTGGACAAATGGCGGGAGTATACGGTGGTGCAGAATGTGACCCTCCGGCTGGAACTGAAAGGTCATTTCCGGGTCCGGCTGGTGTCCGACCACCTGATCAATGATGAGATCACGGAAAATGTTCTGCTGGACCAGGAATTCAACCTGAAGGAAAAGTCCATGGTGGAACTGCCTTTCCCTGCCGGGGCCAGCGGACTGCTGTCCTTTTCTCTGCTGGCGCTGGAACCGGGCACCTGCTACGGCGGTGCCTATGTGACCGATGTGCCGGATGAACAGTTCCGCAATACCAAGATCGGAATCGACATCTGCACTTTCCGCCGGGAATCTTTCGTTCTGGGCAATCTGGAGCGCCTGCGCCGGGAAGTGGACGAAAAAGAGGACTCGTTGCTGCGCGGACATCTGGAAGTGTTCATTTCGGACAACGGCCAGACTCTGGATGCAGAAAAACTGAACAGTGATACCGTGCACATCGTGCCCAACCGGAACGTGGGCGGTGCCGGCGGCTTCACCCGCGGCATGATCGAGATCATGAAAGCCAACGAAAAGGGCGCAGGCATCACCCATGCGCTGCTGATGGACGATGACATCGTGTTCAGCCTGGATGTGCTGTACCGGACCTATCTGCTGCTGTGCCTGCGCAAGGATAAGTACGAAAATGCTTTCGTGGGCGGCGCCATGCTGCGTCTGGACAAGCCCTGGCATCAGGTGGAAAGCGGTGCCTGCTGGAATGAAGGTCACTTGATCTCCCACAAGGCCAACTTTGACCTGAAAACCCTGCGGGCCTGCGCGGCCAATGAGCTGCTGGAATACCATGAATACAACGCCTGGTGGTACTGCTGCATCCCCATGGAGGTCATCCGGCCGGACAACCTGCCGTTGCCCCTGTTCATCCGCGGGGATGACGTGGAGTATGGCCTGCGCAACTGCCGCCAGCTGATGACCCTCAACGGCATCTGCGTGTGGCATGAACCCTTTGAAAGCAAATATTCTTCCAGCACCTATTACTATATTCTGCGTAACCAGTGCATTGATAACTCCCTGCATTGCCCGGGGTATGGTAAGGAGGCCCTGAAGGCCGATCTGCGTGCCCAGGTACTGGGAGAGATCAACCGCTATCGCTACAAGAATGCAGACCTGCTCATCCGCGGTGTGCGGGATTTTCTCCAGGGCATCGACTGGCTGGAACAGACCGACGCCGAAGCCCTGCACAAGGACATTATGGCGGCGGGATACAAATCCCTGCCCATTGAGCAGACCAATGGCGAGGTGCCGTTTGACTTGTCCCGGTATCTGTATGCCACGCGGGAGGAAAAGCCCAGCGCCAAGAAAAAAGTGCTGATGCACCTGACCCGAAATGGACATTTGCTTGCACCTACCCGCGGCTCCACTGTGGTGTCGGCCATGTATATGACGGCGTATAACGCTTACCGTGTGCAGAAGGTGCTGAACTACAATCCCAACAACCAGACCGCCTTTGTGACCACGCGGGACCCGGCGGAATACCGCCGCTGTGTGCGGGAGATGAAAGCCTGCATGCATGAGATCGACGCCAGGTTTGACGCGGCCCGGGAAAGCTATCGTCAGCGCCACGGCGAACTGCAGAGCCTGGGGTTCTGGAAGAAATATCTGGGAATTGAAAATCAATAAGGACGGAGGCTCCTTTTAGATGGCAAAAACACGCATGAACAGGTCAAAAGCTTTTGAAAAGCCACTGTTGTTTGTGGTCATACTTCTGCACATTTTGGTCAGTGCGCTGATTGGATTCAACAGGCAATATCTGTTTACTGATGAGGTTTACACATACGGACTGGCTAATTCTGAAGAGTATTCTTTCATTGACCCAGGCAGCAACCCAACCCTTTTGAATTGGACGGACGGTGAGTTTTTTAAAACCTACCTTCAGTATGACGAGTCAAAACCTTTTTCCTTTCATGCGGCATTCGTGAATCAGGCTAACGACGTGCATCCCCCGCTTTACTATTGCCTGATACATATTGTCTCTTTCTTTTTAAGGAATATGGGATACAGCCCGATCCCCGGCATTGTCCTTAATCTTTTGTGTATCCCCTTTATCGATTTGTTGCTGTATTATATTGCAAAGTATTTCCTTGGCGGAAACCAGGGTGGCGCATTGGCAGTTGTTGTCCTTTGGGCGTTTTCTGCCTCCGGCCTAAGCAATGTGATCTTTATCCGTATGTACTGGCTTATGACCCTGGAAATTCTGGCGGTAGTTGCCTTTCATATATGGACTATTCAAAACAAGTGGATCGGGCTGGTCCCCGTTACCGAAAAAAGTACCCCTGCAGGAAGGCTGCGCTATGTAACATTGTACGTCATGCTGGTGCTGCTTGTTGCCTGCGGAGGACTGACTCATTATTATTTTTACTTCTTTACTGCTATATTGGGACTTTGCGTTTGCGTTTATCTGCTGGCTTGTAAAAAAATCAGGCTCTTGTTGGCTTACGGTAGTGCACTGTGGTTGGGGGTATTTCTCGCACTGGCCATTTTTCCGGCAACCTACCAACATATTTTTGGATACCGCGGTGATTATGCCACCAAACACATAGGCGGATTTTCAGCAGAAAAGTTCCGTTCGTATTGGGGCTTTGTTGATCAGTCTTTGCTGGGTGGATGCTTCTGGATTTTGCTGGTGATATGCGTGATAGCTATACTATGGCATATCGTCAGACCGGCGGTTCAATCGTGCTCTTTTGAAAAGGGAAGCTTCTGCGTAAAATTATGCTTCCGCCACACGATGTGGGACAAGTCGTTCTCCCTGTATGTGACGCCTCAAAAGTGGCTGCTGGCTTTCGTTGTCATTGCCGTTGCCGGATTCTGCTATGTGGCTATTCAGGGGTCCGCTATTACCAGCTCACGCTACATTTATCCCATATTTCCTCTTTTGGCACTTTTCCTTGTTGTACTGCTGCAAAAGGTACTTTTCAATATCCGCGGAAAATCCGCAATCCTCTGTGTTGCTGCCTTGGCGCTGCCTATCCTGAGTATCAAGGCCTATGGTATAGATTGGTTGTTTGCAGATTTTGATCGCATTAATCCCAACGTGGAAGCGTTGAGTGGCATGGATTGTGTGGTCATCTGCAAGGATGACGTATGGGTCAATGTACTGCAGGCCATCAACGTATATGTCAATATGGATGAAGTGCGCTGTGTTTATGCAAGTGACATCGGAAGTATCGGAGACGTTGTGGCCGAGCGGAACACGGATGACCCGCTGTGCATTGCATTCTACTCGGATGCACATTATAGCGAGGATGAACGCCTGGCTTATCTTGATGAAATCCTTGAGAAAACACCGTACGAACAGTATACTAAAGTTTACGATTACTATACGGTCATATATCAGCTTTCCTGAAAGAAAGCTGTGCAATATCTAGTTGCATTTGAAAAATATTAAACCAAGCGAAGTGCAATAAATGGTAGAGTAGCTGCCCTCTTACTATATTCTGCGCAACCAGCGCATTGATAACTCCCTGCCTGTTGAGCAAACCAATGCAGAGGTGACGCTCGACTTGCCTCCCTGTAGCTGTATGCCACGCGGGAGGGAAAGCCCGGCACCAAGAAAAAAGTTCTGATGCACCTGACCCGAAATGGACATCTTCTGCGGCCCACCCGCAAGGCAACGGTTGTCTCGGCCATGTATATGACGGCTTGTAGCGCTTACCGTGTGGCAGAAGGTGCTGAACTGCAATCCCAATAACCAGACCGCCTTTGTGGCCACGCGGGACCCGGCGGAATACCGCCGCTGTGTGCGGGAGATGAAAGCCTGCATGAATGAGAGCGACGCCGAGTTTGACACAACCCGGGAAAGCTATCGGCAGCGCCGCGGGGAACGGCAAAGCCGGGAGTTCTGGAAAAAAATATTTGGGAATTTAAGGATGCGTAACGTAAGGGTTAAACAGAAGTTGCAGCTTTTGTGCATAACATGTATAACTCAAATATACGCAGATTTAAACATGCAATTACCCAAATAAGTTAGGAGTAATGGCGATGAAAATGAAGAAAGCATTGAAGGAAATTTTACGCAAACTGGTGCCAGAACTAGAGGTCGTGGATGGAATGGCTGCAGAGTTACAAGAACTAAAAGCGCAGCAACAGGATATTTATTTGCGGGTTCGAGATATACAAGACCGGACATATGATGCAATTGCACAAAGGGGAAACCAATCTGAGCTAAAAGCGCAGCAACAGGATATTTATTTGCGGGTTCGAGATATACAAGACCGGACATATGACGCAATTGTACAGAGTAGAAACCAATCTAGTGAAGTCGTCAATGCAATCAAGCTGAATGCTTTGCGTCAGAAAATAAAAGAGGGTAAAAAAGTTCGGGTCGTTTTTCTGAATAGTTTTTTGGAAAAATTTGAAATTGCGTCCGTATACTGGGAAATGGAAAAATCGGAACTTTTTGAACCCGTTATTTTCGTGATGTCGGAAAGAGATTTGACGTTTGATAAGTTCCCTGAATTTTTTGAGAAGGCGAAAAAAGCATATACTTATCTGACAGATAAAGGGTACCGTACCGTTTTTGCATATGATGAAAATGGGAATCCGATGTCATTATGGGACTTGAATCCTGATATCATCTTTTACAATAATCCGCAACTGATTCAATACACCGAATTTCCAAACAGTTACATCAATGCAGTGTGGCTAAGTTGCTATACACCGTATTTCATGCCTGTGGTAAAAAATGAAGCGTATTGCTATCACAATCCTTTTATCAACAGCGCGTGGAAGGTGTTTTGCCCTACACGTGAATTCTATCGGGAATTTGTTGCTCGCCAGAATATGCATCAGACACATCTTTATTCCTTTAACGCATACAATGCCGTATTCACAGGCTATCCCAAATTGGATGCTTATCAGGAACCGGTGCGGCAAGAAAATTTGCCGGACGGTATCAATAATGGAAACCCGATTGTGATCGTTGCACCACATGGAAATATTCGTTATGACGTTAATATTGCTACGTTCCATCTGTATTATCAGCAACTGATTGATCTGCTGGAAAAATACCCGGAGGTCAACTTTGTTTTCAAGCCTCATCCTGTACTTAGGAACAGACTACATGATATGGTGGATAGTCATTTGGATGTTCCCATGACTCCGGAAGAATATGACCAGTATGTGGAAAAATGGTGTTCTTATCCCAATGGGTTCTATGTATATGATGGCGAATATATTGATTTGTTTAAGGCCAGCAGCTTGCTGATTACAGACAGTGGTTCTTTTATTAATGAGTATCTTCCCTCGGGGCATCCATGCATCTATCTCTTAAATCCGGAAAATCCGGAAAATCCGGAGGAAATGGATAATTTTACAGCTTCTGCGAAAAAAATCCTCAGCACATATTATTGCTGCAGTGCTTGGGAAGATGCTGCCCAATGGTTCTGTAATATCATCGAAAAACACGAAGATCCCAAGCATGATCAAAGATTGCACATGGCAGAAACAGAGCTGCATAATATTGGTGGCGCGGGTAAACGCATTGTTAAGCACTTAGAGCAATGTCTAAAGGGCTAAACAGAACAATAAAGGACGGTATTAGTAATGGCTGAAAGAAAAATCACAGCAATCATTCCCGTTCGTGAAGGCAGCCGCCGCCTGAAGAATAAGAATGTGGCTCCATTTGCTGGAACGAATCTGTTGATCAATAAAATTAATCAGTTAAAACAGGTTCAGGAAATCAATACAATTGTTGTATCTTCAGATTCACAGATGATGTTGGAGATGGCGCGGCAGCAGGGAGTGGCCACGCATAAACGTGCACCTGAATTTTGTGACGAAAAAAGCAAGACCTTTGGTGAAGTAGTTGCGCATATCTGTGAAAATGTCCCGGGTGATGATATCTTGTGGGCCACTTGCACGCTCCATTGGTCTTCCCGAAACAGTATCGTGAGGCAATCAAGTTGTATTATAAAGCGCTGGAAGATGGATACGATTCCTTGGTTTCTATGGAACGCTTTAAGCGATATCTCTGGGATGAGAAAGGTCCTGTTAACTATGAACTCGGAATCAAACATGTGCCTTCTCAGCAATTGCCGCCACTTTATTTTGTGACAGACGGTATTCTCCTCGCACCTCGCGAAAAAATGATCGAGTGGAAGTATTTTCACGGTTCAAATCCTTATCGATATATCTTGGATAAGCGCACAAGTATCGATATTGATGACGGCTTGGATTTGGCATGTGCAAGGGCTTGGCTGGATATGGATGAAAGCGTTTCTCAAATTGATCCCTACTGTATTGAACCTTCTAACCATTGAGTACTGAGAAAGAGGTAGTTGTGAGGCAGTGTAACAGAAGAAACGGATTAATTGATCTGCTTAGATTTTTGGCAAGCATTATAATTGTTTTGACTCATTTTGGAATTTCTGGAAGCCTGAAATTCTTCGGCGGTGCAATATTTGTAGAATTTTTCTTTCTCCTTTCCGGATATTATGGTATGGTTTTTCTCCATGATAAACCTTTTGTGATCCCGCAAGGAAGCACATTAGAACAGGAAATTGGAACATATTGTAAAAAGAAATATTTTAAAATGTTTCCATATGTCCTTGAAGGTGTCTGTTTATATTATGTGAGCTACTGGCTAGAATACGGAAGCTCTGTGAAGGATATCATAAAAACAAGTGCTTTCATTCCACTCGAAACGGCACTTCTTGGGCTAACTGGCGCATCACAAGTACATGCAGGTGTATACTGGTATTTGTCAGGTCTATTTATTGTATTACCGATATTTATGTGGCTGTCAGTAAAAGTTGCATCAATTTTTTTTAATTATCTTGTAGTTTTTGTCCCTTGGATTATGCACGGGTATCTTTTCTATAAATACGGAACCTTGCGTATACCAACAAGCGGGTTTGATATATTTTTCCGAGTTAGCGGAGATTTTCTGTTTTCCGGTTTGCTGTATCTTATTGTGCGCGTACTAAAAAGGCAACGTTTCAGCAGGCGTGGGAAATGGATAATGACAATTACCGCTGTTGGCTCCTTTGGTGCTGCGTTGTCTCTGACAATGCGACAATCACTTACAAAAAGCAGATATGAAGAAATATTTGTTGTGCTCGTCATGCTTTCCCTGGCATTGACTCTAAGCGAACAACTATTGATTTGCAACTTGGATATTCCGCTTTTTACTATCTTGGCAAAGCTAAGCCTTCCAATCTATATTTTCCACTGGCCAATTTTTACAATTCTGAAAACGCTTATTTTTCAAGAAGGTTATACCAACGATTTCCGAATTGCTATCGGGCTGGTTGTTACCTTCTTAGTATCTGGCTTATTCATTGTTTTTAATGAAAAGATAGGAACGACTTTGATGACTAGAGTAAAGGAACTATTCCTTTCGTAAATGATCCATAAAACAAATAATGAATGGTGTAACTAATGCTGAAACTGATCAAAAAATACCAGTTCTTGTTTGAAGAACTGGTCAAACGGGATTTCAAGGCGAAATACAAACGCACTGTGCTGGGTATGGGGTGGAGCGTTCTGTCTCCGCTGATGCAGCTGCTGGTTATGAGCATTGTCTTCAAGCAGTTTTTCGGCCGTTCTATGCCGAATTATACCACTTACCTGTTCTGCGGCAACCTGGTATTTAACTACTTCAAGGAATCCACCTCCACCGGTATGTATTCCCTGATGTCCAACAGCGGTATCATCAGCAAGGTCAATGTGCCCAAGTATATGTTCCTGCTGTCCAAAAACGTTTCGTCTCTGCTCAACTTTGCACTGACCCTTTGCGTCTTTTTTATCTTTGTCCTTTTTGACGGCTTGCCCATCACGCCCAAATTTATCATGCTGCTGTACCCGATCCTTTGCCTCATTGTGTTCAACATTGGTGTGGGACTGGTGCTGTCGGCACTGTTTGTTTTCTTCCGGGACATCAACTACCTGTATGATGTCTTTACTTTGATGCTGATGTACTGCTCCGCCATCTTCTATACAACGGATACATTCCCTCCGGTGCTGCAGAACCTGTTCCTGTGCAACCCGGTTTACTGCTATATCAAGTATTTCCGTATCATCGTACTGGATGGAGACATTCCTTCGCTGCAGTATCATCTGCTTTGCGTGGTGTATGCGCTGGTGATGATTGCCATTGGCGGATGGGTGTACAAAAAGTACAATCACAAGTTCTTGTACTATATGTAAAGGAGGCGCGGTATGGCTATTTTGAAAGCGGACGGCGTTTCCATACGCTATATTACAGGCGACTTCAAGGATATCGGCCTGAAAGAATTTGTGGTGCGCAAATTGCAGCGCAATTACAAAGTGAATGAATTCTGGGCCGATAAAAACGTGACGTTTGAACTGGAACGCGGGGACATGCTGGGCATCATCGGCGCCAATGGCGCCGGCAAATCCACGCTGCTCAAAGCGGTGTCCGGTATTATGGTGCCTACCAAGGGGCATATGGAGATCAATGGCTCGGTGGCGGCATTGCTGGAACTGGGCAGCGGCTTTGACGGGGATTTGACCGTGCGGGAAAATACCTATCTCCGTGGTGCCATGCTGGGGTATACCCGCAAGTTCATGGATAAAAAATACGATGAGATCATTGCCTTTGCGGAACTGAAGGACTTTCAGGAGCGCCCCTTCAAGCAGCTTTCCAGCGGCATGAAGAGCCGGCTGGCCTTCTCCATTGCCTGTCTGGTCAGCCCGGACATCCTGATCCTGGATGAGGTCCTCAGCGTGGGTGACGGTGCCTTCAAAAAGAAGAGCGGAGACAAAATGAAGGAGATTCTGGCCAGTGGTGTGACCGGAATCCTGGTTTCCCATTCCATTGACCAGGTCCGGGAACTGTGCAACAAGATCCTGTGGCTGGACCACGGGTCCCAGATCTGCTTTACCGATGAGGTCACCCTCCACTGTGATGCATACGAGGAGTTTTTGCAGACCCGCAAGCTGCCGCACAACCGCGCGGACATTGAAGCGCTGGCGGAAAATTTCAACGTCCGCCGGGAGAAAGAACGCAAGAAAAAGCAGATGACCCAGACCCAGAAGCTGGAATCTCTGCTGGAAAGCAGCGATACCGAAGCGGCTGTGGCCGCCTCTCTGGCGCTGCTGAAAGAAAAACGTCCGGAACTGCTGAAATAAGAAAAAAGGTGCCGTATTTTGTGCGGCACCTTTTCTTTTTTCCGGTGGTTTGCCTGGCAGATGCCGGCTCCTATTGCGGATTTGCGGTTTGCACACTATACTGGAATTATAACAGGAAGGAAGGGACAAACCGTGATCAAAAAAGAACTGGACCTGGAACTGCTGAGAAAAGGCATGCTTTTCCGCAACATGACCGATGAGGAGATCGGGCAGACGGTGGCCGCCATGGCACCGCACCGGGCGCGGTATCCCAAAAAGACGGTGGTGGCCCAGGACGGGGACCTGTTCCCGGAGATCGGCATCATTCTTTCGGGCAGCCTGCACCTGGCTCACATCGACAGCAACGGCAACAACAATCTGCTCTATGTGCTGAATCCGGGGGACGCGGTAGGGGAACTGAACGCGGTGGGGCGCTACCGGCTGCACCTGTCCATCGCCACCGAGGAACCCACCGAGATCCTGTACCTGAGCGTGGACCAGCTGCTGCGCAAAAACGTGCTCACCGCCCCCACCCAGATCCGTTTTTTACAGAACCTGACCCTGGCCGTGGCCCAGAAAGGACAATATCTGACCCGCAAACTGGAGGACAGCGTCCGCCGCACCATGCGGGATAAGGTGCAGGACTATCTGTCTGCCCAGTACCACAAGGGCGGCGACAAACGGGCTTTCACCATTCCGCTGAACCGGCAGGAAATGGCGGATTTCCTCTTTGCGGACCGCAGCGCTCTTTCCTTTGAACTGTGCAAGATGCGGGACGAAGGGCTTCTGCAGTTTGACCGCAGTCGGTTTGAACTGCTGGTGGAAATGCCCATCACCGAGGACGAACCGGACCCCAACGACGAATGAACCCCGCACAGCCGAAAGAGCCTTCCCCTATATGGGGGAAGGCTCTTTCTTTTGGTTCAGGCCCGGACGCTGCGGCCGCGATGATCGGACAGCGAGTCGGCGGCCAGAGCCACGCCGGATACCATCAGGTAGATGCCCCAGACGGTGCTGATGCCCACCCAGCCGGCGATGGGCTGCAGTACGATGAGGTTGCCCACCACGGCGTTGAGGATACCGGCGGCCAGGACCCAGCCCGCGCCGGGGAGTCCTGCGCTGCGCATCTCATCAAAGGTGATGATCTGGAAGATGCCCTGCACCACCGTGAAGAAGGCCACCACGGTTCCCAGCCCGGCGATGAGGCCCAGGCTGCCGGCAGGAGAGGAGAAGGCAGTCCAGAGGGAGAACCCGGCAAAGGCCGCCATGGCCAGCCCGCTGAGCAGCGGCCAGAAGCTGCGTTCTTCCCGGGGCGTGTCCAGAAAGGCCAGCAGCTGGGCTGCCCCGGACAGCAGGAAGCCTGCCATCAGGATGACGGCCAGCGACCAACCCAGCAGCAGCGGTGCGAATACTGCTGCCACACCCAGCCCGGTGAGCAGCACGCCCGCTGCCACACCGCTGTTCAGAATCCGCTTGCGGGCGGCCTGTGCCGCCTGCTCCACAGACAGGATCATGCTCTTTTTCATAGGTTCCTCCTCGGCCATCGGCCGTTTTATTTTTATGATTTGGCGCCGGGCCGTATTGGCCTTTCAGCGTAGTACCAGTATAGTCTTTATGGGGGATGAATACGGTTGGCCGGACAACCGACTTTGGCGGTTTGCCGTTATGCCTGTGCCTGGACAGCTGTGGAAACTTCTCCCGGCAGCTGCATGTTGCGGTACCGCTGTTCCAGACGGGCGTCGGTGTACAGCACATCCAATGCCTGCTCCACCGTGTTGGAGGCGACCAGCCCCCGGCTGCGCTCCTCCATCCGGACCAGGGCGGCGCCGGAAAGGGTCATGTCGGCCACCAGAAGCAGCGCGGCCACCGTGGCCAGCTTCCGGCCCGAATGCCGGGGAATCCGGTGCAGCCACCCCAGCAGCCGCGGGGAGGCTACCCTGATCCAGAACACCCCGGCGGCGCCCCAGAACAGGGCAAACAGCAGGTTGGTGCGGCCATCCAGGTTGAAGGGCATGGAGGAATAATCCCAGAACAGCCGTCCGGTGGCCTTTTCCAACACCCAGCTAGCCAGATATTCAAAGCCGCCGCCCAGCACCGCCCCGGCGGCGAACAGGACTGCGTTGCCCTTGCGGGCCAGCGGGGTCAGCACCAGGGTCATGAGCACGGCGCCCGCTCCCCACACCACGCTGAGGGGCGCATACAGCAGGCTGCTGCGGCTCATCCATACACCGGTGCTCAGGAAAACGAAGATCGTCTCGAAGCAGTCGCCCAGAAAGGCGCTGCTGAGAAAGAGAAAGAACCATTCATACCATCCGTACCCGGCCAGAGTCTTCCCTGCGCCGGAACGCAGGCTTGCTGCCATCACGGCCGCCACGGCCAATACTACCCATACTGTCATGTTTACTCCCTGTCCTGTTTTGCTTGTAAGAACCATTCCAACACCGGATATTCTGCAAGGGGCAGTGGGCGTTTTATGTGTTCTGCTTGGTCGCGTGTTCGGTCATCCGGCGTCCGGCGCCGGTTTTTTCAGCGCAGCGTTTCCAGGAACTGCGCCATCTGCTCCATGGCATCTTCCGCGGTTTTCAGCGGGAACATCTGGAAAACATGCCACATCTCGGGCCAGCTTTGCAGTACTGCCGGGACACCGGCTTCCTGCAGCTTCTGATACAGGCGGGTGGAGTCATCCCGCAGAATCTCCCGGCCGCCGACCTGGATCAGCGTGGGCGGCAGCCCCCGCAGGTCGGCAAACAGAGGCGAATACTCCGGTCGGCTCCAGTCCGCACCGGGGGCGTAGGCTTCCCGCACCGCTTCGATGTAGGCGCGGGTCAGCAAGGGGTCCTTGTCCTGGCATTCCGTGAGGCTGTCGCCCGAGACCGTCATGTCGGTCCAGGGGGAAAACAGCACCATCCGCCAGGGCAGCATCCGCTGGGTATCCCGCAGATGCAGGGCCAGTTCCAGCGCCAGATTCCCACCGGCGGAATCGCCGGCCAGGATGATCTCTCTGGCACCCCAACCCAGGAACATCAAATGCTCCCAGATCAGGCGTGCGTCCTCCAGCGCCTCCGGATAGGGGTGTTCCGGCGCCAGCCGATACTGGAACGCCAGCACTTCATATCCGGTGGCCAGTGCCATCCGGACCGCCATCATCCGCGCGTACCCCAGGGTACCGCTGGTGTAGCCGCCGCCATGGCAGTACAGGATCATTTTGCTGCGGTCGTGTTTGCCTTCCGGCCGGACCCAGGCCGCGGGGATGCCTTCCACCTCGAAGGGCTCCCAGGTGAAGCCGATGGGCGGTGTCAGCAGCCGCCCCAGGGCTTCCTGGCCCAAGCGCTGCCGCTTCAGGTCTTCCGGCGCGGTGGAGGCCGGGGCGGTCATGTTGTGGGCGGTGCGCAAGGCGGTCAGAATGGCCTCGTTGACGGTGGTCTGTGTTGCTGCGATGTTTTTATGGTTCATGTTGTTCATAGTGTTCTACCTTTCTTTGTGGGCCGGGTCTTTCCCGACCCTGTGCTCACAGTATACGCGGAATCCCCCCACAAAACGGTTGTGCAGCCAACGGGAACCGAAACAGACAAAAAAAGAACCGCCGCCCTGTGAGGGCGGCGGTTCCGGTGTTGTTATGATTGCGTATGGCGGGCGGTAAAGAGGGCGATGAAATCCGCAATACCGTCAGCGATGAGGCCCAGGCCGAAGATCCCTACCACCAGCTGTACGGTCTGGAAGGGGTTGAGCACGATGATCGCGCCCAGGACCAGGGGGATCAGGCTGGACAGCAGCAGGGCGATGGTGTCGGGGGCTTCAGCCCGCAGGGCCATCACGGCCAGAGGCAGCTTGCCGACGCCGTCCAGCATGAGCAGCGAGCCCAGCACCAACGGCAGGAAGGACAGCAGCGTCTGGGGC
>DXNX01000280.1 GCA_019413245.1 Oscillospiraceae bacterium
GGGAGATACACTTTTGCGCTTAGCAGCGCACGATCTTGAGCATATTGTCCACCGACGGGTCCACGCTGCCCCGGTGTACTTCGGACGCACGTTCGGAGAGGGTCTTTACCATCTCTTTCTGGATGTCGGTGGGCTGGGCCACGATGTTGTGGTACTCCACCTGCGGGGTGGGCAGGTGCAGCTGATCGGCGGTCTTGATGTCGGCCACCTCTTTGAATAGGTTCATCAGCTCCGGCAGGTTGAAGAACTTGGAAAAGCGTGTGCGTGCCCGGTAGCCGGTGCCCTCCGGGGCCAGCTCCAGCGCCGTCACAGTCTCGCCGAAGCGGGATGCCCAGCAGTCAAAGTGTGCCATGCCCAGCTCTTGCAGGCGGTCATATTGGAGATACCGCTGCATGGTGTAAAGCTCGGTCATGGAGTTGCTGACAGGTGTGCCGGTGGCAAAGATAACGCCGCGGCTGCCGGTGATCTCGTCCATGTAGCGGCACTTGGCGAACATATCCGAAGATTTCTGTGCGTCCGTGGTGGAGAGGCCCGCCACGTTGCGCATTTTTGTGTAGAGAAAGAGGTTCTTGTAGTTGTGCGCCTCGTCCACGAACAGCCGGTCCACGCCCAACTGCTCAAAGGTCACCACATCATCCTTGCGGCCTTCCGCTTGCAGCTTTTCCAGCCGTGCCTCCAGAGATTTTTTCGTGCGCTCCAGCTGCTTGACCGTGAACCGCTCGCCGCCGCTGGCCTCCACCTCAGAGATGCCCTCGGTGATTTCCCAAATCTGCTCATGCAGCAGCCGCTCCTGGCGTTCCTTGCTGATGGGGATTTTTTCAAACTGAGAGTGGCCCATAATGATGGCGTCGTAGTCGCCGGTGGCGATGCGGGCACAAAACTTCTTGCGGTTGTGCTTTTCAAAGTCCTTTTTGGTTGTCACCAGGATATTGGCGGACGGGTACAGACGCAGGAACTCCGAAGCCCACTGTTCGGTCAGGTGGTTTGGCACCACAAAGAGGGATTTCTGGCACAGCCCCAGGCGCTTGGCCTCCATTGCGGCCCCCACCATTTCAAAGGTCTTGCCCGCGCCCACCTCGTGGGCCAGCAGCGTGTTTCCGCCGTACAGCACATGGGCGATGGCATTTTTCTGATGCTCCCGCAGGGTGATGGACGGGTTCATGCCGCCGAAAACAATGTGGCTGCCGTCATACTCGCGGGGGCGGGTGGCGTTCATTTCCTCGTTGTACTGGCGCACCAGCGCCTGCCGCCGCTCCGGGTCCCGCCAAATCCAGTCCTTGAACGCCTCCCGGATGGCCTGCTGCTTCTGGGCGGCCAGGGTGGTCTCCTTGGCGTTCAGCACCCGGCGCTCCTTGCCGTCCGCATCTTCAACAGTATCGTAGATACGCACATCCCGCAGGTTGAGGGAATCTTCGAGGATTTTATAGGCGTTGGCGCGGCCGGTCCCGTAGGTGGTATAGGCCGCCACATCTCTCTGTCCCACAGCGTTTTTGCCGGAGATCTGCCACTCCGCCGTAAAGGGGGTGTAGTGGACTTCAATGCTGCGCTGAAGGTAAAAGGGCGTGTCAAAGGTTTCGTACATGAATTGCTGAATGTACTCTTTGTCAATCCAGGTTGCCCCCAGCCGCACCTCGATCTCGGAAGCGTCCAGGTCCTTGGGCTGGGCGGCGGTCAGGGCCTCCACATTGATGGCA
>DXNX01000281.1 GCA_019413245.1 Oscillospiraceae bacterium
GCGTCGTGCGGGTGGCCGGCACACATAAAAGTTATGGCAATTACATCCGCATCCTGCATCAGAACGGCGACGAAACGCTGTATGCCCATATGCAGTATCTGTATGTTCATGCGGGCCAGAGCGTTGCCCAGGGACAGATACTGGGAACTTCCGGGCAGACCGGCAACGTCACCGGTCCGCATCTTCATTTTGAGCTGCTTCATGAAGGGATTCGCTATGACCCTGCACAAGCTCTGGAAAACGCCGGCTGAATCACCCGTGCGGCTGCGTGCGCCGGTGGTGACACTGTTTGTTCTGGCACTTTCTTTATTGTATGATCACACAGGGATGTTCCGGTGGGGCATTCTGTGCGCGCTTTTGCATGAATGCGGGCATCTGGCAGTCTGGTGTGTGCTGGTTCGGCGTCCGCCGCGCCTGGAAATATCCGCCGCAGGCATCTGTCTGTGTATGCGCGGGATGGCACTGCCGCCGCATCAGGAGCGGATGCTGGCGGCGGCCGGACCGCTGACCAACTTTCTTCTGTGTGCAGCCGGGGTCTGCTTCATGGAATGGCAGGGGTATACTTACGGCGGTTACTGGTTTGTTTCTGCCAACCTTTTGCTGGGAATTTTCAATTTGCTGCCCCTGCCGGGACTGGATGGGGCCCGCCTTCTTGGGAGCATTTGAATCCATTTGCATTTGGCGAGGGAATCGGGTACAATAGCGGTATAAAAAATGATGGAAGGATGGGACACTATGACAGAGTTCTCCCACCAGCTGAAAGAAGCTCTCAGCCTGGTCCAGAAGCCGGGACGCTATACCGGCGGCGAACCGGGCTGCACCTATAAGGACAAAAACAAGGTCGATGTGCGCATGGCCTTCTGCTTCCCCGACACCTATGAGGTCGGTATGTCTTTCCTGGGTGAAAAAATCCTGTATGAACTGCTCAACCGCCACGAAAACTGGTGGTGTGAGCGCGCATTCATGCCCTGGGTGGATATGAAGGAACAGATGGAGCGGCTGAACATTCCGCTGTACTGCCTGGAAAGCAAGGACCCGCTTTCCGAATTCGACATTGTCGGATTTACGCTGGAATACGAGCTGTGCTATACCAATATCCTGGCAATGCTGCGTATGTCCGGAATTCCGCTGCGTGCGGCGGACCGCGACGAGAGCTGGCCGCTGGTCATTGCCGGCGGCCCCTGCGTGTGCAATGCCGAGCCTATGGCTGATTTCTTTGACATCATGCAGCTGGGCGAAGGCGAACAGATGCTGCAGGATGTGTGCGCTGCGGTGGAGCACGCCAAGAAAAACGGCCTGAACAAGGAACAGCTGCTGCTGAACCTGGCCAAGATTCCCGGCGTGTATGTGCCGTCCTTCTATGATGTGACCTATGAGGAGGACGGGCGCATCCGTTCCATCACTCCCAACCGGCCGGGCGTGCCGGAAAAAGTGACCAAGGCCATCGTCAAGAACATGGATGATTTCCCGCCGCCGGAAAACTTTGTGGTCCCCATTGTCGGTGCCATTCAGGACCGTGCCAGCGTGGAAGTTCTGCGCGGCTGCGTGCGCGGCTGCCGTTTCTGCCAGGCCGGGCAGATCTACCGCCCGTTCCGGGAGCGTTCCCCCAAGCAGATCAGTGATTGCGCCCGCATCCTGTGCCGCAACACCGGGTATGATG
>DXNX01000282.1 GCA_019413245.1 Oscillospiraceae bacterium
TTTCCCCAAGCCTCCCCTGTGTAAGGGGAGGTGGGGCGCAGCCCCGGAGGGGTTGTGGACCCCGCCTTATATCCCGTTCACGGGTTATACCGGAAACTCTCCAACCCCTCAGTCGCCTACGGCGCCAGCTCCCCTTACACAGGGGAGCCGGTCTCTACTCCCATAAGCAACTGTTACCGGGAAATGGTTTTAAAAGTTTTTCCTTGCTCACCGGCCCCCAGGCTGGTGAGCAGGCCGTCCCGGAGGGGTGGCCGCACAACGGGTCCAGGGTGAAACCCTGGTCGGCGGCCGCCGCATCGAAACGGCGGGACTTTTCGCTTCCTTTTGGTCACAAAAGGAAGGACCCTCCGGCAGACTGCCGTCTGCCAAGAAGCCAGAGACAAACCAACCCCTCAGTCAGCCTGTCGGCTGCCAGCTCCCCTTACACAGGGGAGCCGATCCCAACGCCCCAAAACCAAAATTCCAACCCATGCGGAGCACCCCCGCAGAAAGGCGGTTTCCCTTTGTCTTTTCACTCCGTGCTAAAATTACCAAAATTCCTCCGCACCCTGCTCACCGCCCTGGCGGTGGTGGTGCTGTCGGTGGTGCTGACCTTTGTCATGCACGACCAGGATACTTTCCGCACCGGCTTCTGGGACGATTACTCCCAGTCCCTGGTCTTTGCCCGCATTCTGCAGATGCAGCAGGACCAGAGCGCCCCCGGCGGCTTTCTGGGCAGCTACACCGGCACTTTCGGCGATACCCAGAACCGCTACATGTACCGGGAAAACACCCCCGTCGCCCCGGACCAGTATCTGAGTTACACCCACCAGACCGGTCTCCAGGGCCTGGGCTTCGGGGTGCTGAACAAGGTGTTCTCGGTCTGGCAGGACAACGGCGAAGCCCGGGAACGCATGCTCTACGCTGCCAACAGCATCCTGTTCTACGCCGTCAGCCTGTGCCTGTGCATCGGGCTGTGGCGGGTCTTCGGCGCCCCGGCGGCCATCGGCTGGATGGCGGCGGTGCTGCTGTCCCCCTGGGTGCAGCGGGGCATGAAGGACCTGTACTGGTGCCTGTGGACCTGGCTGCTGCCCGCATTGGCGGGGCTCATCCTTTGCGCCGTCACCCAAAAGCGGCACAAAACCCCCGCCTGGGCCTATGTGCTGGTCTTCGCCGCCGTGTGCGTGCGGTGTATGTGCGGGTTTGAGTTCATCTCCACCTTCCTCATCCTGGCCGAAGTGCCTCTCTTCCTCTGCTGGGTGCTGGCCCTGGGTGAAAAACGCCCCGCAAAAGCCTGGTTCTTCCGCATGGTGTACACCGGCCTGTCGGCTTTGGCCGGGGTGGCGGCGGCGCTGGTCGTCTGGCTGGTGCAGAGCTTTTTCTACTTCGGCAACTGGGCCGACGCCCTGGACAACGTGGTGGCTGCGGCCCTGCGCCACACCACCGGCGGCACCGCCACCGCGGCGGCCATGCTGGACCGGTACTTTGTGCAGGGGCAGGCCGTGCTGCAAATCGGCCCGGCGGGCATCACCCCGCCGGTGTGGCTGGGTATCTGCGCCGCCGTCTTCGTGCTGGCGGCGGTGGTGCTGGTGGTTCGCCGCCGTGCTCTGCCCCCGGCTTATGCGGCTCTGGCAGCCCTGTTCCTGCTGGGTCTGGCGGCACCCGTCAGCTGGATGG
>DXNX01000283.1 GCA_019413245.1 Oscillospiraceae bacterium
CCTTCTTATCAGGTCAAGGCCGGTGATGTGGTCGAAGTGTGCGAGTCCAGCCGCAAGATCGAAAAGTTCGCCAAGCTGACCGGCGCCGATGCTCCCGTTGTCGCTCTGCCTTCCTGGCTGAGCCGCGAGACCGGCTCCCTGAAGGGCGTCGTCACCAAGCTGCCCGAGCGCAGCGACATCGATTACGAGGTCCAGGAACACCTGATCGTCGAGTTGTACTCCAAGTAATCCTCTGCCATACCGTTTTTTCACCAAAACCGGTCCCGCTGTTTTGCGGGCCGGCTGATCAAGGAGGGTTTTTATGATGGAGATTGAACGCCCCAAGATCGAGATGGCCAACCTTTCCCCCGACGGCCGTTACGGCAAGTTCGTGGTGGAACCTCTGGAGCGCGGCTTCGGCACTACGCTGGGCAACAGCCTGCGCCGCGTGCTGCTCTCCAGCTTGCCCGGCGTGGCGGTCACCAGTGTGAAGATCGACGGCGTCGTGCATGAATTCTCGACCATCGAGGGCGTGCGCGAGGACGTGACCGAGATCGTTCTGAACCTCAAGGGCATTGCCGCCAAGATCTACGGCGATGGCCCCAAGACCGTCCGCGTGGAAGCCGCTGGCCCGTGCGAAGTCACCGCCGGCAGCATCAAGCAGGGCGACGACCTGGAGATCCTCAACCCCGAATGGCACATTGCCACCCTGGGCGAAGGAGCCAAACTCGTCATGGAGCTGACCTTTGACAAGGGCCGCGGCTACGTTCCCGCCGAGCGCAACAAACTGGCGCTCATTGAGAAGAACGATGTCACCACCCTGCCTGTGGACAGCATCTATACTCCGGTGCTCAAGTGCAACTACACGGTGGAAAACACCCGTGTGGGCCAGATCACCGACTTTGATAAACTGACCATTGAGGTCTGGACCGATGGCACCACCAACGCGCAGGAGGCTCTGAGCCTGGCTGCCCGTGTGCTGACCGAACACCTGAATCTGTTCGTCAACCTGTGTGATGAAGCCGCCGAGACTGAAATCATGGTCGAAAACGACGAGAAGGGCAAGGAAAAAGCGCTGGAGATGACCATTGAAGAGTTGGACCTGAGCGTCCGTTCCTTCAACTGCCTCAAGCGCGCCGGCATCAACACCGTGGGCGACCTCATCAACAAGAGCGAGGACGACATGATGAAGGTGCGTAACCTTGGCCGTAAGAGCCTGGAAGAAGTCATGGCGAAACTGGATAGCCTGGGCTTCATGCTCACCAAAGACGACGACAACTGATAAAGGAGTGAAACAGAATGCCCGGTACTAGAAAGCTTGGCCGCGCCACCGACAGCCGCAAGGCGATGCTGCGCGCTATGGTCACTTATCTGTTCGAGAACGGCAAGATCGAGACCACCGTTACCCGCGCTAAGGAGGTTCGCTCCATGGCCGAGAAGATGGTCACCCTGAGCAAGGCCGGCGATCTGCACGACAAGCGCCAGATCTTCAGCTACATCACCAAGGAAGATGTTGCTAAGAAGGTCATCGATGTGTATGGTCCGAAGTATGCCGACCGCAACGGCGGCTACACCCGCATCATCCGCACCGGTATGCGCCGCGGCGACGCTGCCGAAATGGCGATTCTGGAACTGGTCTGATCCGACCGTTTCAGCATCTGTCTCTTATACAC
>DXNX01000284.1 GCA_019413245.1 Oscillospiraceae bacterium
TGAGAATCAGGTTGGTCTGCACGCACGTCCGGCTACCTTCTTCATCCAGAAGGCTAACGAGTACAAGTCTTCCATCTGGGTCGAGAAGGAAGAGCGCCGCGTCAACGCCAAGTCCCTGCTGGGTGTTCTGAGCCTGGGCATCGTTGGCGGCACCACTATCCGCATCATCGCGGACGGCACCGACGAGCAGGCCGCTGTTGATGGTCTGGTTAAGCTGGTCAACTCCGGCTTCTCCGAATAATCCTGTGTTTCTCTTCGGCCGGGTGGTGTGACCACCTGGCCTTATTTTATTTTGCAAGGGGTTTCCATGACCAAACAAGAACTGTACAAAAAGGCTTGTATGCTGCCACTTCTGCCGGGGGTGTATATCATCCGGGACAAATCGGATGAGATCATTTACATTGGCAAAGCCAAGCGCCTGCGCATCCGGGTGTCCCAGTATTTCCGGGAAGGGGTTCCCCACGACGCCAAGGTCACCCAGATGATCAACCATGCCTTCTCCTTCGACGTGATCGTTTGTCAAAGTGAGTTTGAAGCCCTGGTGCTGGAAGCCAGCCAGATCAAGGCCCATACCCCGAAATACAACATCCTGCTTAAAGATGACAAAGGGTACAGTTATGTCAAAATCACCAAGGGAGACTGGCCCCGTCTTTCTGCGGCGCTGCAGAAAGACGATGAGAATGCCGATTACATCGGTCCTTTCACCTCCTCCTTTGCGGTGCGGGAAATGGTGGAAACGGTGCAGGATTGTTTTCTGCTGCCCCGCTGCAACAAGGAGTTCCCGCGGGATATTGGCAAGGGTCGTCCCTGCCTGAATGCCCACATCGGCAAGTGTATGGCGGTGTGCAGCGGCAAGGTCAGCTGCCAGGCTTACAACGAAGCCGTGCAGGGTGCCCTGCAGATGATCCGCTATGGCAAAAAGGATATTCTTCGCCAGCTGCGGGAAAAGATGGCGGCTGCTTCCGAACGTCTGGACTTTGAATCCGCCGCCATTCTGCGGGACCAGATCGCCGCCATTGAACGTGTGGCGGCCGGGCAGAAGGTGGTCATGGAGAGCGGTACCGAGATGGATGTGGTGGCACTGGCTGGTACCAGCCGGGCCGTGTGCGCCGCCGTGCTGCGCTACCGGGAAGGCCGCCTGACAGACAAGCGGGAGTTTGTCTTCCACGATACCGCCGACATTGCTGCCGTGCGGGAGGAATTCCTGCCGCAGTATTATCTGAACGGCGAATATGTGCCCAAAACGGTGGCGGTAGATGCTCTGCCGGAGGCTCATGAAGCTCTCAGTGAAGCACTGGCCCAGGCCAGAGGCAGCAAGGTGGAGCTGTATGTGCCCCAGCGGGGCGATGTGGCCAAACTCGTTACCATGGCGTACACCAATGCGGTGGAACGCCTGGGGCGGGAGAGCGGCCGGTATACCCGGGAAGAAAAACTGCTGGAAGAAGCCGCCCAGGTCCTGGGACTGAAAGCTCCGCCGCGGCTTATCGAGAGTTATGATATTTCCAACTGGGGCGATGGCTCCAGCGTCTGCGGCATGGTGGTATTCAAGGACGGAAAGCCCTACCGCAGCGGCTACCGCCGTTTCAAAATGCGGGATGTGGCCGGTACCGACG
>DXNX01000285.1 GCA_019413245.1 Oscillospiraceae bacterium
GTGGGCTCGGAGATGTGTATAAGAGACAGGTACAGGTAGGCGGTGATGCCGTTGGCCGCCAGCACCCGGGCGGTTTCCCGGGCAAAGAGGTCGCCCTTGTGGCGGCTGTCATGGGCGATGGCCACCTTTTTGGGCAGGGTAGTGGAATTCAGGTAATCGGCCAGGCCCTGGGTGGCCTTGCGCACGGTATAGATGTTCATGCGGTTGGTGCCCGCGCCGATCACGCCGCGCAGGCCGCCGGTGCCGAAAGCCAGGTCCCGGTAGAAACGGTCGCTGATGCCTTCGGGGTCGTTGGCGATGCCGTACAGTTCTGCTGCCAGATCGTCGGGCAGGCCGGGCTGGTCCAGCCAGGCCTGATAGCGGGTCTCGATGGTATTCATGATGTCACTCTCCCGATCATTTTGCCGGGCGCGGCCCCCGTGGGACGACCGCCCGCTCAGAGTTTATTATAGCACACAACCGCAGGAAAGGCAGTGTCCGTCCCGGGTGGACCCTGCCAAAAATCCGGCGCTGTTTTCGGCAGTTTGCACGATTCAGAAGACCCCCAGCCCCCGGGCCACGATGGTGATGAAGTCCTGCACGTTGGTCACGATGGTGGTGGCGGACAGGCTTCCCCGGTCCAGCAGCTTGTTCACCACGAACTCGTCGGCGTCCACGGTATACAGGAACACCGGGCGCACGGTGCCGTCGGCCAGTACCCGGTAAGAGGGGGTCATGTTTCCCGCCGCGATGGTGTGCAGCATGGTGGCCAGGCAGATGACGGTGGTGGACTTGCGGATAAGCCCCCGCATGGCGCTCTGCCCGGCGTAGGCATCCCCCACCACCTCGGGCAGGGGGCCGTCGTCCCGGATGGAGCCGGTGAGCACAAAGGGCACCTGGTTTTTCACGCAGGCGTACATGATGCCGTTGTCGATCTGGTGCTTTTCCACAAAGGCGGGGATGGACCCGCAGCGGCGCACCTCGTTGATGACATCCAGGTGGTTGTAATGGCCGTTGGGGCGGCATTCCTGGGTGTAGATGTCCTGCCCCAGGGCGGTGTGGAAGTAAGCGCCTTCCAGGTCGTGGGTGGCCAGGGCGTTGCCGGCCAGCAGACCGTGGGCATAGCCGTTTTCGATCATGGCCTGCATAGCCGCCCGGGCGTCGGCGTCAAAGGAGAAGGCCGGGCCCATGACCCAGACGATGTTGCCGTGCTCCCGCTCGTGGCGCAACAGGGCCATGAGCCGGTCATAGTCCCGGGCGTAGGCGGTCTCCCGGCTGCGGCCCTGGCGGAAGGCGAACTGGTCCCGGGCCTCCCCTGCCTCCCCGGCAAAACCGGTGGTGTGCAGGTAGATGCCGTCCCGGCCGTCCTCGGTGCGGCCCAGGGCCACCAGGTCCCCCTTGCGCAGGTTGCGGTTCTCCACCACCGAAAGGCTGCCGTCCGGGCACAGCACCACGCTGGAATCCATCCGGCTCTCGGGGGCCAGGGTCCAGCGGCCGTCGATTTTAAAATATTCCGGGTACATGGAGGTGCTGTGAAAACCGTCCGGTGCCACCCCATCGGCCTCGGCAGGCTGCCAGCGGGCGTCGGGGGCCTGGGCCAGGGCGGGGG
>DXNX01000286.1 GCA_019413245.1 Oscillospiraceae bacterium
TTCTGCAACGTGCGTCCCGACTGCGTCATTGAGAATCTGACCATGCCCAGCCTGTACGAATGCCCCCTGATGCTGGAAGCCGCCGGCCTGACCAACGTGGTCTGCCGTCAGCTGCATCTGGACACCCCGCCGTCCGACCTGACCGAGTGGAAGGAACTGATCTCCCGCATCGCCACCCGCAGCCGGAACTGCACCATCGCTCTGGTGGGCAAGTATGTCAAGCTGCATGACGCTTATCTGAGCGTGATGGAAAGCCTGTACCATGCCGGCTTTGAGAACGAGAGCAAGGTGGACATCCGCTGGGTGGACAGCGAGCTGCTGGTGGACCAGGAGCGCTGCGCCGAGGAACTGGCCGACGTGGACGGCATTATCCTGCCCGGCGGCTTCGGTGACCGCGGCATCGAAGGCATGATCCAGGCCGAACAGTATGCCCGTGAGCAGAATATTCCCTACTTTGGCATCTGCCTGGGCATGCAGATCATGGTCATGGAGTTTGCCCGCAACGTGCTGGGCTACGCCGACGCCAATTCCAGCGAGTTCACCCCCGACGGTGCCCACAACGTCATTGCGCTGATGCCGGACCAGCAGGGCAACATTCCCAAGGGCGGCACCATTCGTCTGGGCAAGTATCCCTGCGTGATCACCGAAGGCACCCATATGTTTGAGAGCTACGGCAAGCGGGAGATCGACGAGCGTCATCGTCACCGCTACGAATTCAACAACGACTACCGCACCGAGATGCAGGAAAAGGGCCTGGTCATCGCAGGCACCAGCCCGGATGGCCGTCTGGTAGAGGCCGTGGAGCTGCCGGATCGTGATTTCCACATCGGCGTGCAGTTCCATCCCGAATTCAAGAGCCGTCCCAACCGCGCCCATCCTCTGTTCAAGAGCTTTATCGCTGCTTCCCTGAAGTATCAGCAGGAGCGCACCCAGCGCGAACACAGCCAGATGGTTCACGAATAAGAAAAAACAAAGAAGGCGGATGCCCCACCGGGGGCTCCGCCTTCTTTTCACATCCGGGAGATTTTTTGTGGAAAAAACCGCCCGTCCGGTATGCCGGACGGACGGTTTTCTTTGTATTCAATCCAGGCGAAAGACCTGTTCCAGTTTCGGCTGGGCACCGGTTTCCGGGTCCATCTCTAGTTCCAGAATATCTTTCATGTACTCATTCCAGCGGGCCACCACCGGGCTTTCGGCCTGTACCTTCTCGGCGTAGGCCACGCCCTTCTCACATTCGTAGTACCCGAAGAGTTCATCGTTCACATAAAAAATACTGTAATTGCAGATGCCCGCAGCCTTCAGCACTTCCACCATTTCCGGCCATATCTCGTTGTGGCGGCGCTGGTACTCCGCCTTGCAGCCAGGCCGGATACGGCCTTTCCATGCCATATGTTCCATGGCAGAATCTCCTTTCGTCTATCCGCTTCAGCGCCGCCCGGCGCCGCCGCCGCGGAACGAACCACCGCCGCTGTGGAAACCACCGCCCGGGCGCCCGGCGCCGCCACCGCGGAAGCCGCCTCCAC
>DXNX01000287.1 GCA_019413245.1 Oscillospiraceae bacterium
CCTGTGCCATGCGCAGCACTTCGCGGTGCGTTTCCGGCTCACGGACCACACCTTTTTTGCCGACCTTTTCCCGGCCCGCTTCAAACTGTGGTTTCACCAAGCAGACGCCACAGGCATCAGGCGCACAGATGGCATCGGCCACCGGGAAAATATGCTTGAGAGAAATAAAGGAAACATCCACGCTGAAAAAGGCAATAGGTTCCGCCAGATCATCCGGCGTCACGTTACGGATGTTGGTGCGTTCCATATTGACCACGCGCTCATCGGTACGCAAGCTCCAGGCAAGCTGCCCGTATCCCACGTCTACCGCATATACTTTTACCGCACCGTTTTTCAGCATACAGTCGGTAAAGCCGCCGGTGGAAGCGCCGATATCCATGCAGACTTTATTATCGGGATGCATGGGGAAAACCTTCATGGCCTTTTCCAGTTTCAGCCCACCACGGCTGACATACCCAATGTCATGGCCACGGACTTCCACCTTGGCATCCTCCTTGATCATTTCACCGGCTTTGTCCACCTTTTGCTCATCTACAAAGACAATACCGGACATGATCAGAGCCTTGGCACGTTCCCGGCTCTGGGCGTACCCGTTCTGGCAAAGATATTGATCGAGACGAATTTTCAATCTTGTACCGCCTTTCCTGCCTGTTTAACTGCCTGTGCCAGAGACGCCGCATCCAGTGCCTGATCACGGCGCAGCTGCGGGACATTGGCATGCAGCAGATGCGTGTTATCCACTGCATGGACCAGCATCCGGCCATGCCAGCCCTTTTGCTGCATAGCAAAGGAAAGCTGCTGGCCAATACCGCCTGTCAGTACAGCCTCTTCGGCAAAGAGAATGGTATCGTATTTTTGCAGGGCATCACAGAGTTCCGACGGCAGAGGATAGATCTGTACCAGTTTGCAGCAATCGGCAGCAATACCCTGCTGCGCCAGAAGGTCTGCCGCCGCCAGGATTTCCTCGCTCTCTGCACCGTAGCTTACAAGAGCCACTTTTGCATCGGGCGTTGTGTGAATAAAATCGAAGTTTTTTCCGCTGCAGCCCAGAGCTGCCAGTGCAGGGCTTTCCTTTCCGCGCGCATAGCGGATGGCGCGAGGGCCATGCGGTTCTTTCACCAGCTTGTCCAGCCAGAATCGCAGTTCCGCATAGTTGGCCGGTGAATAGGTCGGAATCCCAATCTGACTGAAATACCCGGGGTCATAAATTCCCTGGTGGGTTTCTCCGTCACCGGGTACCAACCCGGCGCGGTCCACTGCAAACAGCACATTCAGATGCATCAGACTCACATCATGAATCATCTGGTCATAAGCCCGCTGGAAGAACGTCGAATAAATAGCCACCACCGGAAGCATATTCTGGCTGGCCAGGCCTGCCGCAAAGGTAACAGCATGTTCCTCCGCCATTCCCACATCAAAGAAACGGTCAGGATGGTCTTTCTTGAAGAAGTTCAGGCCCGTTCCGTATTTCATGGCAGCAGTGATTGCGCACAGCCGTTTTTCATCGTTGGCCAG
>DXNX01000029.1:0-1941 GCA_019413245.1 Oscillospiraceae bacterium
TGCGGGGGTCGGTGTTGTACCTGGCGCCTCTGCTGGTGCGGGCGGGAAGTGTCGAAATGCCGCTGCCGGGCGGCTGCCGTCTGGGTCCGCGGCCCATTGACATCCATCTGGCGGGGCTGGGAGCCATGGGGGCCGAGATCACCGAAACCGAAACGGCGGTCACCCTGCGGCGCAGCGGTCCGCTGCGTGGCACGGATTTCACCCTGCGGCTGCCCAGCGTGGGAGCTACTTTGACCCTGCTCATGGCGGCGGCCTGTGCCCGGGGGAACACCGTGCTGCGCGGGGCTGCCTGTGAGCCGGAGATCGCGGATACGGCGGCTTTCCTGCGCATGGCGGGGGCAGACATCCAGGGGGCCGGGACTCCGGTGATCACAGTGCGGGGCGTGGATGGTCCTCTGCCGGGCGGCGGGGTGCATCTGCCGCTGCCCGACCGTATTGCGGCTGCTACCTATGCGGCTGCTGTGGCGGTGGCGGGGGGACGCATCGCGGTGGATTGCTGCCGCCCGGGACATCTGGCGCCCTTTTTGCGGTTTCTGCGCACGGCCGGGTGTGAGATCACCGCGGAGCCGGACGGTTTTGTGGCTGCCCGGGACCCGGACGCACCGCTGTGGGGCGGGGCGGAGCTGTGTACCGGTGCCTGGCCGGGATTTGCCACCGATACAGCCCCGCTGGCGGCAGCGGTCCTGCTGACCGCCCGGGGAGACAGCCATATCCATGACGCTCTGTTCCAGAACCGCTTTGCCTGTGCCGAGGGCTTTGCCGCCATGGGGGCCGTGGTGCGTGCGGATGGCCGGGACCTGTGGATACAGGGAACGCAGGAGCTGCACGCTGCCTGTGTGACTGCCCCGGACCTGCGCGGCGGAGCGGCACTGGTGCTGGCGGGGCTGGCAGCCAGGGGAACAGGAACAATTCTGGATTCCGGTCACATCCGCAGGGGGTATCAGGACCTGCCGGCGGAGTTGGCGACCCTGGGGGCGCAGTGTGCCTATGTCAAAACATTGAGCGATGCCACGATAAAAACTGCCCCTGCTATGCAAATGCGATAAAATCCGCGTTGGCATGTGAACTCTTTTGGATATTTCTACGGGCTGCGGCGCAAATTTTGTTTTTTTGCGCCGCAGCTATTGAAATTATGTTGTAGATTTGGTATTCTAATAATCAGTTATATGTAAAAAATACAGGGCCAGTGTGCCTCTGGGTCATAACCGCTGTGCGGCGGCCCGGGTTGTCGGGCCCGTCAAACTTACAACTGTTTAGGGGGATACACTCATGGCGTTCGTTCTCGATGAAGAGATGCAGAATGTAACAAACATCAAGGTGATCGGCGTCGGTGGCGGCGGCGGCAACGCCGTCAACCGCATGGTCGATGCAGGCCTTGGCGGCGTGGAATTCGTTGCGATGAACACCGACCAGCAGGCCCTGATCAATTCCAAGGCGACCCAGAAGGTCCAGCTTGGTGCAAAGCTGACCAAGGGCCGCGGCGCCGGCGCCGACCCTGAAGTGGGCCAGCGTGCCGCCGAGGAAAGCAAGGACGAGATCACCAACGCCCTGAAAGGCGCCCAGATGGTCTTTATCACCGCCGGCATGGGCGGCGGCACCGGCACTGGTGCGGCTCCTGTGGTGGCCGAGACTGCCCATGACCTGGGCATCCTGACCGTCGGTATCGTCACCAAGCCCTTCAGCTTCGAAGGCAAGCGCAAGATGAGCCTGGCCGAGCAGGGCATTGCCAACCTGATGATGCATGTGGACAGCCTGATCGTGATCCCGAACGAGCGTCTGAAGCTCATCAGCCAGGAGAAGATCACCCTGATGAACGCCTTTGAGGCCGCGGACAACGTGCTGCGTCAGGGCGTCGAGAGCATCTCCAGCCTGATCAACATTCCGGCTTTCATCAACCTGGACTTCGCGGACGTCCGCTCCATCATGAAGGACGCCGGCTTT
>DXNX01000029.1:1951-20882 GCA_019413245.1 Oscillospiraceae bacterium
CGCCGGCAAGGCCGAGAACGCCGCCAAGGCTGCCATCTCCAGCCCGCTGCTGGAAACCAGCATCGCCGGTGCTCGCGGCGTCATCATCAACATCACCTCCAGCCCGGACATCGGCCTGGACGATGTGGAGACCGCTGCTTCCATGATCACCCAGTCCGCTCACCCCGATGCCAACATCATCTGGGGTACTGCGTTCGACGAACGCCTGGCCGACGAGATGAACATCACCGTCGTTGCCACCGGCTTCGAGAACACCCCGGGTGTTGACGAGCCCATCCAGGCTGCCATGCATGCCCAGATGGCTTCCAAGGCGGCTGCCGATGTGCAGCCCGAACCCGCCGTGCAGCAGCCGGCCGCTCCCACCCCGCCGCCGACCGTTGACCCGGTCATCCCCAGCCCGGTGATCTTCAACACCGAGGTTGCTCCCGCCAGCAGCCCCAAGGCCGCCGAGCCGGAGGAAGAGGATGACGGCGATTACTTCAATGATCTGCTCAGCATCCTGAACAAGCGTTCCTGAGAATAAGGCCGTGTTACTGCCCGGCCCCTGCGGATGTTGAAATGCCGGGCTTGTCCGCCGCAAAACAGCGGCGGACATCTGCCTGTAATACATGAGGAGGAACGCCATGCCGTCCAAGGACCCGTCGAATCAGGAGAAAGGGTTCCGCACGAGCATGCTGGGCTTTGATAAAAATGACGTGCTGGCATACATGAACGCGCTGGCCAACGAGACCCAGCAGCGGGAACTGGAATACCAGCAGACCATTGACGAGCTGAATGCCCAGCTTGATAAACTGAAGAAGGACCAGGCAAATGCGCGCCGCTGTGTAGAAAAACTGCAGGCGGAACTGAACCAGGCCACCCAGCGTGCTGAAACGGCAGAAAAAGCCGGCAGCGATGCTGTGACCAAGCTTCGTGAAGCGGAGGAGCGTGCCAGCGAATACCAGGGCAAGTATAAGGATGCGCAGCAGAGCATCCTGAGCCTGCAGTTCCAGAAGCGAGATCTGGAAAAGCAGGTAGAAGAAATGGAAGCCATGATTCCTAAGGGCGGTATGCCTACCATGGCTGCTACTCCTGTGCCCAAGACCGCTGCGGAGCCGGCCAAACCTGCCAAAAAGGAGGAACCGGCTCCTGTGCCTGCCCCGGCTCCCGCTCCGGTCACGGTGACCGAGCAGGCCCGCATTGAGGCCAAAAAGATTCTGGCGGATGCCCGCCTGAATGCCGAGAGCGCTGAGCGCCGCCTGCGCCAGCAGGAAGATGACCAGAAAGCCCGCATGGCGGACAACGCCCGCGCACTGGCTGCCGGTGTGCAGCTGCTGCGGGATCGTCTGACCCGTGTGGACGAAAAGCTGGCCTCTGCTTCCATGGACCTGGAAAATGCCACCGGTGCCATTTATCAGGCGCTGGATGATACCAGCAGTGATCTGGAAAGCCTGGGTGCCGACATGCGCTCTTTCGGTAAGCTGCGGCCCGTGGCACAGCCCGCCGCGGCACCGCAGACGCCGACGCTCCCTGCCCAGCCTGCACGCGCTAAAGTATCCCCCCGCCGCGTGCACCCGGTCCATTCTCAGCCGGAACCGGAACCCGTCAAACGCCTGCGCCGTGCATCTGCACCCCGGCGTCCTGTATCGGAAGAACTGGGCGACGCCATCGCGCGCCTGGACAAACACGCCAAATAAACAGATACATACAACAGGCCGTGGCCGCCTCATGACGGCCGCGGCCTTTCTTTATGGAGAAATCACCATGCCCCTGCCACATATTCCGCAATCCATCACCCAGGTAAAACATCGTATCGGCAGCGCACTGGCCTCTCTGCAGGCACCGGCTCGCTGGCTTGTGTACGGTGTGCTTCTGCTGGTCGCAATCCTGGCCGGCGGTGCCGTTACGGCATACGGCGGACTGTTTCTGGTACTGCTGCTTTGGGCCCTGTGTATGGGGACGCTCTGGCTTTTGCTGGGTGCAGCCTGGAAAGCCGCCTTCCCCAAAGAGGACTGGAAACAGGATACCGTTTTCCGCCGCTGTCTGGTCATCGGGGCGGTGGTTGGTATTCTGGTGATCGCGGCTCTGGTGTTCTACCGGCGCACCGTCTATGGGGAAGACGCCATCAACTATTACGCCAAGCAGAATCTGCTGTTCAACAGCTTCGGCACCAGCGGCTTTTACGGCGTCAGCAACCTGGCCGAAAACCTGCTGACCGCCGATTACAAGATGTTCATGAACCTGTTCATCAGCCTGCCGTATCTGTTGCTGCCGCGGACCATTAACATGTTTATGCTCAGCTATGCGCTGATCTGCTTCGTTCCCATGTGGACGGCCCTTCTCATGCTGGCCAGGCGGGTGATGATGACGATGGCTCCCGGCCTGTCTGCCGCCCGCCGCGGCGTCTTTTATCTGCTGTGTATGGGGACAATGGTCCTGTGGCCCATGTTTCTCTGGCCTGCGACCCACGGGATGCCGGATGCGTTCGGCCTGACCTTTGCGGCCGTCATTCTGCTCCTGTGCGCCGACTACCGGTTCGACACCCTGGAATGGACCCGGCTGCTGGCTCTGTTTGCAGCCACCTTTGCCCTGATCCTGACCCGCCGCTGGTACATGTTCTGGATCCTGGCCTTTTACCTGTGCTATGCCGTGGCGGTACTGTGCGGGGCTGCCCGGCTCGGGGCGTTCAAGCGGGTACTGGGAAACCTGCTGCGCTTCGGTATCCCTTCGGTGGTCGTGATCGTGGTGGTGCTGCTGCCTACCTTCCGGACCATTCTTTCCACCGATTACGCCGACATCTACGGCGCGTATTACGGCGGCGGTTTTGCGGCAAACTGCCTGGGTCAGCTGAAGACCCAGGGCATCCTCTGGCTGCTGGTCTGCCTGGCGGGGATCGTGGCCCTGCTGCGGTATAAGGCCGCCCGTGGTCCGGTGCTCGTCACGGCGCTGACCTCCGTGCTGGCCATGGTGCTGTTCACCCGCACCCAGTCCCTGGGGGACCACCAGAGCCTGATTCTGGCACCCTTGTACCTGGTGGGACTGTTCGGTGCAGCGGCATTTGTCTGTTCCTGCAAGCGTGCCTGGGTGGTGCGCGGCGGTGCGGCCGTGCTGACCGTATTCTTTGCCGTCAACACCTTCAACGCCCTGCGCCTGCCGGGCGCCAATGCATCCACCATTCTGCTCAGCGGGGAAAGCCTGGACCTGACCCGGCGCACCGATCTGGACGCCATGCGAGCTGTCACCGACTTTGTGCTGGAAAACTGCGGGGAGGACGAGACAGTCTACATCAATATGGATTCCGACGGGTACAGCGGCTCTACCTTTGCGTACAGTGACCCCGCCCATCCGCAGCTGCAGAGCATGATTCTGTGGGAAAACAGTGTGCCTTCCACCCACGGATTCCCCACGGGCATCTGGTCTTCCAAGTATGTGATGGTCACCGATAAACTGGAGAAGGGCGGTCTGGTGGGCGCTGTGAATGTGGCTCTGCGCACCCAGACGCCCAGCAGCAGCCATTACAGCTATGTGACCGAGTTCAGCCTGCAGAACGGGATCGTACTCTATTGCTATGAGCGTACCACTCCGCCCGATACCGCCGAAGCCGAGTATTACAAGCAGGTCTTTGCCGAATATGACGCCCGCTGGCCGGAGCTGTTCAGCCAGCGTATCGATGCCTATATGGCCGAATTGGGAGAATGAGCCGTTTCGGATTGACATAAAATCGTAACTTATTTTTGCCATTCCCTTGACGAAAACATCCCTGCATGGTATATTTATAGTCAGAATATTTTGGCTGATTGGGTTTTCCCACTTGTTTTGGCGTCTGTTACGCCTGATCGCTCTGAACGCAGCAGCCTGCTCATTCTGCGGGCTGCCCGCCTTTGCTGCGCCTGCGTTATAAAAAGGAGGTCAGCTTCCCATTGAAGCGTTTTCTTTGCGTGGTTCTGATTGCCGCGCTTATGGTATTTTGCGCCGCCTGCGGCCGTGATCTGCTCGCGGCTGAGCCTGAGGCGACTGCCGCTCCCACGGCATCTTCGTCCCGCAATGTCCGCAATGAACCCGTCAAGGTGACCGAGACCTATGCCAATGCGGACAATGTCACCGATAACTCTCAGCAGACGGAGGATTCTCAGCCCGCTGCTACCGAAACGAGTACCCCATCCCAGTCGGTAGATACGCCCGAAACGGGTGATTTCCCGGTGGTTTATTTTGCCGGGGTGCTGGGACTCATTCTGATCTGTTCCGCCGGATTGCTGATGTTGCGGCGTATCTGATCATTTACCTGGATCGTCAGGGGCGCGCACGGCGCGTTTGCCGGACCGGTGTTTGGACCGGGCGGCAGGCACGCGGTGGGCGCCCTGTTTCGTTTTTGTATTTTGCCGCAAGGAGGCTTTTCAAGCATGCCCCGCAAACAACGTTACCGCCGCCTGCAGGGCGACAGTGCCTATTATCCCTTCGGTGCCCGCAAGGTCCTGCGGCAGAAGCAGCGCCGTCATGCCAGGCTGCTGCGCTGGATCGGTATTCTGGTCCTGTGCGGGGCGGCGGCGCTGCTCATTCGCCAGACGGTGTTCCGTGGCGGACAGCCCACTCCGCCGCCGGCTGTGGCCACGGCGGAAACGGCCACCGCCGAAACCGCTCCGCGCCCCACAGTGGCGGTGCGCCCGGCTACGGTGGATGCGCTGGCAGGGCAGGGCACTGCGGAAACGGCGGACTCGGCCCCGGCCCAGCCCACGCCTACGCCGCTGCCGGAAGCGCAGATCCTGCCCCAGTACCGGGACCTGTATGAGCAGAACGGGGACATGGTGGGGTGGCTGCGCATAGAAGGGACCGACATTGATTATCCGGTCATGCAGACCCCCGGGGACAATGAATATTACCTGCGCCGCGGTTTTGATAAGCTGTATGCCACATCCGGCACGCTGTTTCTGGATGAACGCTGCAGCCTGGGACCGGACCCCACCGCCAACTGGCTGATTTACGGCCACAATATGAGCGACGGTACTATGCTGGGAGAACTGGATCGCTACGAAGACCCGGATTTTTATGCCGAGCATCCTACCTTCACCTTTGACACCCTGACCACGCCGGGCACCTGGCAGGTGGTGGCGGTGATCCGCACCAAACTGGGGCAGGATGAATGGCCGTATTACACTTTCTTCGATGCGCACAGCCGGGCCGAATGGCAGCGCCGGGTGGATTCCATTCTGGATCTGGCACTGTATGATACCGGTGTTACGCCGGAATATGGGGACCAGCTGCTGACCCTTTCCACCTGCGGCACGTCCAGCTTTTATACCGACGAACGTTTTGCAGTACTGGCGGTGCGGGTGGATTGAGACCTCTTGCTTTTTGGGCGTGAATCCGCTATGATGATAACGTTAGAAATACAATGCAAAAAGGAGCCAACTTACAATGGCAGAATTCAAGTATGAAATTACCGAGCGCATCGCGGTGCTGTCCACCAACGCCAGCGGCTGGGAACGTCAGTTGAACATGGTCAGCTGGAACGGCAAGGAGCCCAAGTACGACCTGCGCGACTGGGCACCGGACGGCAGCAAGATGGGCAGGGGCATCAGCATGACCCGGGAAGAACTGGTCACCCTCAAGGGTATCCTGGAAGAAATGGATCTGTGATGGAAGACTATCGCCAGCAGTTTATCGACCTGTACAATCAGCATATCACTCGTCCCGGCGCCGACCGTTTGCTGAAATGGCTGGACGGCACCGACTTTTTCCGTGCGCCTGCGTCCACCAAATTCCATGGTGCATGCGAGCACGGGCTGGTGATGCACAGCATCAACGTCTATAATGCCATGATGCAGCACTTCTTCACGGAAGGCGACAACCCCGAAACCTTTGCGGTCTGTGCTTTGCTGCATGATGTGTGCAAGGCCAACTTCTATAAGGTCGGTACCCGCAACGTGAAGAATGATGCCACCGGCCAGTGGGAGAAGGTTCCCTTTTACCAGGTGGCCGACCAGCTGCCGTATGGCCATGGCGAAAAGAGCGTGTATCTGATCGAGCATTTCATGCGCCTGAAGACGGATGAAGCCATTGCCATCCGCTGGCATATGGGTGGTTTTGATGATGCGGTGCGCGGCGGCAGCTACGCCATCAGCGACGCCTACAACCGGTATCCGCTGGCGGTTAAGCTCCACACCGCCGACCTGATTGCTACCTACCTGATGGAACAGGGAACCAGCCAGGTCGAAAACGGCCACTGAATATTCCAGAAAACCTTCGTTTCCCGGTATGTACCGGGAGGCGGAGGTTTTTATGTTATTTATTGCGGCTGCCGGATGATGGGCATGGATTATCCCTACAAACGGGGGATGGCAAAAAGTCAGACTGGTGGTAAAAGGGTAAAGGAGGACAGAAATGGCAGAGGACAAGGAACGCAACAATTGGGTGATGGCGGAAGAAAATGATTTGAAATTGTTCTTTCAATGGAAGGTAAGTGCCTTCATTCCGTATTTGAGCGGAGAGCACGCCGGTGAGGTGGAGAGTATCCGGGAAGAATTTGCCATACAGTCTGTGAGCAAAGCTGCTGAAAGGGATTTCAGCGAATACCGCTGTGTTCCGGAGTACCTCCTGGATATGGGATGGATTGTCATTGTGGAAAATGCGGCCAGAGAGAACAGGAACTTCCTGACGCGGGAGAACGGCAATGACCCGTTACCGGCAGACTCGTTCGACCAATTGCTGAAGTCGGAGGGCCGTATAAGCCTGATTGAGAAAAAAATATTGCAGTGGATCTGGAAAGGCGCAAAGCTGCTGGAAAAAATAGCTGCCGAGCAGGACGACTTTGATGCAGGAGATTGGCAGAAAGAGGCTGCGCTTTGCCGGAAGCTCCTGGGGGAAAATTATCAGTATCAATGGGAAGATATAGATGAACTTCAAAACATGGCACAAAGGTTTGTCCGTGTCACCCAGGAAGATTCTCGTCTGCGGGACCTGAAACAGTTGGCCAGAGATCTGGCAAAGAACACAAGGATGAATCTTTGGCAACTTTTGCAGGATAGACAGTCTATCGTGTTTCTTTTCTGCCGGCAACTTCGGGACTTTATCTTCAATACGGTATGGAGAAATAAGGGGAAGGACCTGGGCAAGCTCTGGAAAACCATTGTCGATGCGCAGGAAAATTTGTTGGCAACAGGATACCTGCCGGGCGATAAGCTGACTGATTACTGGGAAAAAAGCAGGGAATACAAAAAAATAGAAAGAGACAAGAACATAGCGGAGATGGCACGCAATTTATGGAAGGCTATCCAGCATGTTATGGATATGCTTTCCGATATGTTCGTGTATTTTGATTCTCACAGACCAAAGACAACGGTTCCTGCCGCGGATGTCCTTATCCGGACAAGGATGTACTTTGAGGAACTGGGCAGATTGGATGAGGTGATCCAAAGACAGGCAGAAGCCATGAAGACTGATGGACAAACAAAAAGCCTGGAAGAGTATACCAAGGATCAAAAACGGTGTACGGCCATTCTGTCGGACGGAACGAACAGATATTTGGCGTTCAGTGGTTTTCTCGATGCGGAAGATCCGGATGTGCGGACCTTCCTGGGGCGTACTTCAGACGATGCGATTCTGGATGCGTTCCGGCAGATCAGCGGACAGCTGGACGCATCCCTGGTCACCATAGAAGCGGATATGTTAGAAGAAATTTATTGGTATTCCATCAACGGAAGCCTTGATTTTGTCTGCCGTGACAATCTGAAGCAGGAAGTGGAAATACGAAGAACCTTCCCGGGCGCAAATGGAGGCAAGCTCCGGCATTCCTATGCCTGCTGCGAACGAAAGCTCCTGGCCTATGAGAAAAAATATGCTATGCCCTCGACGGGGGATCTTCTTCTGATTGTCAAATTCATGCCGTGTATGAATTGCTATGCAGCACTGCTGAATTGGAACAAACGAAACCGCCTCACCGTCTGGTATCCGGAAATAGCCCCATAAGAAAGGCGTGACCAGCTCAGAATAGAAAGAGGAGGAATGCCTCAACGGCATTCAAAAAGCCCGGGTTTATACCCGGGCTTTTTGAATGGAGTCTCCCGCGGCCTAAAAAACAGTGCACCGGACTGTTTTTTGCGCACTGCGGTGCGCCAGTCTGTTCGCCTCCTCTTCACAGCAAATCCAAAAGAAAAATCCCATGGCGGGACACGCCATGGGATTTTCCTTATGGAGCAGGTGAAGGGAGTCGAACCCTCGTCCTCAGCTTGGAAGGCTGATGTACTAGCCGTTGTACGACACCTGCACGGTATTTGTTATTATACCCGTACAGGTGCCGGTTTGTCAAGTCGAAAACTGCGGTTTCAGAATTCCTTTTTTGCATAGATAGCGGTGCTGACCATCCAACTGATGACGAACAGCACCAGTCCGGCCGCAATTACGCCGGCGCAGATGACGAACAGCAGGGCAATTTCGTTCATTCCTGAAACGCTCAGGAAACCGAGCGACGAATCGTTTTTGGTGGTGTAGGAAGCAAAAGCCACCAGCCCCGCACTGATGCCGATGGCCACGATCACCCCGGACCGTGCCCGTGCCGCGCCCAGTTTGTAGGAAAGAGGAAGGACCAGTGCGTAGTAGATCAGTACGATACCCAGGGCTACCAGGCAACCGGCCAGATTGTACAGCAGATTTTCCTGCAGCCGGCCTTTGATCAGGTCGCAGGCCGTGAGCAGAAGTTCCGCCAGCACAAAGCTGCCGCCCATCCAGCCCAACGCCAGCAGATACTTGGCGCCCACCAGCTGCCCGGCAGAAACAGGCAGTGTGCGGGCGTAGGTGTCCCAGTGGCTCATCTCATCAAAGGAAAGGGTAGAGGCAATGTACAGGCCGCCCATAAAAACCAAGGCAAACAGCATGAAAGCCATATCCAAGGTATAAGCCATCGCCGTGTACAGAACCACAATTAGGAGAAAATTCTTTCGGTAGCTGGACCAGATGGTCATCTGGTCCTTATACAGTAAACCCAACATGGTGTATTCCTCCCGGAAAACATCGTGGACAGAAACCAATCCGGTTTTTGTCCAATCAAAATTGCCTGTGCTTGTATACGATATAGCTGGCCGCCCAGCTGACGACATACAGCAGCACACTGAAACCGACACACCCGCCGACCAGCCACCAGAAGTGCAGGTTCCGGACCCATTGGGTCAGGGAGCCATATTCCACGTCCATCACGACATACTGCCCCCGGGAAGCGTCCCAGATCTCGGCAGGACCCCGGAACCCGAAGAACCGCTGGACAGCCTGCATCTGTTCCGAAGAAACCAGCATCATGGCAGCCATGCCGATCACCACCAGCAGCAGGATCGCCACCATCACAACAGAACGGGCCTGATCACTGCCGAACCGGTAGGAGAGGGGCAGACTCAGGGAAAAATACAGCAGGGACAAAGCGGTGGCTGCCAGCATGCCTACCAGCGCTTCCTCCATGCCCATGGTACCGTGGGCGATGCTGGGAAAGAACAGAAAAGCCGCCATACCCAGCACGAACCCGCCGAAAATGGCAATCAGGCCCAGCAGATACTTACTGCCGATGATGGCCGCCGGACTTATCGGCAGGGTGTGGGCGTACATGTCCCAGTGACTTTTTTCGTCGAAGCTGACGGCGCTCTGCGTGTAGATGCCGAACATGAATACCAGAGCATACAACATGAACGGCGTGTCGAACAGATAGGCCATGCCCAGGTACAAAATCAGAATCAGCAGGATATTTTTCCTGTACTGGCTGATGAGAATGCTCCAGTCCTTGTACAGCAGGCCTTTCATTGTGCGTCCCTCCCGCTGTAAAAACGCATGATGTCATCAATGCCGGCGGGGTCACATACCGCGCCCGGCAGCAGGCTGCGTACTTCCGCCCGGCCTTTGACCAAGGTTTCGCACCCGAAGGTGCTCCGCCGGGTAAAGACGGCCATGCCGTCCGGCAGGCACTGCAAGTCTGCCTCGCTGCAGCGCAGCAGGCCGTATTCCTGCATCAGGGCGTCCTTGTCCTCGTGGAACAGCAGCTTTCCGTGATGCAGATAGGCGATGGAGTCGGCGATCTGTTCCAGGTCGCTGGTGATGTGGCTGCTCATCAGGATGGAATGGCGCTCGTCCTGGATAAACTCCAGGAACAGGTCCAGGATCTCCCCGCGCACCACCGGGTCCAGCCCGGCGGTGGGCTCATCCAGCACCAGCAGGTCCGGCTCATGGGCCAGGGCGGTGGCCAGACTCAGCTTCATCCGCATGCCGCGGCTGTATTCCTTGACCCGCTTGCCTGCATCCAGGCCAAAGCGCTTTAAATATCCGTCAAAGGCGTCCTGATTCCAGCGGCTGCCGAAGATACCCGCCATGCTGCGGCCGATATGGGCCGCGTTCATGCCTTCATAGAAATAGGCATCCTCAAACACCGTCCCCACCCGGGCACGGATGGAGGCATCCCGGGGGCTGCCGCCCAGCAGTTCGGCCCGGCCGCTGTCCGGCGGGTTGACACCGGTCAGGATTTTCAGGGTCGTGGTCTTGCCGGCCCCGTTTTCGCCCACCAGACCCACGATGGTCCCGGCAGGAACTGCCAGGTCCAGCGGCCCCAGCTGAAAATCTTTGTATACTTTCCGCACACTGTGCAGTTCGGCTGCGTTGTCAGGCATAGTTCAGCCCTCCCACAAAAGCTGTAATGTTTCGGTGACCTCCGCCAGGGAAATCCCACCCCGGCGGGCGGCCTCGATGGCGTTCTGCAAGTGCCCTTCCACCTGTTTCAGACTTTCCTCCCGGTGCAGCTCGGGGTTCTGCGACGCCACAAAGCTGCCGCGCCCCGGCATGGTGCGGATAAATCCTTCGGTTTCCAGGTCCTCGTAAGCACGCTTGGTTGTAATGACGCTGATGCGCAGCTCCTTGGCCAGCAGACGGATACTGGGCAGCGCGTCGCCTTCTTTCAGTTCGCCGGACAGGATCTTGTCCTTGATCTGCCGCGTGATCTGCGCGTAGATCGGCTCGCCTCCGGCGTTGGAGATATAAAGCTCCATGGAGTCCCTCCTTCGGGCAGGAAAATGAACTGTTCATATCCTATATGCACAGTATATACGGCATATACACAGCTGTCAACACTTTCCTGAAAAAAAGCAGCAGGAATTTTTCCCGGCATCTTTCAGCAGGGCGGATTTTCTGCTATAATAAGCGGGAATCAAGTATTTTGCGCGCCGCACACCGGCGCAGGAAAGGATGTTCCCACCGATGAAACCCGACACACCCCGTCAGCCGCTTTATCGGCGCCTGCATCTTCGTCATAAGGAGCGCCGCCTCACCCAGATCATGCGTGATCAGGTGGCGGCGGCCGCCAGTCTGCTGGAAATGCTTCTCTCGGTCATGGTCCTGATCGGCCTGCTGGTCAGCACCGTTCCCATCGTCCAGGAGATGTTTTCTCTCTGGTTCTCTGATAACACCGATGCTTTCCAGACCTTTCTGGGGCACGCCTTCAATCTGGTCATCGGCATCGAGTTCATCAAGATGCTGGCCAAGCATAGCCCCGGCAGTGCGCTGGAAGTGCTGCTGTATGCCATTGCCCGCCAGATGATCCTGGGCCATGGCTCCGCTGTGGAAAACCTCATCAGCGTGGCTTCCATCGGCCTGATTTTCCTCATCCGCAAATTTGTGTTTGTGCCCAGCTTCGGTTCCACCATGCCGGACGGGCACACCGCACCGGACCTGGTGGACAGCAACCACCACGACAGCGACGAAACGTTCGGTTAAAGCCTGTAATAAAAAACGCCCGCGGCCCTTCCCGAAAGGAAGAACGCCGCGGGCGTTTTGCTGTGTTTGGTTTTTCAGGTCCCGGCGGGGCGGTCGGGCGGATATTCGCCCTGCAGTTTGGCCTCGATGCGGCTGAGCCGGGCTTCCAGCTGCTGGATGCGCTGCAGCTGCATGTCGGGCAGGTCCTGCTGGTCCAGGTCGTCGGCAGGGCAGCAGCGGATGTTGTTGACCCGGACCACCTCGGCGGGAATGCCCACGGCGGTGGCGTTGGCGGGCAGGTTGTGCAGCACTACGCTGCCGGCTCCCACACGGACGTTATCCCCGATAAACACCGGACCCAGTACCTTGGCCCCGGCGCCGATGAGGACATTGTTGCCCACGGTGGGATGCCGCTTGCCGGTGTCCTTGCCGGTGCCGCCCAGGGTCACGCCGTGGTAGATGGTGCAGTTATCCCCAATCTCGGTGGTCTCACCGAAGACGATGCCCATGCCGTGATCGATGAACAGCCGCTGGCCGATTTTGGCCCCGGGATGGATCTCGATGCCGGTAAAGTGGCGGGACAGCTGGCTGATCAACCGGGCCAGAAACAGCATCTTGTGCCGGTACAGCCAATGGGCAATGCGGTGTGTGACCAGCACATGAAAGCCCGGATACAGCAGAATGACTTCCAGCACGTTGCGCGCCGCGGGGTCTTTGTCCCGAATGTTTTTGGCATCCGCCCACAAACCCATGATTCCTACCCCTTTTCCCGTAAATTCGCTAATGAAATAACAATACCATATTTTCGGGAAAAAGGCAACGCAATCCCTTTTCGGTCGTGTGGGAATATGATATAATAATCCTGTATACGGCCGGAACGTCCGGCTTGTGCTGGGAAAGAAAACAGGGAAAAACGGGAAAGAACAGGGGGCAGACGTTATGAACCGAATGGAAGCGCTGGAAGAATATCAACACGCATTGAAGCGTGCACAGCGCGATTACCGTGAAAAGATGGCGGCAGGCCAGTATCCGTACCTGCCGGTGCTGGATGACATCCTGCAAAATGCCAATATTGAAAACCAGCTGCCCATCGGTACGGTGGAAATTCCGCTGGAACTGGTGGTTGGTACCAAAACGGCAGGCCGCACGGCGGCGTTTGCCTCCAACTTCCTGCCGCTGCTCAGCCCCAAAACCGAATTTGCCACCAAGTGGGTCTCCCTGTGTATGGCCCATGTGGAAGAAGGCATCCGCGATCCGATCCGCTGCTTTGAATATCTGGGCCGCTTCTACGTCCAGGAGGGCAACAAGCGCGTCAGCGTCCTGAAATATTTCGGGGCCGATTCCATCTCGGCCAGCGTGACCCGCATTATGCCCCAATACAGCGATAACCCCCAGATCCGGCAGTACTACGAATTTGTGGAATTCTATCCCATCTGCGGCATGTACAACCTGACTTTTACCCAGGAAGGCAGCTACGCCCGCCTGCAGAAGGCCATGGGCAAGGCTCCCGGGGAAAAGTGGACGGACGAGGAACGCGCCGACATTCTTTCCCTGTACAACTGGACCAAGAAAGCCTACTACGCCAAGGGCGGCGAATCCATGCGCCCCACCGTGGGGGATGTGCTTTTGCTGCTGATCCGCCTGTATAAGGTGGACGACCTGAAACAGCGTACCCCGTCGGAACTGGCCAAAGCCATTGAGGCCGTCTGGCCCGACGTTCTGGCCCTGCAGAATCCGCAGCCTGTCAAGCTGAGCACCCAGCCCGCCGAACCGGGCCCGGTCCAGCCCAAGCTGCTGAACCGGATTCTGCCCGGTATCCGCACCAATTCCACCCCCACCCATCTGAAGGTGGCGTTCGTCAACGAGCGCACTCCTGAAACCAGTACCTGGACCAGCCAGCATGAATTCGGCCGCTGCCAGCTGGACCAGGTGTTCCCCGGTCAGGTGGAAACGGTGGCCTACCATGGCGCCGTGGCAGGGGAAAACGCCGACGATCTGGTGGAACAGGCCATTGCGGAAGGGGCCGACATCGTATTCACCACCAGCCCCAAACTGGTGGGCGCTTCCCTGCGTGCGGCCATCAAGCACCCGGAAGTGCGTATCTTGAACTGCTCGGTGGATATGCCGTACACCAGCATCCGCACCTACTACACCCGCGTGTATGAGGCCAAGTTCATCAGCGGCGCCATTGCCGGTGCCATGAGCCGCAGCGACCGGATCGGCTATGTGGCGGATTATCCCAGCTTCGGCACACCGGCCAACATCAACGCGTTTGCCTTGGGCGCCCGCATGGTCAATCCCAAGGTGCGCATCGACCTGCAGTGGACCTGCCTGCCCGGCGACCCCATGCAGGAATTCACCTCCAAGGGTATTACCATTATCTCGGGCCGTGACACCCCGGCCCCGGGCCGCCCGCAGCGGGAATTCGGCATCTTCATGATCCGTCCCGGCGGACGCCTGGAAGACCTGGCTTCGCCGTTCTGGCATTGGGGCCAGTTCTATGAAAACGTGATCCGCAGTGTGCTGAATGGCGCCTGGGCCAAGGATGCCCCCGAAAACGGCACACCCCGTGCGGTGAACTACTGGTGGGGCATGAACAGCGGCGTCATGGACGTGCTGTTCAGCCGGGAACTTCCCCACGATGTGCGCCATCTGGCCGGCATCCTGCGCCAGGGCATCATTGCGGGCGGCATTGATCCGTTTGCTTGCCACATTGTGGCACAGGACGGCACCCTGATGAACGAAGGTCACTCCGGGTTTGCACCGGAACAGATCCTGCATATGGACTGGCTGTGCGATGCCGTTGATGGGCAGATCCCCGAATACGACGCCCTGACGGAGGCATCCAAGCCGATGTACCGTATGCAGGGCATCCACCGTGACCGATTGCCGGTGGAGAAGGAGGCTGAACTATGAGGCTTCTGGCCGTTGCGGATGAGGATTCCAAATATCTCTGGGACTACTATGAGCCGGAAAAGCTGCGTGGCTATGATCTGATCATTGGCTGCGGCGATTTGAGTTTCCATTATCTGAGTTTTCTGGCAACTGTCGCGCCGGTGCCGGTGGTGTATGTGCATGGCAATCACGACGAAAGCTATGACCATCGCCCGCCCACAGGGGCTTTGTGCATCGACGATGATGTGTTCTGTTACAAGGGATACCGCTTTCTGGGACTGGGAGGCAGCTGCCGCTATCGCAGCGGTGCCTGGCAGTTTACCGAAGCGGAGATGCGTCGCCGTATCCGCCGCGCCCGCGGGAAAATCTCCCGGGCGGGCGGCGTGGATGTGCTGGTGGCCCATGCGCCGCTGCATGGATATGGAGACATGAACGACCTGGCCCACCGCGGGTTTACGGTCTTTCGGGAAGTTTTGGATACCTATAAGCCCGACATCATGCTGCATGGGCATGTACATCTGACCTATGGAGCCAATGTGGAGCGGGAACATCAGTACGGCCAGACGCGCATCATCAACGCGTTTGAACGCTTTACCATCGAGCTGCCGGATAAGCCGGAACGTCCGGCACACCAGGGGCTGCTGGCCCGCTGGCGAGGCATGAATCGATAATGACAAACAGGCGGGGAGTTCCCGGCCGGAAAGAGGCAATACTATGAAACAGAAGATCGGCGTTTTGGGGGCTGGTACCTGGGGTACGGCACTGGCGCGTCTGCTGGCCGTGAACGGCCATGATGTGACGATGTGGAGCGCGCTGCCCGAAGAACTGAAAAACATGGCAACCACCCACCGTCATCCGAACCTGCCCGGTATGGAACTGCCCTCCACCATGCACTATACCGCCGATATTTCCGAGATCTGCACCGGCCGCGATCTGCTGGTGTTTGCGGTGCCTTCTGTCTTTGTTCGTTCCACCGCCAAAAAGGCTGCCAAGTATATCCCGGACGGCCAGGTCATTGTGGATGTGGCCAAGGGCATTGAAGAAAAGAGCCTGATGACCATGTCCGAACTTATCGAGGACGAACTGTCCAAGGTCCCCGGCCACGAAAACTGCAAGGTGGTGGCACTGTCTGGCCCCACCCACGCCGAGGAAGTGGCCCGCGACCTGCCCACCCTGATCGTGGCAGCCAGTGAGGACGAGGCTGCCGCCAAGCAGGTACAGAAGATCTTCACCAACCCGAACTTCCGCGTGTATACCAACCACGACCGCCGCGGTGTGGAGCTGGGCGGCGCCATCAAGAACGTCATCGCCCTGGCTGTGGGCGTGGCGCTGGGGCTGGGATACGGGGATAACGCCAAGGCGGCCCTGATCACCCGCGGTAACGCCGAAATGGCCCGCCTGGGCGTGGCCATGGGCTGCGAGGCCACCACTTTTGCGGGACTTTCCGGTATGGGTGACCTGATCGTGACCTGCACCAGCATGCACAGCCGCAATCTGCACGCCGGTATGCTCATGGGCCGTGGAATGGACGCCGAAACGGCCAAGAAGGAAGTGGGCCAGGTGGTGGAAGGCATCAACGCCCTGCCCGCTGCCCGCAAGCTGGCCAAAAAGTACAAGGTGGAAATGCCCATCGTGGATGTGGTGGCCAATATCCTGTCCGGCGACCTGGAAGCCCGCAATGCCGTGGCCTCTCTCATGGGCCGCGACCTGAAACGGGAATGAACCTGTTTTTTGCTTCTGCCTGCAACAGCCGGGCCATCCTGCCTGGCAGCTGGCGGTATATCCGCAGTGATGTACCCGTGCGGGTAACAGCAGGGGAGAGGGAGGAGCTGCGGGCTGCCCCCGAACTGTAAACGAAAAACGCATCCGTGAGGAGAAGTTCTCCACGGATGCGTTTTGTTTTGTGGAATGTTTCAAAAGATTTCAGCATCTATAAACTTTTCATCATTGTCTATCTGGCCCTGTTCAACTGAAAAATCTCCTTCAAAGAACCAGCGATAAGCTCTATTAGCAATGAGCTTTGTTTCAACTAAGTCAAATCCACCGCTTACGATAGCACCGACTCCGGGAACCAATTTGCCAAGGTTTATTAACCCTTTTTCGCCAAATTTGGTGATAAATCGGAAACCGACACGTTGATTAATCTTAGTTAAAGTGGTACCCGGAATTTTTTTAATAAGATTAACTGCAATTTTTTCACCAAATTTGGTTCCGGCCTTTTTAAAAAGGCTATTTACAGTTACACCTGCCAAACAAGCGTAAATCAGTGTTTGCACTTGGTCGCTATTGGTGTCATATCCAGCCATATAGGCTGTGCAGGCAATCATCCGCATCTGAACATAAATAACGCTACTAATGTTAGCAGGAATTGTTACAGGTAATGTGATAATACCGCCAAAACCCGTTATAAAGCCAGAAGTTGTACATTTAAGAATCTGATTTCGAAGCATAAGCTTAGCAGCCGAAGATGGATCAGGAGCCTTTTCAAGATAATTCTCTGCAAGCGTTTCGATAGGAGGGCTTATACCATTGATGCCTTCCAAGGCTTTCTGATAGCAGATGTCAAGCATTGTCAAAACTTGGCCTTCAGTGAATGCTTTCTTTTTAGTGGATTGCTTAGTCATAGTGTTACCTCCTTAATGGGGTGAGCTTTTATGTAGTTCGTCCATAAAAGCAGAAGAAAATTTCGCGAGGAGGGAAAATGACGATTTATCGAAATGATGTTAGAATGCCAGACTACCTTCGCTGCGGCGCAGGTCATCCCGTTCCAGCTCGGCCAGCAGGGCGTCCTGCTTCTGGTTCAGCAGCAGGCTCTGGCTGTACTTGGTAAAGCGTTCACACTCGTTCTCGGCCAGGAACGCGGCGGAGTCCGGTCCCAGGGCCAGCTCGTTCACAAACACGACCATTTCCTGGGTGTCGGGGAAGGCGCGTTCCATAAAATCGAAGGCTGCCTCCAGAGCATCCCCAGCTACGGCCACGGCCTCTTCCCGGCGGCGCACCTGGGCGTTGAACCCGGCGCGTACGGTGTCAAAGGCTTCGTCGTTGTCCATACGAGGCTCCAGCTTCTTGCTCCAGCCCCGCAGCAGCGCCGCCGCACGGCTGTGAGCAGCGATCTGGGCGGCTGTCAGACGGCCGGAAGATTTTCCTGCTTCCAGCTGGGCTTCATAGTCATCGCACTGGGCCGCAAACACGGCAGCCGGGTCGGTGACATCATCGGTCAGAGCCCGTTTGAAGGTTCGCAGCTGCTGGTAGCAGGCGTCGGTGGCTTCGTCGGTCTGACGGGCAGTGGCAAAGCGGGTGTTCAGGCCAGCCAGCAACAGGCTGACCAGACTCATCCGCTCGTCAAAAGCGGCGTTCAGGGCACGGTCCAGCACGGCGTCAAAAGGCTTGCCCTGCAGGATGTCCTCCACACCGTAATCGGCCTTGTATTTCTGGTACAGTGCCCAGTAGGCGGCAAAGTCCCGGGCTACGTCGGGATGGCGCAGATACTGCCCGATGACTTCCTCATCGGCGGGCAGGTTCAGGGCCCCGGCCGCCTGCAGATAGGCGGACAGGTCTTCCCAGCCGCGGGCGGTGACGAACTTGGGACCGTCCACATCATTTTCGATTTTGTAGAAATGCTGGGGACGCAATTCCAGATAGGCGATCACGGCGGGGTGCAGACGATGGGCCCGGGCGTATTCCTGCCAGACCGAGAGCTCCGGCTCAATGTCGATGCGGCGTACACGGTCCAGGGTGACCAGGTCGAAATCCCGCACGCTCTTGTTGTATTCCGGCGGGTTGCCGGCGGCCACAATGACCCATCCGGCGGGGACAGGCTGGTTGCCGAAGGTCTTGCCCTGCAAAAATTGCAGCATGGTGGGGGCCAGGGTTTCGGACACACAGTTGATCTCGTCAATGAAGAGGATGCCGTTGTGCAGCCCGGTCTGCTCCATCTTTTCGTAGCAGCTGGCGATGATCTCACTCATGGTGTACTCGGTCACGCTGCGGTCCACACCGTCATAGTGGCGGTGCCGGATGAACGGCAGACCCACGGCGCTCTGGCGGGTGTGGTGGGTGATGGTATAAGCCACCAGGGCAATGCCGCATTCCTGGGCGATCTGCTCCATGATCTGGGTCTTGCCGATGCCCGGAGGGCCCATGAGCAGAATGGGGCGCTGGCGCACCGGCGGAATCAGCGGCGTGCCGGTATCGTCAGTGGCCAGATAAGCCCGGACGGTATTTTCAATTTCCTGTTTGGCGCGTTTGATGTCCATGCTTGCGTACTCCTTCCCGAATTACAGCTGGGGCAGTTCGTCGGGGTCCCATTCCTGCCAGTCCAGGGCGGGTTTCTCCGTCTTTTGTC